>MKVH01000021.1 GCA_001899175.1 Candidatus Kapaibacterium thiocyanatum | reverse complement strand
GACGTTCTATCAGTACGACGACCTGGGTCGTATGACGGCCATCGGCGAGGCCGTCTTCGAGAGTTCGAGCGCCTTCAATGGGCTCGACTCGTCCACCATCAACCTCACGGGAACGGGCAGCGCATACAAGAGCGCGACGGTGAACCCGTCGCTCTTCTGGGGCACGGTACCGCTTCCGACGCCGCCGAGCATCTATCCGCTGCTGCCGCCACTCTCGCCGGACAACAGGGCAGGCGCCGCTGCCTGTCTGCCACCGTGGGACGATGCCAGACCGCCCTATGAAGCGCTCTTCGCGTTCAACGCCCTCGAGCGGACGATCATCAAACCCGTCGACATCTGCGTCTACAATGAGGCGGCTCCGTATGGTCCCGTCTCGGCGACGAACGACTTCGAGGACTTCACCGACAACCCGCACAACGGACGTCAGGCCATCTCCTACGATCAGATGCCGACGGGTGGCAGTGGTTCGTTCTGGAAGTACTTCCCGGCACCCGCGACATGGAACGGCCTCTCGAAGACCGGTACGGTTCGCAACCAGGCAGGTCGTGTGGCCGCAGTAGCCTACCGCGACCATCCCTACGAGCCGTATCGCTACCGCGTCTACAGCTACGACGAACGCGGCCGCGTGGAATGCGTGCTGAAGC
This sequence comes from Candidatus Kapaibacterium thiocyanatum, assembly GCA_001899175.1. Lineage (NCBI taxonomy): Bacteria > Pseudomonadati > Bacteroidota > Eximiradiia > Eximiradiales > Kapaibacteriaceae (SeqCode) > Kapaibacterium (SeqCode) > Kapaibacterium thiocyanatum (SeqCode). The sequence goes on along the minus strand of MKVH01000021.1, from coordinate 372,421 downwards.
TTACGCCGGCTCTCGGCTTCGATGCCGTCTACTACTCGTACAACTCGTCGGACCAGATCACGAGCATCCACGTCGTCGACGCCCTCCGGCAGTATGCCACGTGGTACGGTTACGACGACAACGGCCGTGTGGCCGAGATGACGTCGAGTGTGACGAATGCCGATGCCACCGGTCCCATCAATGGTTTCGGCTTCTACGCTCCCCTCGTCGGTATCGTCAAACCTGCCCTCATACCACGTCCGGGTGGCGCTCCGCGTGTCACGTATTCGTACGATGCCGCGGGCAACCTCACGAGCAAGGTCTATCACGATGCCGACGACCTGAACCGCGAACTCAATACCACATACCTGTACGATCCCCGCTGGCGCCTGCAGCAGCAGGACCACTCGTGGGACCTCGACCCCGTCAGCTCGAGCGACATCTACACGCGCGACAACGGCGGCCGCATCACGCAGCGCAGCAGCACGCTGCTCGACGGCGACGTCTACGACCACACGTACACGTACGACAACGCCGGGCGGCTCGTGACAGCCGACGTGGACCACAACCTCACGCCGTGGAAGAGCGAGACGTACGACGTGAACGAGATCGCCCGCCGCACGCAGACGACGAAGACGGGTGTGGTGGCAGGGCATACCTATGCGCCGCTCCCGGTATCGGCGACCAATGCGCCGACGGACATCGCTCCGAGCGTCAACGGCGAGATTCTGACGGACGACCAGACGTACAACCGGGACGGCGCATTGAACTATCGTTACCTGCGTCCGCAGGGCATGGCTCCCACCGTGCCGTACACCAGGGAATGGTTCCACTACGGCTACAACGACCGCCTCGTCAAGATGCAGACCGATGCCACCGGCATGAAGACCGGTCGTCAACCACCGGTCTGTGTGGTCAATCCTCCGTACTCGCTCTCGTTCTCGCTGGCGAACAAGATGGAATGGCAGTATTCGTATTCGCCGTCGGGCGAGCGCGAGATCAAGCGCCTCGTCCTCTCGCCGACGTCCGACTCCTCGTGCGGTACCGTCTTTCCCTGGACGTACTACCTGCAAGGGGTGGGTGACGAACAGCAGGTCGTCTATCACGGCCGTCAGATCAGCCGTGGCGCCTGCGACGGAGGTCCCACGGAACGCCGGGTCTTCTTCTATCCGGTCGAATACCGGTCGTACGGCGTGGATGGTGTGAACATCGTCTGGGAACGCGATGCCAACGGCGCCATGGTCGCACGCTTCGTGGGCACGGACATCCAGGGCTCGGAGCGGTTCGCGGTAGGGAAGAATGCGTATCAGAAGGTGCGCGACTACCTCCCGTTCGGTGTCGATGTGACGGTGGCGAACGACCAGAGAAGAGGCTATCTCGGCAAGGAATCGGACTACGAGACGGCGCCGCAGTTCAACGTGGTGCTGAATGCGAACCTGTATCACGAGCGCCTCATGGACATGAGTGCGCGGAAGTACAGCAAGACGCAGGGAGCGTTCACTGGTGTGGATGCACTGTGGAGCCAATCGGTCGGGTACTCGCCGTATGCCTACTCCTTCCATGATCCCATCAACTTCATGGACCCGACGGGGTTGGCGGGTGGTGGGAATGAGGGTGGTGGTGCTATCGCTGGCGTGCCCTACAAACCGGACGATGGCGTCAGGGCAGGTCCGGGAATTCCGGAGGAAGACAAGGAGAAGGTGAGAGTGGTCGAGGTCGTCGTTGTCGTCGATGCGACGGACCCGTACTATCCGATCATGAAGGCTGACGCACTCGACCGGGCTGCTGCGTGGCAATCTGGAGCAAGGCAGTTTCTGTCCAATCAGGACGGTATTCCGCGCCGCGATGCAACGTCGATCGTACAACCAATTCGGGCGGATGCGAACATTCGCTCAAAGAACTACCTGACGGATGCCGATAAGGAATTGGCTCGAATGGCGATTGCTGCCACCTCTCAGCAGGGGCCGAGCGCTCAAGGAATGATTACAACACCGCCCTCACCAGCAGAACGACTGCGGCAGATGGACCCACTTGCGAATCAGATTGGAGAGAATATTGTAAGAACAACGCCTTGGGTGGTAAGCCCGGTAACGTTGTACGAGTATTACAAGGGTGGACTGCTAATACTGAATGGATTCAATGCGGCCAATGGGGTGAGAATCACTGGAATGACGCTGCACGCAGTGGAGAGAGCCGCAGAACGTGGAATCACGAAACCAGCTATCTTTAACACACTAACCAATCCTCTGAAGATTGGCAGAATTGTGACAGATGCAGCTGGGCGTCAAAGCCAACGATTCTTTGGTAGGCTGGGTGAAGTTGCGATTAATCCGGAAACAGGAAAGATCCTTTCTGTTAACCCGATTGGAGCGAAAAGGCTAGCAAAGCTCCTTCGATCTGTAAGAAAGTGAGCGAAGTATGCAACTGATAATCTCCAAGACACAGTACGAGTACCTGCTGGATCATTTCTCGAAAGAGAATATGGCAATCTGGCAACTCATTGAGTTTCAGTTTGAAGACAAACGCGTCCTGCTGACTATTGACGAGGACCAAGCAGATGACATTCAAGATTGGGCGAGTGAAAGATTGCTAGTTGTGGGGTTTGACATGGACTACAAGCTAAATCCCGAGGGGCGTATTCTCGAAGAGATCATGGATATCTTCTTCGTATAATAAGGGGTAGCGTTCCAGAAGGTAGTGTTCCAATATGTTGATACCGTCGCCGAGGTAGTGTTCCAACATGTTGATGCCGCCATCGAGCGGGTGAAGAATGGCTCGATAGTGGGGTTCTTTCCGCCTTCTCAGTCGTGAACTGGTACGCCGTTTCCCTCGTCGAAAGCGGAACGAACCGTTCCTTGGCTTATTACCGTGCGGCATTTAGACCTCGTGTTCCAATGTGTTGATGGATTCGAGGAATTATCGGTAAGGAATCGGACTACGAGACGGCGCCGCAGTTCAATGTGGTGCTGAATGCGAATCTGTATCACGAGCGTCTCATGGACATGGGCGCGCGGAAGTACAGCAAGACGCAGGGAGCCTTCACTGGTGTGGATGCACTGTGGAGCCAATCGGTCGGGTACTCGCCGTATGCCTACTCCTTCCATGATCCCATCAACTTCATGGACCCGACGGGGTTGGTTGGTGGTGGAAATGGAGGCGGAGGGGGTGGGGGCTACTACGGCCCGCCCGAGAAACCCATCGATGCCGTTGCCGGCCGGGAGGGACTTCCGAAGAAGGACAAGGTCCGGGTCAAGCGGGTCGAGGATATCATCATCGAGATCAACTACGATCCGGTGCATGAGAAGATGGTGCTGGACGCCATGGACAAGACAAAAGAGTGGCAGAACGACGTGAAGCAGTTCCTGTCGAATCAGGATGGGCTTCCACGCCGTGATGCGACCTCTACGTCCACACCGATCCACTCAGACGATCCTCGATTCCCCCGCCAGGTACCGGGCTTGACGGGTCCATGGAATGCTACTCTCTCACCGGCGCCGTCGCTTCCGCAGCAACAGCAGGGGATGGATCCTGAAGGATGGGGTATCGCACAAGGTATCATTGAAGGTGGCATATTCCTCTACGGCGGTCCCGAAGGGATGATGGTCAAGCTTGGCAAATGGACGTACAGAGCGGCCAAGACTCTGCCTATTGTCGAAAAGACGATCGTCTACGTATCGCGGACTGAAAGAGGTATTATTCAGTATGTTGGAATAACGAACAATCTTGCACGGCGCACCGCAGATCATTTGCGGACCAGAGGCATTGATATTACCGAACTGATGACAGTGCTTAAGAGAGAGGACGCAAGGGCAGTGGAACAGGTGCTAATCGAGTATCACGGCCTAGGAAAAAATGGAGGCTCGTTGCTGAACAAGATCAACAGCATCGCACCATGGAAGCCTGAATACAGAGCGCAAATCGAACGAGGTTATGAACTCCTAAAAACAATTGGATTTCCACCAAAATGAGTAAGACCAAAACTATCGTTGGAGATATTTTCGAGATAGACACGCCTGCGGGAAAGGCCTATCTACATTTTATATATCAGCATCCAACAAACTGTGAGCTGGTTCGAGTACTCCCTGGTCTATATTTGGAGACACCGCACGATATCGAGGCTATTGCTGCAATGCAAGAGAGGTATTTCGTCCTTTTCCCACTAAATGCAGCGTACAGGAAAAAAATCGTCAGAAAGGTTGGATATGCTTCACCTGAAGCGTATTCCATGCCAAAGTATATGCGTGAAATACACATCGTACGGGGAGCATTCCTTGGCTGGCTCATTGTTGATACTGATACTTTAGTGCGAAGACTGGTAAAAGTACTTTCGCCTGAGGAAAAGCAATTGTCTTCGTTCGGGATATGGAACGACACACTATTATGTGAGAGATTAGTCGAGGGGTGGTCTTTGGAGAACTGGGGCCATGAATGGGGAGATCCAGAAGAGTAGCGTTCCAGAATGTTGATGATGGCATTGAACATGATTACAGGCACAGGTCGAACGGAGTGGTAGTGTTCCAACATGTTGATGCCGCCATCGAGCGAGTGAAGAATGGCTCGATAGCGGGATTCCTTTCCACCTTCTCAGTCGTGAACTGATACGCTGTTTCTCTCGGCGAAAGCGGAACGAACTGTTCCTTGGCTTATTACCGTGCGGGGTAGTGTTCCAATATGTTGATACCGTCGCCGAATAGCCGGAGAACGGCTTGACGACGGGGTTCCCTCTCGCTTTCGCCGTCGTGGAATGATCGAACGTTTTCTCAATGAAAGGCAAACAAACTATTCTTTGGCTTGTTACCGGCAGACATTTGAACCTCGTGTTCCAATGTGTTGATGGTGTGGCGCGGGGCGTTCGGTAACGGTAACATTCCGAGGGTCGTACGTGTTCCTCCTACGGGTGGAGTGGCGGTGCCGTTGCACCAGGATGGTAGGTCGACAAACGGGCGTTCCATAGATGGAAATCGCTTCAATCATATTTTGGGAAACCCGACCCATGCACTTGATGGGTTGGTAGGCAAGTATGGCTCGCAGGAAGCGGCCTTTAACGCGGTGCAGAGTGCAGCAAATAACGCTCTTAGGGCCGGTACTCTAACGCCGAATGCGCAAGGTGTTCTCCCTTCTGGTAATATGGGCAATATTATTAATGTTGGAGGACTAAGGGTTAGATTAATCGGTGGACGGGTTGTTAACGGCCAAGTCGTTTTGTCGTCATTCAGTCGACAAGGGTTATAGCATGGATAGCCTGAACGAATTCGAACGTACACTACTTCTGAGGCTTGCGGCAGTGTATTCAAGCATTGCGCCTCATATTCCGTTGCTTCGAGTCGAAAGCAGGACTCCGACAGGAGTCGGGATGTACGTCAACTTCTATTACACAGACACAGGTGCTGCTGTCCCCGATCTTGGAATGAAAGATGGGGCGATAAGTACCAATGAGCGAATTGGAATTCCGGGCTTGGAATATGGCCTAGGCTATGAAGTCGCCATTTCCAACAATAGAATTCAGTTTATCGAGATATTTACATACGGAGAGAGTTGGGATGGACAGTTGGATAGTTATTGGTTCATAGGGTAGTGTTCCAGGGGGTAGCGTTCCAAAATGTTGATGATGGCATTGATGGGTCGAAGGATGGCTTGCCAGCGGGATTCCTTCTCACGTTCATTGTCATCGATTGAACGACCATTTCCCTCGGCGACGAAGGAACGGACCGTTTTTTGGCATACTACCGTGGGAAGTCCGAACCTCGTGTTCCAATGTGTGGATGGATTCGAAGAATCATCGGGCAAGGAATCGGATTGCTTGGGTGAATCCTAGAACAGGAGTACTAACGACAGTCTTGCGTGGATCAAAGCTTGTTAAAAAGACTCTGGTGCCATTACCATGATCAGCATACTTAGGGCAATTCTCGAGGACAAGGCTCAGCGTACAGAACTTATCAAACAGTTCCAGAATGAGATATGGGACAGGAATGGTGAAGGCCCATACTTCGAGATTCTATCGACGCTTGCTATCGATCTCGACTATTACGAGCCAGACGAACAGATGAGGAGAGAGGATCCAAGTTTCTATGGAGATGATCGATTAGAACAAGAGATCATCCAGGCTTTGAAAGCACTAGAAGGATTGGAGGGTAGTGTTCCAACAAGTTGATGAGGTAGCGTTCCAATATGTTGATGCCGTGTTCATACCGGGTTTGATGCACCCATAGGACCTTGCCGGATCCTCTAAGAATGATGGACTACACTGCAGTATTCTGGAGCCCGTAGTGAGTAACATGCACAATCTAGTATTAGCTGAAAAACAGCTCGACTGTAGAAGGCTGATATATCATTTCGATATCGAGAGAGCCGCGCACCAGTGCTCGATCGAGTTGTATGCTCGTGTAGTGTTCATTCTTGTCGATAACCTGGCCGAAGGGATGGACGAGACAGAGCCAACCGACTACTATCAGCAGCAAATGATCGAGTATTATCATGAATCGTCGTTATTGTATGGAGAGAATCCGGACTATTTGTTTCTCATGGGGTTCATTATCAGTAAAGGTGAATGGTGTTTTCGAGTCTCTCTTAGTGATGCAATTCTGATGCGAAAGCAACCGTATCAAATGCAACCCGGTAATAGGTTGTACGAATGGCTTTCCTTGAATCATGGAGATCCAAATCTGCGGGAAGTGGCGAAACAACTAGTAGAAAAGCGGCCTGAATGCTTTGTTTGGCTTGAGTCTCTTGGTGTTCTCGGACAGTATATCATTGACATTATCGAAGCGAATGCTGAAGGAAGGTAGTGTAGCGTTCCAGAATGTTGATGATGGCATTGACGGGTCGAAGAATGGCTTGCTATCGGAATTCCCTCTCACGTTCATTGTCATCGATTGAACGACCATTTTCCTTTGGCGACATAGCCGGTGAACGTCTTGAAATGCAGTTCCTGTCGCTGTCGATCATACCCCTGTCTGTCGACGCGTGCAGGACGCTACGGGTGCGAAGGCATTGTCGGAGAAACGTATAGGCCCGCCATCGGATCCCGAAGCCCGCAGGGCCGGGCGGAGCCCATCCCGCCGGCCCGTTGCGCATCACGATGACGATCCGCGCCGATATCGGTTCTACCTTGTCACCATCACCGAGGCTTCGACCCGGCTGGCCGAGCCGAAGACGCCGATTCCACCGTCGATGCTGCTGTATCGCCTGTCGAAGAACGGGCCACCGAGACCGACGGCCGTGAACCATTTGAAGAGGTTGGCGTCGGGTGTGTAGACGACGCAGCGATACGGACCGAACCATGGACTCGATCCCCATTGTATCGAGGATCGGGGAATGGACGTGAAGTAGGTCGAACTGAGTGGAGGCTGCTTCGCGTCCATGTAGGGCAGGCGACCGCCCGTCGTGTCCGTACAGGTGAAGGAGACCAGCCAGTGCCCGTCACCGCCGTCGCCCTGCCATGCGAACTCGTCGGCGACGGGATGACGCAGCGTATCGGCGATGGGCGTGACCCACGTCGTGACGCCAGGCGTCGTCGTGCTGCCGGTGTATTGCGCTCCGACGATGTCCACGCTGAGAGTGTAGTGCGCCGAAGGCGCCACACGGATCGTCTTGTCCGCGGCTTCGTAGTGGCCACCACCGTCGTCGTCGACGAAGCGGAGATGGATGGGACCGTCGGGACCGACGATGGTGACGACGGCATTCGTGACGCTGGCCGCGCGCTGGTCGATGGGACCCGACAGATCCTGCGTGCGATAGACGCGGACGTCGCGTATGGGTTCACCGACGTAGAGATAGGCTTCGATGACGGTTTCCGATTGATAGGCGATGCCGTTGTCGGCGCACGAGACGAGACCGAGCGCAGCGGCAATCATGATGGTCGAGGTGATGATACGTTGCAGCATCAGAATCGAAGCTCCGCGGAAATGGTTGGAATGATCGGGAGGAGTCGAACGTCGGACGAACGTGCCTGACCGCCGTCCATCTCATAGGTGCGCATCAGGATGTCGCGGCGCGCATAGACGTTGAAGATGTCGACGACGATGTTGAAGGGCATGTCGGCGAGCGTGGTCTTGTAGGTCACGACCATGTTGAGCTGGTGCGATGCGGGGAGCTTCCTGCCCCATTGCTGCGATGGCATGACCATGCCGCTCGAAGGACTCTCGCCCATGAGGGTAGGGTTGAACTGCGACGTCGCACCGGTATAGCCCTGGCCCGACTGCAGCGTGAACGTGGCGCCGACTTCCCATGTGTCCGAGATATCGTAGAGGAGCGTGACCTTGAAGTCATGCCTTCGGTCGTACTTGGGATGATAGGCGAGGCCACCGTTGATGTTGGCGAACTGCGCGTCGACCCATCCGAGCGCATAGCCGATCCAGCCCGTGAGCGCGCCATAACGACGTTGCAGGAAGAACTCGATGCCGTAGGAGTCGGCCGATCCGAAGTGGAAGAGGTCGGCAACGGACGACGTCGACGTCTGCAACGAGTTCACTTCGTTGATGTTGTGCTGACGCTTGTAGTAGACGTCGACGTTGAAGGCGATGTCCTCGAACGGTCGCGTTTCGAGGGAGAGGATGTAGTGATCGGATCGACTGATGGGCGAGGTGGCGTCCGTCGGCAGCCACATGTCGAAGAACGAGTACTCAGGCATGGTGGCCATGCGCAGGTACTGGTGATAGAGTCCCCACGCGCCCTTGATGGTGACGTCTTCGGAGAGCTGGTAGCGAATCGACAACCGGGGATCCACCGTTACGGCATTCTTCATGTTCCAGTAGCCTGCGCGGATACCACCCGTGATGGAGAGGTTGGCTGCGGCATTGAAGCTCGCCTGGGCGAAGGCTCCGTGGACGTCGTCGACGAAGCTGAGGTGTGCAGGGCTCTTGGTGGGAGAGTTGCCTTCGGGAATCCGTGCGCCGTCCAGTGTCTGGTCGTAGGCGAAACGGTAGATCGTGCCTTCGTAGCCAAACTTCATCTGGACGTCGTCGCTGATGAAGAGATCGGCTCCCGTCCTCAGCGAATAGTCCGTGATGCTGTTCGAGATACCATATCCATGCCCGTCATTGCGAGCGGAGAACGTATTGGCGTATTGACTGGCGCTCGCGGTCGCATGGAGAACGAGACCGGACGCTACAGTATGTTGCCACGACAGGGCGGTGGCCGCATTGCCTACGCCTACGTCGAAGTAGAGTCCGGGTTGATCGAGCGTCAGTACATCTCTCGACTGGATGCCGCTCAACGTGAGCTTGTGACTGCCGAAGTGCTGGGAGACCTTGACGTTCAGGTCGTGGAAGTTGAACTTGGGAAAGGGGTCCTGAGGATCTTGAGGCAGGGCCCCCATGAGAAGATCGGCGTAGGTTCGACGTCCGCCAACGAACCACGCACCATTGCCAAGTGGACCTTGGAGGGCCAGGCGGCTGGAGAGAAGGCCGACGCCGAGCATGCCTTCGATATGTTCCTTGTTCCCGTCCTTCTGCGTGACGTTCATGACGGCGCTCATGCGGCCTCCGTACTCGGCGGGGAAGCCGCCCTTCTGCAGCTCGACGCTCTGGACGGCTTCGCTGTTGAAGGCGCTGATCATGCCGAAGAGGTGGGACGGATTGTAGACCGTCATGCCATCGAGCAGGATGAGATTCTGATCGGGCGAGCCGCCACGGATGAAGAGGCCGTTCGATACTTGCGAGGCCGACAATACGCCGGGCAGCATGAGGATGGCACGCGAGACGTCGCTCTCTCCACCGAAGCGCATCTGGCGTATCTGTTGCATGGGGATGGAAACGGTGCTGACGGCCGTTGCATCGAATTGACCGCGATCGGCCGTTACGACGACGTTCTCGGCATCGATGGTCGTGGGTGCGAGGTCGAAGACGACGTCGACAGTATCGTCCTTTATGATGTCGACCGTGACGGTACGATGGCCATAGCCGAGCATGGAGGCCGTGAGAATGTGTCGTCCGGGCTTCATGGAGCACAGCTTCATCGCCCCCTCGCGGTTCGAATAGATACCCCGTTTTGACGTGGAGTCGAAGACGGTGGCGAACGGCAGCGGCTGTTGCGTAGCGGAATCGCGGACGATTCCCTTGATGCATCCGTCGGCAGGTGCCGAGCGGGCGGTGCCGACAAGGCATAGCGCTGCCATGGCCGGCATTCCGGCCCATCGAAGAATGGTCATTGTACGTTTCCCGAAGTAAAGGTCAGAAAGTGATGCCTATAGCCAGGCGCATGGCTGGCCGAACCGTGAACGTCGTGCGTGCGAGGGCCGTGACGTCCGCCCCGAGAGAAAGCGAGAACATGCCGACAGGCATGGTGAGGCCGATGGACGGTGCGATGACGACACCTCGTTCGCATCCGCCGATGGTGGCCTGGATGTATGGGCGTAGCTGGAAGGGCAGGCCGATGTCCGGTGTGACTCTGTAGTACGATCCCCACCAGCGCATGAAGATGGCCGTGTCCTCAGGCATGACGACATGGTAGAAGCCGAGGCCGGCCGACGAGATATCGTCGAAGCGATAACCGAGTTCGCCACCGAAGTTCGCCCAGGGCGATACTCCGTCGATGTAGCCGCCGATATCCCTGCCGAGCGCCTGTGAATGGAAGCGGAATTCGAAGCGGGAGAAACCGTCGACCGAGGTGTCGTCGGACAGGGCGATGGGCTCCGCCGTGGCATTCCGTGAATCGACGTCGGGTGCCGTCGGCTCGAACGCGGCGATGGGCATGGACGGCGAGATGGGCGCTTCCTCGGATTCCACATCCGTCGCCGTCGTCGCGACGTCGGTGGAAGCTGGCTGTATCGGTAGCGTGGCGACGTTCGATACGGCAGGTTCGCGCGACGTCGTCGTCGTACGTGCAGAAGACGACCGGTGAGACGGACGTTCCGAAATGACCGTGGCCGTCGAGGATCGTACAGGTTCACCGTCGGTCATCACTGCCGTGGGCGACGTCGTACGCGGCGCTACGGCGCCGTGCGGCGTTGCGAGGTGTTGGCCGTCGTTCGAAGCGGATGCATCGCCCGGCGTCGTTTCGACACCACGATTCATGGAAGGTTCGCCGATACCCTGGGCCGTTGCCGGACGTTGCCGTGTTGCGTCTTCGTCGTTCCTGAACAGCACCGGATACAATGCCGCGCCGATGACCATGGCGCCGAGCAGGATGAACAACTTGATGATCCCACCGGAAATCGAGCCCGCCGCGGGAGCCGTTACGACCGGTGCAGGCGGTATGAGACCGGATGCCGTGGCCGAGGCCATCAGCGAATCGAGGACGGCAGGAGGGGCCTTGATGGTGGCGGCTTCACGCTCGAAGGTGCGGCGAATGCCCACGGACGTGCGGAATTCGGCCTGGAGCGTGTTGTCCGAAGCGAGGGCGCTGAACAGGGCTTCATTCTCCTCGTTCGAGGTCTGTCCTTCGAGGAAGCGTTCGATCATATCGTCGTCGTTGTGCATCGTAGCCTCAATTCCTGAAGAGGGGAAGAAGTGCGGAACGCAGCCATTGACGTGCGCGGGAGATACGGTTGCGGACCATCGGCAGGGACGATTCCGTGGCTTCGCATATCTCCGCGTAACTCAGGCCGCCATAGACGTGCATCACCAGTGCCTCGCGATAGTGGTCGGGCAGGCTGGCGATGGCTGCGGAAAGGTGTTCCTGCAGGTCCCGGTCTTCCAGCGATTCGTCTTCCGTGGTAAGGGTGATCAACTGCGGATCGATGAAGTCCATCCGCTCGTTGCGCCGCAGGTCCAGGCACAGGTTGCGGCAGATACGCATCAGGAAGGCCGGCACGTTCTCGATCAGCTCGCCGTTGCGGAGCACGACCAGGAACTTCATGAACGTGTCCTGCAGGATATCGGCGGCGCGGGCATCACCGTTCACGACCTTCAGGGCGTAGCGGTAGACCCGGTCGGCATGGCGCCTGTACAGCTCACGGAAGGCCGCCTCGCAATCGGCGTCTCCGGCGCGTACAGCCGCCATGAGTTCGGTATCCGGTGTGGTCATTGGGTTCATCGTGTGGTTCCGTCGTGCATTCGAGGACAATGACGCACGTCGCGACGAATCGTCTCACAGGAGAATGCCGACGGAACAAAAATATTTCAGGAAGGACCGTCGTGATCCCGAGTGGGAGGTGTGCGGCGAGGATAACCTTCGCGCGGGGGTGCCGGGTGAAAGGGTGGCTTTTTGGAGGAGGCCGATGCGCTACGACGCAATCATGTACCGATGACCATGTGATTCGTCATGACTCGTCTTCGGATACTCGCCGCTGGCATTCGATGCTTCATCGTACCTGCCGCGGATGAATCGTCATTGCAGGAGTATGCATGGATGGATGAGCTATCATGATGACATTCCGGAGATATGGTCTTTCCTGCAACTGATACCGGAAACGAGCCATGTTCGAGGATGATTGCATTAATCGTATGACCGTTGTCTGTCGTTCTTCGTCGTTATTGGAGTCATGTTTCGTTCATACCGATTTCCACGGTGAGCTGTTCGATAGTGCACCTGGCATCAGTGGGTGGACAGCCCGTCAAGGCAATGTACCGGTCCGTGGTGGTGGACGTCGATAGTTGCCGTGCTTCGGATGGACAGGTCCGTGCACGGAATCCATACGGGATACTGTAATACAGGCTCGAACCCTGTGCGGGAAGGTGGTCGAATCCTGGTCGGGGAGCTGGATACGGATCGGGCAGGCCGCCATTCGGCGGCCTGCGTACGATCCGGTACGTCACGATGTAGTCCGGTACGGGTCGAAGACCGTGGAAAGGCCCGGCTTCCTCCGATTCCGTACGGTGTTGTATCGACGAACGATGACCAACGCTATGGGCATATCATCCACCGACTCCTCGGGAGCCGATGGAACGACGTCGGAATGTCGTCCTGAAAGAACGGTTCGCTACGATGGGCTGGTCGTGTCATACCGTATAGAGCGTCGTCGGTCCGATACGTCACGGAGAGCGATCACTTCCTGTCCTGGAACTCGTCGTCGTCGATCTGGGACGTCGTCACGTTGCCTTCCACACCGTTCGCATTCAGCTTGAGCTGCTGGACGCTCCAGTGCTTCTCCTTGCGGATGCCGTCGCTCGTGCTGACTTCCGTCTCGGACTGTTCGAACTTGAAGACCTGGTCCGTTTCGAAGTTGGCGCGATCGTGGAGGAACATCTTCTTCGTCTTGTCCCACTCCCTGCCCATGCTGTAGCGCATCATGAGGTTGCCGGGTGCGATACCTTCGACTACCGCCGTCGATTTTCCGGATACGTACATGTAGTGCAGGGCCTGCGTGGGATCCTTGACTTCATAGAGCTTGATCACGATGTCGCTGCTGAAGTTGTTGTCGACGATCAGACTGCATAGTCCACGTGGACCCTTCGGCGGCTCGATATACGTGCCGTTCATACCGCCGCAACCGGTCGATATGAGGACGATGGCGATGAGGATGCCGGTCAAGGTGAAGGAATGCGGGTGATCGGGTGCGGTCGACGGGAGTCGTGAACGAAGCATGCGTGAATCCTTGTTCCTGTGTTGATGAATGGACGTGGGTGATATCGATGATCATTCGGTAGTGACGATGAAGGTGCCGACGACGCCTTCCTTCGCTATGCCGGTATATTCCGCTACCCTCCATACGATGGCGTACTCTCCGGCGTCCGGTGCGGTGAAGTAGACATAGGGAAACGCATCGTCCTTCGTATTCGCCGCCACGGCCTTCCACATACCATCTTCATATCGGAAGACGGCCATGTCGATGTCCGCGATGGCCGTGGTGTCGGATGCCGTGACGACGACGTATCGCCGGTCCTTCTGCAGTTCTTGCCACATCTGGCCGGTACCGCTGATGATACCTGCCGTGAATCCGAGAGGTACGGTCTGATTGCTGAGATACATCTGCGCCATCGCGGCCTTCAGGTCGAGCTTCATGCCCTCGATCCTGCTCGCGATCTCGGGTGGATAGTCGTCGTCGGCGTCGTTGCGTCCGAGCGCTTCGGAAATGATGGCATGGGCCTGCGACATCGTGAGAGAATCCCCGTCGATGTCGAAGTCCGTGTAGTTGCGTTTGACGGCACGTACGAGCCTGCTCATGTTCTTGTCCACGACCTCAGCCTTCCATCGGGCCCGCAGTGCGGCAGTACGGAGGCGCCAGATGTTCCGATCGCGTGGCGCGAGGTCCGACGGTGGATTGCCGATCAGTGTCGTGTCGACGACGAAGGCGTCGATGACTCTCATCCTGATCCCTTCGTATACTTTCACGGATGGCTGGAAGGCGATGGGTTCACCGATCTTCAACGTTCCGATCTTCTCCGAAGGGATGGCGAAGTTGAGATTCTGTCCGCCCTGCATGATGGTATGCGCTACGCCGTAGACCTTGCCGTTGGCGTCGAGCAGCGGGCTGCCGCTGTTGCCCGGCGAGATGGCTGCCGTGAACTGGATCTGCTTACCCTGGTCCTTGACGATCCGTACGGACGATACGATGCCGTCGGAGATACTCTGCTCGAGGCCGAGCGGATTGCCGACGACGTAGATGCGTTGCCCCTGTTCCGGATCCTGTATGAGCAATGGCAGGGGAGCCACCTTCCATTCCTTCGGGACGTCGATTTCCAGGATGGCCAGGTCCAGTGCCGAATCCTGGGCGACGATATGTTTCGCATGCAGCTTCGTGCTGTCGTTCAGCTTGATCCTGACGGCCGAGGCACCGTCGATCACGTGATAGTTCGTGACGACACGTGTCCGGTCGATGAAGAAGCCACTGCCGAGTCCTTCGTCGAGGCCGAAGGCGTTCTCAGGAACCACGGTCACCACGGCAGGTTTCACGCGCTTGACCATACCGACGATATCCTGACCTCGTGCCGATGGGATACTGCCTGCCGCAAGAACGATCGCGATGACGGAGAAGAGAGGGTAACGATGGATCATGGACTGCCGGCGATCGTGGGTGGAGGCTGCGATAACCACGAAGGATACGTGACCACGGGGAATATCACGGATGATAGTATCACGAACTACGGTATCGTCATGACGAAAACAGGTCATTCGTTCACGAACAGGTTCCGGCCCCAGTCACATTCCTGTTCGGATGCACTGCGGGTAACTTTCCCGGACCCCTGTTGTTAATAGGCTACATATCCGGTCATTCTCCAGCGATCGCCATGCAGCCGTTGTTTCTCATCGTCATCCTGTCGATGCTCGTTTCCAGCAGTGCTACGGCACAGGTGGCCGTCGAACGGTGGAGGGTACCGTCCATCCAGCCGTGGTCAGCACGGCAGTACTATGCCCCGACCTACCTTCCGGAACGCGGAATGGTCGTCTATTGTTCGCCGCCATATACCGACGAAATCATGTACATCGATCTCGATCGTGGCATACGGTCGATCGTTGGACACGTCGCGGACTATCGGCGCCTGGAAGGTGAGGATGGTCTGTATGCCTTGCATCGGGATGGAACCGTCAGTCATATCGATGACGCGACGCAGGCCGTGCGGCAACTCGGAAGGGTTCCCGTCGGATCGGAAATGCTCGGCGTGGATGAATCGTCGCGGATCGTCATCTGCCGGAAGTATCCGACGCTCTATCTGGTCTATGACGACGGACAGCCGCACGTGAAGGAAGTGCGGCTCGAGGGCCCCTACGGCGACGATCAGATATCCCTCCTGGATGCCGGATCGACGGTGCTCCATGTCCAGGGATTCAGGCAATATTCCGACACGATCGAACCGCGCGTCGTTCGATACGATGTCGGGTCGGGCCTCGTGACGTCCGACGTCGCCGTGCCGACAGCTACCTTCATGCAAATGGTGTCGAAACGCACCCTGTACGTGGGCGATTCGACCTACATGGATCTCACGAGCGGCAGGTTCTTCACGCGGGGCCGGACAACAGTGTATCCCTTCGTGATGGATACGATCCACGTCAGTACCCGGTACTCCGTCTCGATGGACACGTTGATCGTATCCCTCAACGTCGATACGGCGCGCAGTCCGTCCACGATCTATCGTCTTCCGGTGCAACGACAGTATCAGGAGATATATCCACGAGGCGGATACTTCCACGTGGTTGCCGGCGATCGGTACTGGACCATCGATGTGGTGGGAATGTCCATCGTCGATTCGGGGCGTAACGACGTTCCACTCACGTTCGAACGGAATCCGTTCGCCGTGAGCAGGGACGGCGCCATCGGCCTGTACGTCGAGCATTCCCTCGAACGCGGTGACAAACTCTTCGTAGTGGACAGGACCAGGCGCCGTGTAGTGGACAGCATTCCCGGAATCTTCATGCCGAGATCGAGCGCCTTCCACGTCGAAGGCGATTCCATCGTGGCCTGGTATGAAACCGCAGTCGTCGGGATGGCGCGCCGTACACTGCGGAACGACAGGGTCGTTCGCAGCTTCGGCAGGAACAACCTCTGGTTCCGCCGCTACCTCGGTGACGGCAGATCGTTGTGCAGTATCGATTCGATGGGGACGTATGCCATCGTACCGGCGGGCGATGCTCCGGTTCAGTGTCCGCCGCTGAAGACCTTCTCCCTCGGTGGGGCACAGATGGACAAGCCGGTGATGCTCGATCCCGAGGGTATGCAGTTGCATCTCACGGCCACCGGATACATGAACGTCGATATCTCGACGCAGGCTACGTCCGCGCATCGGTCGTACAAGGATCTGATTCTCTCCATGCGTCGGGACTACTGGCAAGTCCAGGTCGTTGGTACAGGAGGCGATACGCTCGTCGCCCTCACTCCGGGTGGCACGAGATCGCACGTGCGGATCATCGGTCCCGACGGTATCGATAGCGTGGATATCGGTCGGGTTGTCGGAAACATGATGGTATGGGACAACCGGACGCCACGCGCGGTCGTTCTCGCATCGATGACCGATACGGAGTTGATCGTCGTCGATGCCGTCGCGCGGAAGTCGTATCTCGTATCGCCCGTTGCCCGGATATGGTCGTTCCGTGCCTGCGAGGACGGTTCGGGACTGATGATCGAGTATGCCTACGGCGATTCGCTGATGTTGTACGATTTCAGGAACGATACCATCCTGTGGAAAGGAAAGAGACCGTTCGACGCACAGTATACTGCGCCGGATGCGTCGGCTGTCATCGTCGCACAGAGGTCGCAGGATACGGTCCACGTGAGGCGACATCCACATGAAGGGCCACCCGTCGAGATCTGCGAGCCCGTTCCCGTACCGACGCTCGCGCGGTTCACCGTATCGGGATTCGCCGATGCCATCGTCTGGCACGATCGCGACACAATCCATCGTATGGACATTGCGGATCGCAGCGTCGTATCGCATCGCATGGAGATGCCGTTCCCGAATGGAGAAGTACCTGCGATTTCCACCGACAGACATGGCCGGACGGCATTCTTCATGCACCGGGGGTCAGTGGGACTGGACATCGGTAAGTACGAATTCTATATCGGTGCGTTGAACTTCTCCGACGGCAGGGGGTATCTCATACCGTCGGTGTTCAATATGGGAACACCGGAGGTGGTGAAGGCCAGTCCGGATCCGATCTACTACGATCGATACATGGAGAGTATCATGATCGATGGGAACGGAAGGATCACGGGATGCTATCCCACGTACACCATGGCTCAAATGGAGAACCGGAATATCCTCTGCGGAGGATGGGTCGGACTGCCACCGGTCGGAATGTCGGAGTTCGCAGTGGGTACGCTTTCATGGTCCGGACAGGAATATCCGAAGCGGCTGGTCGATATCGTCGACTATGGTGGCGTGCCGGTAGCCATCGGCAGGAATCGCTCGGCCGTCTTCGCGGTCGAGAAAGAATCGCCGAAGATCGAGTATTACTACAGGGCGTCGCCGGATGCCGAAGCGCTGTTCCTCGGCACGGAGTATGTATCATCCAGTCCCTCGCTGGACTATGTCTTCGCGAGGCGTGGTGATTCCATTCTCTGCTATCGCACGCGTGACGGCAAGGTGTTGTATGGATGCCCGTACCATGCCTTCGGCACGGTGAAACAGTGGACTGACGATCATTCGGCCGTCGTCGTACGCAATACGGATGTACGGATGCTGGATCTCGATCCGGATGCCACCTTCGTTGCCGAGCAGTCACGATCGGAGAGCGATGTACGTGGTACGACGACATCCGAGCGGGCCTTCGACGTCCTCGGAAGGGAAGTCGATATCGACGCGAGTGGACCGAAGATCATCGTCCACACGGACGCGTCCGGGAGAAACAGTACGCGGAAGATCTATACGCCATAGTCGTGTTTGCAGGCGTGCCGCACGCGGTCGACGGATCGTGAATGGATGACGTCGTCGGATGCTATAGCTTCGCCTCGAGTTCCGTCTTCACGCGCCCGGACCACTCGTCCTTCAGGATGCTGAGAACGATACTGTCCCGACGTCCTCCGTTCGGTTTCGGCATGTGGCTTCGAAGTATTCCTTCGATGGTACAGCCGACGCTCTTCATCGCTGCGATACTGCGTGCATTGTCCTTGTCGGCGCACAACTCGACACGCTCCATACCGAGCGTTTCGAATGCATACCGGAACAGCAGGTACTTGCAATGCTTGTTCACCTTCGTGCCCTGGAAGGCACTTCCATACCACGTATAGCCGATCTGCAGCGACAGATAGTCGGGTTGTATGCCGTAGAAGCGCGTACAGCCTGCGTACGCTTGTTGCAGCTTGTCGAAGACGATGAAGGGATGATGATCTCTCTTGCTGCGACTGACGATGGCCTGTTCCAGATAGCGAAGCAGATCGCGTTCATCGACGATCCGCGACGGTGAATACTTCCACAGACCCGCGTCGGTCTGGACGAAGGGCAGAAGGTGATGGAAGTCGGCTTCGGTCAACGTTCGCAGTCGTACGGCACTGTCCTCCAGCACGATATCGGATGCAAGTATCTGCTTCGGGTTCGGACTAGGATCTTGGACCATGGTCGGTATGAAGTGATGGGTGATCGGCGACGTCCGATCGGAGTACGATCCAGCGGAATCACCCAGTATATGAAATGTCCGGAACGCATGGGCGCCCCGGACATTCATGTTGTCGGCATCATGATATGCTAACGTTCGCGTCGGCCGAAGAGTAGTCTGTCGATAGAGAATCTTCCCGGACCGAGGGCGAGGAATACGATAGCGACGATGAGGAAGATGGCCGGCAGTTCATAGGCCGGTCCACCCGTCATCGATACGAAGGGATCGCCGCGCTTGACCATGTGGAGCCACGTCGCGACCGTCATCGTCGATGCGATACCCAACGACGCCAGTGGCGTCAGCAGGCCGAGAGCCCAGGCCAGTCCACCTCCGAATTCGGAAAGCGCTGCGAGAGCCTGGAATGGCGGCGGTGCGAGGGGATCGGGTCCCATCCAGTTGAACGGATCCTGGATCTTCGACGACCCGTGTATCATGAAGGCTATGCCCGTGACCAGGCGGAGCAGCAGGAGCGCCACATCCTCGAACGACGTATGATCCGGTACGGTGAAGAATTTCCTGATCGACATGACGATACCTTCTGTTGTGGATTATCCTTCGGCGAGGTAGTCTTCGAGCTGGTCCATCGTGCCGCCGAAGCCGTGCTTCATCGACTCGTGGCCTTCCTTGAACGTCGCACGTTCTTCATCCGTGGCATTCACAGGAATGCTGCGGATTGTAAGTGTCGTCTGGCCATCATGTTCCAGGAAATGGATCGTATTGAGCGTTTCCAGCGGCCACGTATCGCTCAGAGGATGACGGGTGACGCCTCCGTGTTCGTCGGAAAAGGAAACGATGAAGGTGAGGAGTTCCGGTGCGGCGATCTCGCGATAGGTGAATCGTCCCCACATCGTCAGGTCGTTACCGTCCATGCGGTAGTGGAAGGTTCCACCCGGACGGAATTCGAGCTTGAGGACGGTCAGGTCGAAGCCCTTTGGGCCCCACCAGCGAGCGAGGCGCTCGGCTTCGGAGAAGGCTCTGAAGACGATGTCGCGGGGTGCGTCGAACGTGCGTGAGATGACGAATTCTTCGTTCATGGTGTCTACGGACATTGTCGTTTCTCGTGGAGATGAATGAATGATATGGCGATTCAGGAGTTGACGGCAGGCTGTTCGATCAAGGTCGCGAGATGCTCTGCGAGACGTTCGAGGGTTTGTCGCCCACCTTCGAGGGCGCCGTATTCGTTGACGACACGATCGCGTTCCTCGATCGACGGGAAGAGCATGCGCAAGGTG
This sequence comes from Candidatus Kapaibacterium thiocyanatum, assembly GCA_001899175.1. Taxonomy (NCBI): domain Bacteria; kingdom Pseudomonadati; phylum Bacteroidota; class Eximiradiia; order Eximiradiales; family Kapaibacteriaceae (SeqCode); genus Kapaibacterium (SeqCode); species Kapaibacterium thiocyanatum (SeqCode). Next base: position 352,304 of record MKVH01000021.1, on the reverse strand, counting down.
AGCAGGGTCCTGCTGCCCTGTTCCTCGAAGGTCACGGTGACGTTGAACGTTCCGGGATCTCCTTCGACGCCTGAGCCATGCGTATAGACGAGACGTTCGGGACGTATCACTTCGTCGAAGACGATCTGATTCGGATAGTCGACGCCGTCCGGGCCATGCATGATGAAGAGCCACCTGCCGCCGGGCCGTACGTCGATTTCATGGAAGGTATTCGTGAAGCCTCGTGGGCCCCACCACTTGAGGAGCATCGCAGGTTCCGTCCATGCCTTGAAGACGAGGTCCCGTGGTGCGTCGAAAACGCGTGTGAGGACGAGGTCGGGTGTGTCGGCCGTCATTGTTCGATCCTGTCGAATAGTATGAATGTCGTTATGATCCGTGGATGTGTCGTATGCGTCCGTTCAACGGACAGCCAGATACTCTTCGAGACGGTTGAAGCTTTCCACCCATCCGCCCTTGGATAGCTCGCGTTCGGCGTCATTGTCGGGTGTTCTCGAGATGCGGAGCGTGAGCATCGTCCTTCCCGCATCCTCGGTGAGGGATATCGTCGTAAGGACTTTCAGTGGCCAGTTCCCGCTCATACCGTAGTGCTGTGCCGGCACGATGTTGCCCTCGGCATCCGAAAAACTGTCGTCGAAGACGATTCTCTCGCCGGGCACGAGTTCGCGATAGGTGGCGATGCCCCAGTAGTCCTGTCCTTCGGGCGATCGCATGCAGTAGTGGAACGTACCACCGGGACGTGGGTCGATCATGCAGTGAACGACGGTATAGTCTCTCGGGCCCCACCAGTTACGAATGCGCTCCGGATCCATGAATGCCTTGAAGACCAGATCGCGCGGAGCGTCGAAGGTGTGGGTGACGATGATGTCGTTGTCGGATGTCATGGCAGGGGCTCCGTCGATGATGGGGTCGATGATTGATTGGCGGCACGCATCTCCTCCTTCAGCAACTCGTCCAATGCATCGAGCCGTTGCGTCCACAGCTTGCGCATATGATCGATCCATCGTTCCATTTCCGTGATCCTCGTTTGGTTGATGGCATAGATGCGTTGCTGTGCCCTGGTCTCCACATGCACCAGGCCCGCTTCCCGCAGGATCTTGAGATGCTGGGAGATGGCGGGTGCGCTCATGGCGTACTGACTGCTGATCCCCTTGACCGACATCCGCCCCTTGCTCGCCAGCATCTCCACGATGCTGAGGCGGGTCGGATCGGCGAGGGCTGCGAATACGTGTGCTTGCATGGTTGCGAACCTACAGCTTAATTAAGTGATTGCCTAATTAAAAATCGAAGTTGATGTCCGTCGTAGGGACCGGAGGTAGGGTCGAACACGATCCAGAAGGTGCTAACGTACCGATTTCATGAATACTTGCGCGATCGCGGGATGTCCGCTGAACGGAATGTCGTAGCGTCGATGGTTCGCGAAAAAGGGGGGGCACGGCGAACGGCTGTTCCGGAATCGACATATCGCCACCGCCATTGCACCATGGGTCGTCTCCGGCGCATTGGAACGCGGCAGACCTGGGAAACCTTCGTTCTCCCTGGCCCTATGCAGGTCGTTCTGGACAGCGGCATGGCTGCAATTCCCTGCCCTCGCCCTACTTCTCGGACAACGAATCGCTTGTCACGGCGACGGGCAGAGCATCTTTGCCGTGATCATTTCCGGTCCGATGACGTCGGTGCTGACGATGGTCCTGGCAATCATCCACGATCGGTTGCGATTGCGATATATCCGCACGAACATGTATAGGACCGGCAGTCACGGAACATTGCCGGGCCAGGATGACATTACCGACGGCGGGTGAAGCGTACTTGCGCTCCGCCTGTCATCGACGGATCGGTGATGGATTGAGGGACGGAATCTGCCGTTGGTGCCAGTACGGATAGGTCATGGGAACGTCGCTGGCAGCATCGAGACGTCGGATATGTTCGGGCGACAGTTCCCATCCGACCGCATCGAGATTCTCCCGTAGCTGTTCCTCGTTGCGCGCACCGATGACGAGGCTCGATACCGTGGGACGTTGCAACAGCCAGTTGAGGGAGATCTGGGCCATGGTCCTTCCCGTTTCCCCCGCGATATCTTCGAGGACGTCGGTGGTCGAGTAGAAGACGTCGTCGGCAATGACGGCCTGGGGAACCGGGCTGCCGCCTGCTGCCACGCGTCCTTCCTTCGGTGCAGGTCTCGAACGGCCATACTTTCCGCCCAGACGTCCACCGGCAAGTGGACTCCAGACCAGTGCGCCGATACCTTGATCGATACCGAGAGGCATGAGCTCCCATTCGTATTCGCGATTGACGAGCGAATAGTATACCTGATGGGCGACGTAGCGACTCCAGCCATACGTTTCCGAGATGGCCAGCGACTTCATGAGGTGCCAGCCTGAGAAGTTCGAGCAGGCGATGTAGCGCACCTTGCCGCTGCGAACGAGATCGTCGAGTGTCCGCAACGTTTCTTCGACCGGAGTGTTGGCATCGAAGCCGTGCATGTGATAGACGTCGATATAGTCCGTGTTCAGCCGCCGCAGACTGTCTTCGCACGCCTTGACGAGGTGAGAACGCGACGAGCCGCGCTCATTCGGGGAAGGGCCCATCGGAAACGTTGCCTTCGTCGACAGGATGATCTTGTCGCGCAGACCGTCGATGGCCTTGCCAAGGATCTCTTCCGACAATCCCTTCGAATAGATATTGGCCGTATCGAAGAAGTTCACTCCGGCATCCATGCAGAGTCCGATCATGCGCGATGCTTCCGCGACCTGCGTCGATCCCCACAGGCCGAAATTGCCTGTTCCTCCGAACGTCGCCGTGCCGAAGCAGAGGACGGGGACGTAGAGTCCCGACGCTCCGAGCTGCCTGCGTTCCATCGTTGTACTCCTGGATGATGAGGCAGGCAATGACGCATGGCGCGGGCACTTCGTGCGGATCGCTGTACGGTGGATAACCGGATGCCCTGTCGATAGATGCCGATGGCGGTATCTTGGGCCATCAATACCGTCAATCATTCACATCATCCGACATGAGCGATATCGCATTCACCAACGAAGAGAAAGAAATCCTCTCCGGAAAGCTCCAGGGCTACCTGCTGAAGGAACTCGATTACGAGATCGGGCGCTTCGATGCGGAATTCCTTCTCGACTTCATCACGAAGGAACTCGGGGTCTACTATTACAACCGTGGTCTCTATGATGCACGCGCCGTCATCGAGAAACGGTTCGACGAATTCACCGACGCCGTCTATCAGCTCGAGAAGCCGACGGACTTCATGAGGTGACGTTCGTCAAGTCTCGAGGGATATGCGTCAGGACGCCGCCTTCGACAACTGCATCGATCGCATCATCCTGCTGCCGCAGGTAAGGATCATCAGACCGAGAATGGCCGTCATTGCCATGGCGCCTGCCATCGGTACGGCGCTGTGAGCGTCGAGGGAACCGACGACGACGGTGGCCAGTGCTCCGATTCCCATCTGCATCGCACCCATGACGGAAGAGGCGCTGCCTGCGTTACGTTCGAACGGGGCGAGCGACAGGGCCGTCGAATTCGGCATCGTCAGGCCCGCGCAACTGAGGAAGCAGAAGATCGTGGCGATCGTGCCGCCGAGTCCGAGCCAGCCGAAGGTGATGCCCATGTAGAAGAAGAGACCGATCAGCGACTGACATGTCATCGCCGCGAGCACGATCTGCTCGCTCCTGTAGCGCTTCAGCAGCAAGGTATTCATCTGCGATGCACCGATGAGTCCCATGGCGAGAAAGGCGAAGATCCAGCCGTACTGCCGTTCCGTTACCCTGAAGTACTCCATGAAGACGACGGGCGATCCGGAGATGTAGACGAAGAGACCGGAGAAGGCGATGGAGCCGGCCAGCGTATAGGTATAGAACTGCGGGGTCCTGAGGATGGACCAGAAGTTCCGGAGAATGAGCACCGGATGCAGCACATGGGACGGGTCGGGTCCCTTCGTTTCCGGCAGTGTGAAGCGGACCGCCGTGAGGATCAGGACCGCGATGATGGCGAGGCTGACGAAGACACTCTGCCAGCCCAGTGCTGCCGTGAGATAGCCGCCGGCCGTGGGTGCGATCAGCGGCGAGAGCCCCACCACGAGGATCAGCTTGGAGAATACCCTGGCGATATCGCTTACGGGGAAGAGGTCGCGCACCATGGCCATGGCCGCGACCGAGGCGGCGCACCCGCCGATGGCCTGGACGAAACGCCATACGATCAGGGCGTCGATCGACGCACTGGCGAAACATCCCAGAGCAGCCGCGATATAGATCAGCAGACCGACATAGAGCGGGTACTTCCTCCCGAACCGGTCGAGCAGCGGACCGTAGATCAACTGACCGATGGAAATGCCGATGAAGTAGCTGGACAGCGAATAGGCTACCTGCGGTACCGTCGTGTGAAGATCACGCGCGATGGCCGGAAAGCCGGGCAGATACATATCGATGGAGAAGGGGCCGAGGGCCGTCAACGATCCCAGCGTGAGGATCAGTTTCAGGTAGGTTGTTCCGGACATGGTGACTCGGTATGAAGAGTTCAAGGTTCTTTACCGCAAACATCGTGGCGCCCTTTCACGATGGAGGGGGAAAGTTATTGCGCGGAAATGTCGTATCACGAGCCGACGACCTGAAATAATACCGGCATACCACGATGCCCGGGAGGGCAAATAAGCCGTACTTTCGCCCGGTTCGATACCGAACTTCCGCGATGCGCCGGGCACGAGGCTTCGCGGATACATTCCTACAGTGTACCAGGATGTCATATGGGATTGCGTTACGTTTCCCTTACGGTCATGGCGGCTGCCTTCCTCGCATCGGCAGGTACCGTCCAGGCCCAGCTCGAAGAACTCAGGCAACCGGAGCAGAAACGTTCCGAAGCCGGTGTACTCAACATGGAACTGCGCTGCAGGATGGATGCCGTGACGGTGGCGGGCAAGACCATCCAGGCGCGACTGTACAATGCCACCATGCCGAGCGCCACGATGCACGTCCGTGCAGGCGATACGCTCAAGATCAAACTGATCAACGACATGCCGCCGAACGAGGATCAGGATCTGCCCGATCAGGGGAACTATCCCCAGCGGATCAACACCACCAACATCCATACGCACGGTCTGAACGTCGAACCGGATGGATATGCGGACAACGTCCTGCTGTCCATCCTGCCCGGTGAGACCGTCGACTATGTAATTCCGATTCCGTCGGATCACCCCTCGGGTTCGTACTGGTACCATCCTCACCACCATGCGAGCACGATGCCGCAGGTGATGAGCGGCATGGCCGGCTTCATCGTCGTCGACGATGAAATGGGCAAGACGCCGGAGGACCTGTACAACATCCCCGACGTACAGATGATCTTCCAGGCCCTGACCTATCATCCGAACACGATGACCATTCCGTGGCCGAAACGCTCGGGTGCGGGTTTCGGCGCCTATTCGGGCACGGTCAACACGCCCATCGTCGTCAACGGCATGGAGCAGGCCAAGCTCACGCTCCGCCCCGGTGAGATTCGCCGCTTCCGCATGTGCAACGCGTTGAATTCGGACATCGTCCGTATCCATCTCAAGCGCGGTCAGGGCGATACGGCACGTGCCCTCGACGTCACGGAGATCGCCCTCGATGGTATCTATCTGCGCAGGCCGATGAACCGCGACTTCGTCGAACTCATTCCCGGTGATCGTTCCGATATCCTGGTCCAGGCTCCGGACGATGGCGCCGAATACTGGGTGGTAATGGATCACTACGATCAGAGCTATCGATTCAAGAGCTCGCGCGATCTGGTACGTCTCGATATCTCCGGAGAGCCGAACACGATGCAGATGCCCACGGCACTGCCCGTTTCGTTCGCGAAGGGCGACATCGAGGCATCGGAAATCACGGGACATCGCAACGTCTACTTCTCCATCGTGAACTCCGACAGCGTCGGGAAGTCCACGGATACGACGCTGATCACGCGTGTCTTCCAGGTGGACAGCATGCCGTTCAACCATGACGTCACGAATATGACGCTGAAGGCGGGTGACGTGGAAGAGTGGTACATCACGAACGACAGCAGGGGCTTCCATCCCTTCCACATCCACGTCAACGAATTCCAGGTCGTCGGCGTACGCAAGCTCGGCTCGTCCGATTCGACCGTCATCGACGAACCGGTATGGAACGACGTCGTCATGCTCGATACGATGGCTACGACGCGTATCCGCATGCGCCTGTCCGATGTCTCCGGCAAGACGGTGATGCACTGCCACTTCCTCGGCCACGAAGACATGGGAATGATGAACGTCATCGACATCGTTCCGAAGACGAGCGCCATTCACGAAGCGCCGTGGACGGAACCCGAGCTGTTCCCGAATCCTGCGGTCGGACGCTATACGACGGTGCGCATCCACGTTCCGGACTTCCTGAACGGCACACCCGTCGATATCGCGATCCACGACATCACCGGTGCCGTCGTACACAAGCGTACGGTAACGGGTGGCCAGGAAACGATGGTGACGCTCGACGTCGCCGATCTTACGGCCGGTACATACTACGTCCTCGTTCGCGGTGGACGTAATTATCACGAATCGTCGAAACTCGTTCTCATTCGATGAAGATCTTCGCAACTCTCGTTGTCGCACTCTGCATCGTGCTCGGCACGGTGCAGAGTGCCGACATGCCGTCCGTGCAGCGTCCGGACGGTTCTTCCGTCGACGTCATGCAGCTTTCACGCACGCATCCGGTCGTCGTCGTACGCTACCTCGGATACCGTTGCGAGCATTGTGTCCGCCAGATCCTCCTGCTCAACAAGAACGCGGCGCGGCTGAAGGAGAAAGGCGCCATCGTCGTCGGTATCAGCAACGATCCTCCCTTCCGCAACGTCGAAGCCGAACAGGAACTGAAACTGGATACCGCAACGATACGGCTGGCCAGCGATACGGCCGGTGCGTTCGCCCATTCCATCGGTGCACGTATCGACGAACGGGACGGTACGACGACCGATCTCCATGCGACGATCGTGCTCAGGCAAGGCAGGATCGTCTTCGAGAAGCTCGGTACCACACCGTACATGGACGTCGAGCGTATCCTCAAGGCGCTGGAAGAGTGAAGATCTCCCGACTATCGGAACCGTCGATCCTACGACGGTCGATCAGTCATGGTACCGAACCGAATACCTGAGCTCGGCGAATTCCTGATCGAGCCTCCGTACACTTTCGAGCTTCAGAGGTTTCTCCATGGTTCTGGGGAACAAGGGAGCCCCTTCACCGAGAGTCACCGAAACGAACTGGATGATGAGCTCATCCAGAAGCCGGGCGTCGTAGAACGTTCCCGCAAGTTCTCCTCCGCCGACGATCCAGATGTTCCGCCCCTTCGCTTCGAGGACCATCTGCCGGTGCACAGGGCGAACATCACCACGTACGAACCGTATGTCCGCGTCGGGATAGACAGGAAGATCCCGGTTCGAGAAAACGAATGCGGGGACCTTGTATGGCCACGCGCCGTCGCCGAAACCTTGCATGTTGTCGTACATCCATCGGTAGGTCGTCGATCCCATCGCAAGGGCGCCCACGGTGTCGACGAAGCTCCCGATGTAGTTTCCTCCGGGTTCGCCGAACTGGAACAGCCATTCCAGCGAGTCTTCCTTGTCGGAGATGAAGCCGTCCAGGCTCGATGCAGCGAAGTAGATGGTTTTCATTCCTGCCTTCTATCGACGAGTGATCGTCAGTTGAACATATGACGCATGCATGAGCAAGAAGCTACATGCGTTCCGAGTCCATTCCGTTCGGGGAATGCAATGATACGTCGACGATGACGAAGCCCGGATACGGTCATGCCCGACGGATTCGCGTCCATCGATCGTGACGATGTAGCCATCGTGTCGTGGAACACGGAATTCCGGTCGTGGTACGGCAAAACCTTCTGCGAACATCCCACTGTACATTATGTTCCAGGAAGAAATCCGCGAGTACCATCCAACATATTAGTGGAGTTGATGTTAGCGATGTTTCGCGACAAACCGGGAATTGTGCGGGTCGAATGAAGCCACGAAAAAAGTTTCGATCATGTGAAAAAACCCTTGACGAAACGATGGCGCATTTACGTATAATCGCCCCGTTGTCGAAGGAGTTGACATGTCGAAAGGGTACCTGAGCAATCACCGTCGAAGAAGGTACTTTCTGGACCACGACCTGACATCCAGTGTTATGCCGAGTCGCATTCAGGGGATGAGGACCTGAAATCATCGTACAGTAGCAGTGGTATCGCCGATCGGTGTCGACCGCACGATCGCGACCACGTTCGGGAGCGAATCCTGAAATCATCGTACAGTAGCAGTGGTATCGCCGATCAGTGTTGACCGCCTGATCGTGACCACGTTCGGGAGCGTATCCCGAAGTCATCCTGCGCAGAAGCAATATTCACGATGGATCATCTCACGACAATGATCGCGTTCGCGACCCTTGCCTGAGTATCCGAGCCATTCGATCGAGCCCGACGGATCACCGTAGCGGGAAAGACTCCTTGCGGTCGTTTCACGACCGACGGCGGAGCTGTCCCCGATCGGTATCCGGAATGGATATCCGGCCCACGATCACGGTATGGAATCATGATTTCACACGCATTGACCATAGTGCTGAACGAGATGCGTCGTCACTTCGCATCCGCCTACGGCGTCGCCGAGTCGCCGAGCCCCGTCGCGATGGGTAACCTCGCGGAAGGCTTCGCATCCGGTGGTGGAGGTGCTGGTGTCGCGCGCGACGTCCTGTTGCTATCAATCGTGAATATCAAGGAAGAGAAGACTCTCAAGAACCTACCGAACTATGTACGCAACGATGTCACGTTGAAGGCCGTCTACGAGAACCCGCCCGTCTTCCTGAACTTCATCGTCCTGATGACGGCCACGCACACGACCTATGCGAATGCGCTGCTCGTGCTGTCAAGGGCGCTCCGGTTCTTCCAGGCACGGAACGTCTTCACCCAGGACACGGTGGCTCCTGCCTCCATCACGGCGAACGCCCCGAGCAACGTGCTCGATCAGCTCGCAGAGTTCAAGCTGATCTTCGATCTTTACTCGCCCACGATGGAAGAAGTGAATCACCTGTGGGGAACGCTCGGAGGGAAGCAGTATCCGTTCGCCCTGTACAACCTGCGCATGGTCGACCTGAAGTTCCGTGCCGTCGAAGAAGAACGCGGTCTGATCACGGAAGTGGTCAATGACTTCCACCACAAGAACGGGGGAGTATCCTGATGGCTTCCGAGCGGATCGTCAACGGCTATGTGCGCCTGTTCGAACTTCATCTCCTTCATCACTACTGGCTCGATGAGGGAGCGACGGTCTTCGATGCCATGACGGAGGCAGGACGTCAACGCCTGCTGCTCGGATACGACGTACGGAGGATGCTCGAGCTTCGGCCGACACCCACGACCGTGAAGGTCCTGGACGGAATTCGTGCCGTGTTCAGGGCTAGCGCTCTGGGTGGAGTCGTCGCCGTACCGAAGGATACGATCATTCCCGATGACATGACGTTCGAGTTCACGCTCGTCGTCCGTGGGGCCGACTTCTTCAACTACACGTCATTGACCACGGTCACACAGGCCGTGTACGGTCTCTTCCATCCACCGTCGAAGAGCACCATCCGCTTCAAGGAGAACGTCGCGGTATTCTCGAATCTCACGGGAGTGTCGCGTGGAGCCGGACCGAACAGGAAGCTCTATCTCTCGCGTGAGATACCTGTGCTCGGAGCCCAGGACAAGGTCGAGGCCATCGTCAACATCGGCGGTGCACTCGTCCAGCTCACCGGCGACCAACCGGGAGCCGGCCAGCAGCAGATCGCCGCAATCGCGACCAATGCTCCCGTCTATGCGCATCAGGGTGACGTGCCGTCCATCGCTCCTCCGGCAGGCATCGTCGGTACACCGCCTGCGAAGGGAATCACGTTGTCGGACGATATCGGTGCCGATACGTATGCCGTCGTGCGCATCACTGCCGTGCGTGCAGGCGATGCCGACTACAGTTGCACCAGTGGCGGTCTGCCGAAGGCAGCACATCCCGTCTTCCAGATCCGCTTCAAGAACAGGTCCACCACGTGGCGGACCTTCAGCAGAACAGATCCCGCCGTCCTGATACAGGAAGCAGGGCCGTTCCCGCTGACGCATACGGGTAATGCCACGACGACGCAGAAGCCGTCCACGGGAATCGTGACGTTCGAGAAGAGCGGTAACGCCATCAGCAAGATCGTCTCAAATGTCTATGTCTAATCAACCGTTGCGTTAACCATTCAAGCCAGGGACCTATGGCAACTGCATATAAAACCCCCGGGGTGTACATCGAGGAGATCCCCAAGTTTCCGCCGTCCATCGCACCCGTGGAAACGGCGATTCCGGCCTTCATCGGCTATACACAGAAGGCGATGGAACTCACGACCGGCGATCTCACGCTGAAGCCCACGAGGATCAGCTCGCTCGTCGAATACGAAGCGTTCTTCGGGGGACCGCAGCCCGAGCGGAATATCGACGTCACCGTGACGGAAACGCAGGATGCAGACGGCAACACGACGTCGATGAAGTCCGTGGCTACCATCGCAGAGGCCGATCGCTCGAAGCACATCATGTACTATGCACTGCAGTTGTTCTACGCCAACGGTGGCGGCCCGTGCTACATCGTCTCCGTCGGTGATTACAAGGCGACGTTCGGTGGATCGCTCGTGGAAACCGAACTGCACGATGGTCTCGATGCACTCGAACTGGCCGACGAACCCACGCTGATCGTCTTCCCTGAGGCGCAGAGCCTTGGGATCTCGGACTTCAAGACGCTGCAGGATGCGGCGCTCGCCCAATGTGACGACCTCAAGGATCGCTTCGTCATCATGGATGTACATGGCGACGACGAAGTGCTGTCGGATCCGACGGCCAACCTGATCGATGCCGTCTCCAACTTCCGTACGTCCGGTATCGGTATGAACAACCTCAAGTACGGTGCAGCCTACGCACCCAATATCGAAACGACGCTGGACTTCAGCGTCGACGAAACGGAAATCGACATCACGCATGTGGTGAACGGTTCCGCGAGCGCGTCCGTGAAGCTGGATACGCTCGCCACCACGGCGAACGCCGTCTACGAAAGCGCGCGTGCGGCCATCCGTGACCTGCCGTGCAAGATGCCTCCGAGTTCTGCGATGGCCGGTATCTATGCCGACGTCGACAACGACCGCGGCGTATGGAAGGCTCCCGCCAACGTCAGCGTCAATGCCGTGATCAGGCCTGCGATCCAGTTCTCGAATACGCAGCAGGATCAGATGAACGTCGATTCCACCGCCGGAAAGTCCGTCAACGCCATCCGTGCCTTTACGGGTAAGGGAACCCTGGTATGGGGAGCGAGGACTCTTGCGGGGAACGACAACGAATGGCGCTACGTGAGCGTACGACGGTTCTTCAACTTCGTCGAGGAATCCGTGAAGAAGGCCACGGAGCAGTTCGTGTTCGAACCGAACGATGCCAACACGTGGGTACGCGTACAGGCCATGATCGAGAACTTTCTCACCACGCTGTGGCGCCAGGGCGCACTGCAGGGCGTGAAGCCCGAGCATGCCTTCTACGTCGCAGTCGGCCTCGGCAAGACGATGACCGCCCTGGACATTCTCGAAGGACGGATGATCATCGAGATCGGCATGGCCGCCGTGCGTCCCGCCGAATTCATCATCCTCAAGTTCTCGCACAAGATGGCCGAATCCTGAGAGTCGACGTCCGGTACCTGACACAGAACATACACCATTCCCGATGGAGCAGTCATGGCACAAGAATATCCGTTGCCCCGGTTTCAGTATCAGATCGACTGGGGCGGAGCGAAGCTGAACTTCACCGAAGTGACCGGTATGGATCAGCAGGTGGAAGTGATCGAATATCGTCATAGCGACAGCAAGGACTTCAGCAAGATCAAGATGCCCGGTATGCGGAAGTTCAGCAACATCACGATGAAGCGCGGAAAGTTCGAAGGCGACTTCGATTACAATAACTGGATCGACGAAATCTCGAACGAGCGCGTGAACGGTCGTCGCGACGTCGTGATCCGCCTTCTCAACGAGAAGCACGAGCCCGTGGCCGTATGGAAGGCAGTCCGCTGCTTCCCCACGAAGATCACCGTGCCTGATCTCAAGTCGGATGCCAACGAAGTCGCCATCGAAACCATCGAGATCGCTCACGAAGGTCTGAGTCTCGTTCGCTGATCATGGCATCATCCATCGACTACTATCCGCCGCTGAGCTTCTACTACCGTGTGGAGTTCAGCATCAGCAAGGACAAGAACGACGTCCGGTTCCAGACCGTGTCCGGCCTGTCGGTGGAGTACGACTACGAGAGCTTCAAGGAGGGCGGGGAGAATCGCTTCGAGCACAAGCTCCCCGTCCGTACGAAGTATGCCGACATGGTGCTGAAGCGCGGTATGCTCACCGACTCCGACGTGATCAAGTGGATGCTCGATGCCTTCAGGAACAGGGAGTTCAAGCCTGCAGATCTCACCGTCATTCTCCTCAACGAGAAGGGTGAGCCATTGAAGACGTGGAAGGTAGCCCAGGCCATTCCCAAGAAATGGATCGTCAGCGACCTGAACGCCAACGAGAACTCCGTGGTGATCGAAACGCTCGAGTTGACCTATCGATACTTCACGATCGAGTAACGACATGCCAATCGAAATCCGTGAGCTGCACATCAAGGTTGCCGTGAACGCACCGCAGCAAGGGCAGCAGGCGCCGCAGACGCAGTCTCCTTCCCAGTCTTCGGGACAGGGAGGTCAGGGCGGTGGTCAGGCCGATCTCGTCGCCGAATGCGTCGAACAGGTATTGCAGATCCTACAGAACAAGGCTGAACGCTGATGGCCGCTTCCGGTAAACTGGAGAAGATGCTCATCCTCGCCTTTTCCGATTCGGAGAAGGCGGAGAATGGAGGGCTTGCCGATGCGGACGATTCGTTCGAGGTATTGATCAATCCCGAATCGTATACGCTCGACTACAAGCTCAAGTTCTCCGAAGGAGGGCAGGGACAGGGTACGAGCGGACAGCAGCTCAAGTACGAATACACGGAGCCCGAAGAGATATCGTTCGAATTTCTCTTCGACAACACCGGGATCATCGACGGCAAACCGCGCGATAGCATCGCCGACGATATCAGGAAGTTCAAGCAGGTGCTCATCGAGTATCAGGGCGATGCCCACGAGCCGCGCCACTTCAAGCTCGTATGGGGCGAGAACTCCATCTTCAAGGGCAGGGTCACGGAAGTGAGCCTCACCTACAAGATGTTCAGCCCCGACGGTACGCCGATCCGTGCCACGGCCAAGGTGACGTTCAAGAGCAGTATCGAGGAGCAGAAGCGTGCCGCGCAGGAGAACAGGAGCTCTCCCGACCTGACGCACGTACGCACGGTGAAGGAAGGCGATACGCTTCCCCTGATGTGTCATCGGATCTATGGCGACAGCAGATACTACATGCAGGTCGCCGCAGTGAACGGTATCGACAACTTCCGGGATCTCGTTCCGGGCACGACGGTCTTCTTCCCACCAATCGACAAGACTGCGACGAAGAAGTGAGTGAAGTATCGACCATACCGACTCCGGCAACTCCCGACGTCTGCACCGTGGCCATCCTCGTCGAAGGCCAGGAGATTCCCGGCGAATATCAGGTACAGGCAGTGTCCGTCTCGCTCGAGCTGAACAGGATCCCTTCGGCCACGATCCATCTCAAGGATGGCGAGGCGTCGCAGGGGAAGTTCAAGGCCAGCGATACCGATCTCTTCGTCCCGGGAAAGAAGATCGAGATCCAGCTCGGATACCGGTCGCAGAACGAGTCCGTCTTCAAGGGCATCGTGGTCAAGCACGCCATCAAGATCCGCAAGACGGGAAGTATGCTCATCGTGGAATGCCGTGACGAAAGCATGAAGCTTACGCGTGGAAGGAACAGCCGGTACTTCGTCGACAAGAAGGACTCCGACATCATGCAGGAGATCATCGACCTCCACGGCCTGCAGCATGACGTCGTGACGACCGACGCCGCACTGAAGGAAGTGGTGCAGTACGATGCGACGGACTGGGACTTCATCCTGTGCCGTGCCGAAGCGAACGGCTGCGTCGTGATCACGGAAGGTGGCAAGATCAGGATCGTCCGCCCCGACGTCGCAGGATCGTCCATCGTCACGGTCGGCTTCGGTACCACGGTTCTCGAACTCGACGCCGAGATCGATGCACGCCTGCAGAGCAAAGGCGTGAAGGCCAAGGCGTGGAATGCCACGGATCAGGAAGTCATCGAGACCGAGGCGGCCGAACCGTCGACGACGGAGAACGGCAACCTCGATCCCGATACCCTGGCCGACGTCGTCGGCGGTGATGCGCATGAACTGCGGCACGGAGGGAAGGTCTCCGAGCCCGAGCTCCAGGCATGGGCCGACGGCTATCTGTTGAAGGAGCGTCTTGCCAAGGTCCGCGGCCGTGTGAAGTTCCAGGGACTCGCCACCGTCCTTCCCGGAACGGTGATCGAGGTCACCGGTATCGGCGAACGCTTCGAGGGCAAGATGTACGTGTCGGGTGTCCGCCATTCGGTATCCGACGGCAACTGGGAGACGGACGCGCAGATCGGCTTGAGTACCGCGACGTTCGCGGAGACGTTTCCCGTGAGCGCATTGCCGGCCGCTGGTCTGCTGCCATCCGTACATGGACTGCAGATGGGTGTGGTGACGGCGCTGGAGAACGATCCAGACGGTGAGGACAGGATCAAGGTGCGCATTCCGATGATCAGCGCCTCCGATGAAGGGATATGGGCCCGGCTCTCCACGCTCGATGCAGGGAAGGAACGAGGAACATATTACCGCCCCGAGATCGGCGACGAAGTCGTCGTCGGATTTCTCGACAACGATCCTCGATATCCCGTCGTGCTCGGTATGTGCCACAGCAGTGCGAAGCCGTCACCCGAGCCTGCGAAGGACGACAATCATCTCAAGGGATACGTCAGCCGCGAGAAGATGAAGATGACGTTCGACGACGAGAAGAAGATCGTACGCATCGAAACACCCGCAGGCAACAGGATCGCCTTGACGGAAGAAGACAGCGGCATCGTGATCGAAGACCAGAACGGGAACAGGATCACGATGGACGCGGACGGCATCGTCGTGGAGAGCGTCAAGGACCTCAAGCTCAAGGCCGCGAAGAATGTCGTCGTGGAAGGACTCGACATGGAACTGAAGGCACAGACCGGCTTCAAGGCGTCGGGCAGTGCCAGTGCCGAGATCAGCGGAGCAAGCACGACCATCCAGGGTTCGGCGACGACGGTGATCAAGGGTGGCCTCGTGCAGATCAATTAACGTGAAGGTGAATCATGCCTCCGGCAGCACGTATTACGGACCTGATCGTAAGTCCGGCGACATCCGGCATCCCGACGCCGATCCTGCCACCGGGATGTCCGACGGTATTCATCGCGGGCCTGCCGGCAGCACGCCTCGGTGATACGTGCGGTCCGGATGCCATCATCCTCGGATCGATGACCGTACTGATCGGCGGCATGCCGGCTGCGCGGATGGCAGATCTCACGGCATCGGGTGGAATGATCCTTCCACCATGTGCACCAACCGTCATCATCGGAGGATGAGCCCATCATGAAGCGTCCGTTTCTCGGAAGGGGCTGGACCTTTCCTCCAACGTTCGACAACGCCCTCGCGAGGGTCGAAATGCTCGAGGAAGAAGCCGACGTGACGTCGAGCCTCGAAATACTGCTCGGTACGATGCGCGGTGAACGCATCATGCTGCCGCTCTACGGATGCGGAATGGAAGAGCTCGTCTTCGAAAGTCTCGACACGCGGATCAAGACGTTGATGATCGACAAGATCGAGTCCGCGATCCTCTACCATGAACCCAGAGTACTGGTGGAACGTGTCCAGCTCGACGACAGCAACGAACTGGAAGGCGTCGTTCTGATCTCCGTCACCTACAAGGTGAAGACGACGAACTCGCGCTTCAACTTCGTCTATCCGTTCTACAGACAAGAGGGGACGGACATCAATCTCACGTCCTCCGTCACGCTGTTACCAGACAATCCCTGAATCCCATGCCTCCAGTAGATTCCTGCAACGAGAACATCGATCCGCTCAAGCTCGTACGGAGCGGTACCAATCAGGATCAGCGGCTGATTCCGGCCCTCGATCCTGCCCATGCGCCGGTGAACGAACGTTCCGTCGCACACGGTATGCTGTTCGCGAAGGCGTATGCGGACTACCTGAAGTACTACGATACGATGAACGTTCATGACGGCAACTGGGCTCCGTTCTTCGCCGGCGATCCATCCGTGCTGCTGGCCACGTGTGCCGTTCAGGATACCGAGCACTACAAGGCTGTCGTGCAGGCCGCCTTCGACTATCTGAACGACCTCACCCACGCATCGAACGCCACTGCGATTCGCGAGAACCTGAGCTGGCTGTTCGCCTGCGTAGCGACGCTCGCACGACAGATCGATACGATCCGCGATGGTCTTCCCGCGGACATCGGTCTGAAGGCGAGCCTGCAGAATCTCATCGATGTGCGGCTGGCCCCCGCATTCGCCCGCATGATGGCCTACTACAAGGCGGACGTGGCGCTTCCCGCAGCACAACGGATCATCCTCGATCCGCTGCCCGCTGCGGATGCTGACCATACCATCGCATTACTCGGAGCAACACCGGTAGCGTTCGCCACCGTCTTTGACGAAGGTCTGTCGTCGTACTGGATCACCGACGGATCCGCCGACTGGGCCACCTATCGTACGGCCATCGTGGCCGATGCAAGCGTCTACGGCGATCCGCTCGGATCCGAGTTCGAACGCGCCAATCATGTATCGACGCACAACCTCTTCACGGGAATATTCGACCAGTTCCTGAAGGCCTTGGCGCGGATCGTCGCGGATGCGAAGGATGCGCTGCAGACGACGCTGACGTCCTACGACAAGCACGAACCGCACTATGCCCTGTTCCTGTCCTTCCTGCAATTGCTCGAGCATGCACGGGAATCGGGGAATACGCTGACGGCACGCCATCTCGACTTCTACTATCGCGATATCCTCCAGCTGGCGGAGCATCCTGCACGACCGAGTCATGCCCACGTCCTTCTCGAACCCGCGAAGAACGTCATCCAGCATGAAGTCGAAGCAGGGGTGCGCTTCCGTGCGGGAAAGGATGCGAACGGCAAGGAACTGTTCTTCGCAGGCGACCGGACCCTCGTCGTCAACCAGGCCGTCATCGGCTCGATGAAGAAAATCTATCGCCATGAAGGAGAGCTGTTCGCCGCACCGCTGGCGAATTCCGACGACGGGGTGAAGTCCGAGCTGAAGAGTGCGGACAAGTCATGGCACCCGTTCTTCAACAAGACGTTCACCGATGGCGCGCTCTCGTCCATCGATATGCCGCCCGCTTCCATCTCGTTCGCCGTCGTATCTCATTACCTTCGTCTGGCGGAAGGGCAGCGTACCATCACGGTGACGTTCGACATCGATGGCTTCGGGGGAACGCTCGGCGCCGACTATGCATCGGTGATAGACTGCTCGCTGACGGGTGAGAAGGGATGGTTCGAAGGAAGTCCCGTCAGCTTCATCGCCACGTCGGCGACCACACTCGAGCTCGTGGTTGCCGTTACCGGAGATCAGCCCGCAGTCGTCGATGCCGACGCGAAGGTCCATGCCTTCGACATCGGTTCCGTCTCGCCGGTTCTCATGGTGACGCTCCGGCACACGTTACCGTATCCCTATGGACTGTTCGAGAACGTCAGGATCGGGGCCGTCACAGTGCAGGTCGACGTGGACAGGGTGCGTGCTCTCGCACTGTCCAACGACTTCGGTCCGATCGATGCGACCAAGCCATTCCTGCCGTTCGGGGCCCAGCCCGAAGCTGGCAGTGCATGCATCGTCGGCAGCCCCGAGATATTCTGCAAGCGCGATCTCGTCGCATGCGATCTGCATATCGTATGGAAGAACATTCCTGCCATCAGGTCCGTTGCTTACCGTCCTTCGGAGCAATACTATCCGCAGGCCCAGTACGACTGGTATACGAAGTGGGTACCCGGCGTCAGGGTCCAGGCACTCGTTCAGGGAGCATGGGGCGTGGCAGGTAATCAGACGCTGTTCGACGCCGACAACCTGGTGACGCTCGACATCCTGCCTCCCGTGAACACGTTCAACCCTCTCGACAGTCCGGGTTTCCTGATCGATCCCACGTATGGGGTCGCCACGAGAACCGGCTTCATGAAGCTGTCCTTGCCATGGGGTCTCGGACACGCGGCATTCCGGGATGCCCTGGCCGACTACGTCCTTGCCATCGCGAACGGCGACACGGCGACGAAGCCCGTGCCACCGTATACTCCGGAAGTGGAATCCATGTACGTCTCGTACACGGCCGCACAGACGTTCCGGTGCGATACCGGTGATGCCGATGCCTTCACCGGCCGGACGGGTCGTGTCTATCATCGCACGGACTTCGGCTTCGCCGAACAGCATTCGTATCTGAAGGCGGGCAGTCCCGATCATGACGTCTACCTCTTTCCGCAGTTCCGACATGTCGATGGTGATCAACCGTCGACACACGAAGCGGAGTTCTACATCGGTCTCGACGGCCTGGTACCACCACAGACGGTGGCCATGCTCTTCCAGATCG
Organism: Candidatus Kapaibacterium thiocyanatum; assembly: GCA_001899175.1. Taxonomy (NCBI): domain Bacteria; kingdom Pseudomonadati; phylum Bacteroidota; class Eximiradiia; order Eximiradiales; family Kapaibacteriaceae (SeqCode); genus Kapaibacterium (SeqCode); species Kapaibacterium thiocyanatum (SeqCode). Next base: position 333,696 of record MKVH01000021.1, on the reverse strand, counting down.
TGGAGGGAACGGCCAATCCGCGTGCGACCAAACCCCGGCCGCATGTCCACTGGAGCTATCTCTCGAACGATGAATGGTTGCCGCTGCGCGACAACGACGTGGAGGACGGGACGAACGATCTCCTCACGACGGGAATCGTGACGATCGACGTGCCACGTGAAGCGACGTCGGACAACACGGCACTTCCCGCAGGAAAGCACTGGCTGCGTCTTGCCGTCGACGATAACAGCGATGCGGTATGCAAGCTCGTCCTCGTCGCGACGCAGGCGCTGGAAGTGACGTTGACAGACGAGAATACCGACGACGTCTCCGTAACGACCTTGCCGTCGTCTACCATCACGAAGCTCGAGAAACCCGATGCGGCCATCAAGAAGGTGGTGCAACCATCACCGACGTTCGGTGGTGCACCGGCCGAAGCATCGAATGCCTTCTACATGCGTATCAGCGAGCGACTGCGGCACAAGGACAGGGCCATCACGATCTGGGACATCGAGCATCTCGTGCTCCAGGCCTTCCCCGGCATCCACGACGTGAAGTGCCTGAACCACACGCAGTTCGAACCGACGGAGGATGCTACCGGGATATACAGGGAACTCGCACCCGGACACGTCACCGTCATCACGATACCGGATCAGCGCGGCCTCGACGTCGCCAATCCGCTGCAACCGTTCACCAGCCTCGGTGTGATCGACGATGTGAAAGCATACCTCGAGGAGCGCATGACGTGTCATGCGGCGCTCCACGTCTGCAACCCGCAGTTCGAGGAAGTCCGCGTCTCGTTCAAGGTCCGTCTCCACGACGGCTACGATGAAACGTTCTACGTGAACAAGCTCAAGGAGGCCATCACGCGATTCCTGTCGCCGTGGGCCTATTCATCGGTCGTGCATCCGACCTTCGGTGGGCGCATTTACCAGTCCGTTCTCGTCAACTTCGTCGAAGAGCAGGAATACGTCGACTACGTCACCGACTTCCATGTCTTCCACGACATCGGAGGGGTGCAGGGAACGGTCAGCAAGCAGTACGTGGAAGGATCGCGTGCCGTATCCATCCTCGTTTCCGTTCCGGCGAGCAAGCATCAGATCACCGTCATCGATCCCGTGGAAGAAGAATCCCTCCACGAACAATGCGAATGCGAAGAATGAGCCAGAATCCCGTTCTCATACCGAAACAGCCCGAGATGACGGCGGCCGAAGATTACTTCCGACTCCGGAAGGAAGGCATCGGCTACATCGAAGGGATGGCGAGCGAACAATGGACGGACTACAACACGCACGATCCGGGCATCACGACGCTGGAGGCGCTGTGTTATGCCATCACCGATCTCGCCTATCGTACGGGATGGAACATCGAAGACCTGCTCGCAGGATCCGCGGATCAGCCGTTCTTCACGGCACGTGATATCCTGACGATCAATCCTCTGACACCCGACGACTATCGCCGTCTTCTCATCGACATCGAATCCGTGCGCAACGCATGGATCGTCTGCAAGGAATGTTCGTGCGGACAGAAGATCGACGACGTCGCCCCGAAAGGCCTGTACGACGTTCTTCTCGAGCTGGAATCGCATGAGCTCTACGGCGACCTGAACGATCGCAAGATCACCCGCACCTACAACATCGAACTCGACGGCAGATACCAGACACTTACCGTCGAGCTCCGTTTTCCCGAATGGAGCCTGGTAGATCAGGCGGGCTACGATGCCTTCGTCGACGGTGCCGGCGATCCGGCGAACATCACGCTGACGAAGTTCTCGCGGAGCAGTGTGGACAACAACGTCATCGGGAACGAGGAGCTGCGGAAGAACTGGCGGAACGTCTTCTTCATCTCGTATGCGATGGACGTGGACGGTAGTTCCGTCGAGATACGGAATGTCTCCGTCCGCCTCTTCAGCGGGAACGGCGTCAAGAACGCCACGACCGTCTCGGATCTTGCGGATCTGTTCATCGATGCGTCGACGAACGGCTTCGTCGGAACGTACAGGAACAAGCGTCGTGAAGTGAAGGCCAGTGTCGCAGCGGCGGTGTCGAGTCTGCACGGACACCGGAATCTCGACGAGGACTATTGCAGTGTCTCCGTCATCGGCGTGGAGGACATCGCCGCCTGTGCCGACGTCGAGGTAGCGTCCGATGCCGACATCGAGCGCGTGCAGGCCGAGATATGGTTCAGAATCGAACGCTACCTCAATCCCGGCGTTCCATTCCACTCGTTGCAGGAGCTGAGGGATCAGGGCGTCGCCGTCGAGGACATCTTCAACGGCCCCGTTCTCGATAACGGCTTCATACGCGACGAAGACCTGGCCGCATCGGGTCTGAAGACCGTCATCCGTATATCCGACATCATCAATCTTCTGATGGACATCGACGGCGTCGTGGCCATCAGCAACATGCAGCTCACGAAGTACGACGCCCAGGGCAACGTGGTCAAGGGCTCCGCCGATCCTGCATGGAGCGGTGGAATGCCGATCTTCGATCCCAACCGCGTCAGCGCGTCGTGGTTGATGTACGTCACCGAACGTCATCTGCCGAGGCTCTACCATAACCTCTCCAATGTCCATTTCATCAAGAACGGTCTGCCGTTCGATGCACGTCAGGACGAAGCGTACGATACGCTGATGGAGTTGCGTGGCGTAGCCGAACGCTCGAAGATCAGGAATGCGGCGAAGGACCTTCCCATTCCCGAGGGTACGAAGCGGAGTATGGACGACGTCTCACCTGTCCAGTACTCTTTCCCGCTCGTCTATGGTATCGGCCGTCATGGTCTGCCCACGCATGCCTCGACGTTGCGTCGTGCACAGGCGCGGCAGCTCAAGGCCTATCTCATGGTCTTCGAGCAGATTCTCGGAAACTGCTTCGCGCAGATCGCTCACGTGGCGGATCTGTTCGCGTTGAGACCGGATGTCGACAGGACGTATTTCCATCGTCTCCTGAGCGAGTCCGTCATAGCCGGCTACGATGACCTCGTCGACAATCTCACGGACGCCGCCCTGGCCACGATGGTGGAAACGGTACCCGAATTCCATGAGAGGAGGAACAGGTTCCTCGATCATGTCATGGCCAGATTCGGCGAACAGTTCGGAGAATACGCCCTGCTGATGACGAACTGGAAGGGAGAGAGGATAGGGAATCAGCGTCTCATCGAAGACAAGGTCTCCTTCCTCAAGGCCTATCCGGCCATCAGCGGTAAACGGGCCAAGGCCTTCGACTACCGCAAGGAGCCCGCTCTTGCGAGCAACTATCCCGGTATCAGGAAACGTGTGAGTCTGCTGCTCGGCTTTCCGAATCTGAGATTCGAGTGGACGATCGCAGGCACGGATCCAGGACCGTTCATCATCGGTCCCTATCAGCTCGTAGACGGTAATGATGCCGTATGGTTCGAAGGCGACGTGAACGTTTCCGCACCGACGGCGTACGAGGCACAGAAGGCGGCCTACGATGCCCTGCTCGTGCGGATGACCTTGCCCACCGCTTACCAGATACAGGCCGGTGGTGGACAGTATGCGGTCGTGCTCCTGCGTGCCGATGCATCGCAACTCGGAGCGTATCCCGTGGCCTTCGACACGCTCGAGGGGGCACGTGGTCTGGTCGATGAACTGATCGCCTGGGCGAGCAACGAACGCGCCATCGTCGTCGAACATCTCCTCCTGCGTCCGAAGTTTCCGGGCGACGCCCTCTATCCGGACTGCGGCTCGGACGATGCACAGGCGGACTGCGGCTGCGACACATGCAGTGGGCACGATCCGTACTCCTTCCGTCTCACCTTCGTGATGCCCGGCTGGTCGGCCCCATACAACGGGAACATGGATCTCCGTGGCTTCGCCAACAGGACCATCCAGTACGAGACGCCGTCGCATCTGCTTCCCAAGGTATGCTGGGTAGGGAACGACGGCTTCGTCGAGAACGTATGCGATCCGATCGTAGGGCAGCTCGCCGATCTTCTCGAAGAGAAAGGCGTCACGATATCCGGTTCTCGTCCGACCTGCACCGAAGCGAGAGACTGTGCGACCGTCATCTATCTGGCATTCACGAAGACCTTCTCCGAATGGTACGAAGGGAAGACGCTCGACTACATCGATACCGACGTACTCACCACCGCTCTCACGACGATCTTCGATGCCATCGAACCTGAAGAGCTGACGTGCACGACGGATATCGCGCTGATATGGAATCAGATCGAAGCCCTGTTGCTGCCGCACTTCCATTTCATCGCACTCTACGGATGGCAGTTCGAGCGTTTCGAGAATGCATGGGAACTCTGGCTCGATGCCAACGCGCGTATCGACTGGATGGAAGAGCGCCTGCATGACCGTACCGAAGCCATCCTTCTGAACGGTCTGCTCCAGGGGCCACCGTCGGCACTGTGCGAATGCGCCGCTTCCATCGTGGAAGCGTACGGACAGAATTTCCGTGCATGGATGGAGACCAACATCGCGGCAGGACGGGCCTTCACGGACTTCCAGCCCTTCGTCCCTCAACCCGTGGTCCTTTGCTCGGGTATGACCTTCCGTCCGGGCACGGCCACGGCGATAGGGAACATGCTCGCCGAGCGCTACGCCTCGTATGCGGAAGCATCGTACAGACTGTGGGTCGTCCTGCATCTCCTGCACAATCTGCGCAACGTCTATCCGGGTGCGACGCTGCACGACTGCGATGACGGCAGCGATCTCAACCCGGTACGCCTCGGCAGTACCGCCCTCGGAAACTACGTCTCGGGATCGGCGCCCGTCACTCCCGTCGTGAACGCGCCGGTCGTGGAGACTCCCGTCGTGGAGGCCATGAGATCGGCTTCACCTGCGAAGAAGAAGAAACCTCGATCGAAGAACAGAACGCCCAACACGAAGTAGTCGCGTCATGAAACCAACCATCGACATGTATCCGGTCTTCGAGGCCAATCAGGTGTTGACCAACAATCACCTGAATCAGGTATTCAACTATCTCGATGAACAGGAACGTCTCAGCCGCGCGAACCTGATCGGTATCGGCATCGTCTGCGGCCTCGAGATAACGAGGAACGGCAACACGTCCATCCTTCTTTCCAGAGGATGCGGAGTGACCTCCCAGGGATATCTCATCGTCGAACCGGAAGACGTCGAACTGGTATCGTATCGGGCCGACTATACCATACCGCTCGAGTTGAGCTATCCGCCATTCAGGAACAACGGCACGCAGTATCCGCTGTGGGAACTCTTCCCCGTCGGCGAACCGGGCACGCTGACGCTCGCCGGCACGCCCGGCTTCCTGAACGACAAGGTCGTCGTGCTCTTCCTCGAACTGAAGAAGGACGATCTGGGCAATTGCAGTCCGAACAACTGCGACGACAAGGGAGCGGAAGTCACCGCCACGGTGCGCAGGCTGCTGATGCGCAAGCAGGATGCGGCAGCGATGGTGGCCGCGGCGAACGGTCTCGGCGAGGGCCTTACGCAATCCGATCTGACGGCCACGATGCAGGCTCGTCTGAATCTTCCCGACCTGCGGCTGCCGCGGTATGACGTGCCTGCGACCAAGCCGGCGACGTCGCTCGACGTGCTTTCGGCATTCTATCACGTTTTCCAGCAAAGCGGCTTCGTCAGCGATACGCGCTCCGCGTTGTATGCGGCATACCAGGCCTTCCGCCCCCTTCTCGAGGATGAGCATCCGTCCAATCCGTTCACGGGTTTCCAGGCGCGCTACGACTTCCTCGAAAAGGGTCCGACGACCGAAGCGCAGGTGCGCTTCCTCCAGTACTACTACGACCTGTTCGACGATATCGTGAAGGCCTACGACGAATTCCGCTGGAAGGGTGTGGACGTGATGTGCGCATGCTGTCCACCGGAAGGACTCTTCCCGCGACACCTGATCCTCGGCCCGGACTACCGTCATACCTTCCTCGCCTCCGCTGCACTCGGACGGTGCGAGGAGCGCATCGCGGAGCTGAAGGTGCTGTTCGACAAGCTGGTACTGATGGTGTCGAGGTTCACCAATTCACCGACCCTTCCGCAGCAACCGCCGAAGGCGAAGATCGACGGCCAGATCAGGATCACGCCGAGCAAGCTCGCCGACGTACCGTTGTCGGCGAAGGCGATACCGTACTACTACGACTACGATGGACAGCCTCCCATACGCGAGGTATGGAATCCGGATCTGACGAGGTGGAATCGCGCTAACAGGAATCTCGGCTACTGGTCGAGCAACTACACGCCCGTTCCACCATCCTTCGTCCGCAATCCCCTCGGCTTCGACCTCGAACCGTACAACTTCCTCCGCATCGAAGGTCATCTCGGCAAGGACTACAACCAGGTCCTCACGACGCTGCTCTCGCTGAAGGCGAAGAACCGGCTGCCGATCGACGTCATCGCATTGCGTACGGGGCAGTTCGACGAGAACCTGACGGTCGATCTCCGCAAGGAGGAATGCCGGTTCCGTGACCTGGAGACGCTCTACGACGCCTTGCGCGACGAACTGCTGTGTTCGCTCCGGAAGACGATCCGCGGTCTGGCGACTCGCCCGTTCCAGCCGGCCACGACCTTCGTATCGAGACGTGCGAGTACGGCACCACCAGTCACGGAGAAGGTCGACGAAGCTCCGGCCGACGAGTTCAAGCGTCTCTTCGTCACCGAGTCGAACACCTATGGCTCCTTCATCGAGAGACTGATCCGCGAGCAGGGCATCGATCACATCAACGCAGCTGCCGAACGGCCGATGGTGAATGCCGTCGTGAATTCCGTCGGACTTCTCTACAGGTTCGCCCTCCTTCTTCGCCGCGATCTGTTCGACGTGGACTGGGTGAAGTTCGACGAGTTGTACGAGGTCCTCAAGCGATGGAGCGAAGACGTCACGGCCCGTCGCAATCAGACGGATGGAGATACCGACCTGTCATGGCGGGATCTCGATACGGAACTGGCCAACGTCATCTTCGCATGCAGACTCGAAGCGTTCAAGTCGTTGCGTGAAGAGTATGCCGCCCGTGTACGCGAGGTGAAGCAGAAACAGTACTTCAGTCATTTCATCGACAAGAATCCCGGTATCCAGCACAAGGCCGGTGTACCCATCGGTGGCACGTTCATCATCGTCTATCATCAGGCCGACGAGGAAACGGATGGCGGCGGACGCCTCGTTCTCGGCGCCGACAGATTCACCGCCGAAGAAGCCGACCGCACCGTGGAATCCCTTCGCAGGAAGAAGAAGGTCGCCGAGGATCCCGACGTCAGGAAGTTGATGGACGAGATGGCGAGGATGCGCCGCGCCAATCCCGGGGTCTTCGACCGTGGGGATACGAACGTTCGCGACAACAGGATCTTCGAAACGTTCGTCGGCGATCTCGCCGATGGTACGGTCATCGCCGACTTCTTCGTACCCTATCTCTGTTGTTCGGATTGTACGCCGGTCCAGTACGTCCTGCCTTCGACGAAGCCGGAAGAGCCGACGGAACCGCTGGCCTTCACGATCGCACGGACGTGCACTGACGAGAAGAATACCGCCGAGGTCACGATCACGGCGACGGGTGGCGTACCTCCATATCAGGTCATCGTCAATTCCCAGGCTCCCGTACCGCTCACCGGACCCATTCCCATGCCTGCCGGAGTCAACAACGTCGTCGTCGTCGATTCGACGGGCAACCGCACGGCTCCCGCTGCCGAAACCATTCCGGCCCAGTTGACGACAGGACAGTTGCAGTTCGTGGACGATCCGGCGAAAGGTGTCTACGACGTCACCTTCCGCATCACCGGCGGCACGGCGCCCTATACGTCGACGAAGGGCACGGTCACGGGCGACACCTGTACGATCACGACCATCAAGAGCGATGAGGTCGTACCCGTCGATATCACGGATGCACGCGGTTGCAGGACGTCGTTGACGATACAGCATACGGTGGGCAAGGGATGCGACAAGCCCTGCGATGGGCTCGCCGAACGCTGGCGTTATCTCCTCTGGCTGCCCAGACCCGTCGGTAAGGAAACGTTCATCCTGCGAGGTGTGAAGTCCGACGATCTCATCGTCAGGGATGAAACGGGCAAGCAGCAGCCGATTCCGGGAATCCAGGGTATCGTCGACAATCTGTTCAACCCGCAGACGCCGATCGACGAGAACAACTACGACGAGATCATGTCGAAGCTCGCGGGAGAATTCAACGAGGCCATCGCCCGGGTACTCGGCCCGGACGTCTTCATCGTCGGCTACGATCCGAAGGAGGCCGGCATCATCACGTTCGAAAGCTACGTATGCCACGGATTCATGTACCAACTGTCGATGTCCATTCTTTCCAACGACGTCGTGCGCGATGAAGTATGGACCTACAACGACAAGGGAACGTTCATCAGGCATTCTGACGGTGAGATCCAGGAGATACTCCGCTTCGGCAGGGTGGTGATCGACAAGTGCGCCGGCAGGATCGTATCCGAAGCTCCACGCAGCGCCGTCGAGATCGGTATCGAGGAGAGTACGGCCGATCGTATCCTCGTTCCGAAGTACTCGCCTGCCATCGCCGAAGCCAACGCCCGCTTCTCGTGGAGAATGGACGGCAACCTGATGATCGTCTCCAAGGATCCGAAGGCGAAGGTATCGATGAAGATGCAGACCCCGTTCCGTGTACGCCACGTCGCCAACGTGAAGAACGCAGGCTGGGCCTATGTCGAGCAGATCGTCGGTGGAAGGCGACTGGATACGCGTCCCGTCTCGCCGACACGTCCCGTTTCACCGACGCGCAGACCGCGATAACCATGAGCGGTACACATATCATCCAGCGGCAGATACTGCAGATCGACCTGCACGGGACGGAAGCGGATGGTATCGCTCTGCAGCGTCGCCTGTCCTCCAGGTTCCAGGATGATATCGTACGGACGCTTCAGAGTGTATTCGACAGGCATGCACCGGTGGGCGGACATCTCACGATCGATCGTCTCGAACTCGATCTCGGATCGGTAAGCATGGAGACCGTCGAGGCCGAGATCGCCGACGCGTTGACGAAGGAGCTCGACGATGCGTTGCGCCGGCAGACCTTCGACGTCATCGTCGATGCAGGGCATGCCGATCGTCGTGGCGGTACGATGGACACTGGCTTCCATGGAAGGAAGGAGCGTCTGTTCGATGCCTTCCTTCACGTCCTCGAAACGGGAAGGCTGCCCTGGTCCATGCTCCTGCCGGGCGGAGCGACTCTCGAAGGACTCCTCCTGGAAGAACTTGGATCCGGCCCCGACACCACGTCGAACGTATTGCGCCGGGCCATGTTGCTGGTCGCCACATCGCCGATCGCGCGGCGACGCCTGATATGGCAGTTCAGCGAATCCTTCAGATTCATGATGATCGCCGCTACCATGCCGTCGATCCTGATGGACGTCGATACGGTGCTGTCGGTATGGAAACGCAGTGGAGTGGCCGAGCACCTCGTGACTCCGTTCAGGGAAGCCGTCTGGGATACCGTGTTCGTATTCGGTGGTAATCCTCCATCCAGTGGGATCGCGTCCACGCTCGTCACCGGCGCGCTCTCGGTGGTCCGATCGACGGCGCCTTCCGACATCACGCGGGAGATCGTGATCGCAGCCCGTCGTATCTGGCCTTCGATTTCCGACGACGTCGCATCGGCCATCGTTACCGGTGATACGACCTCTCATGACGAGCCGAAGGACATTACCGCATCGATGCCGGAGAGTATCATGATGGCGGATGGCATCTTCGTCGAGAATGCCGGTATCATTCTCCTGCATCCGTTCCTCGCGACGTTCTTCGGAGTCGTCGGCGTTGCCGATGGCGATACGATCGTGCAGCCGTACAAGGCTATCGTCCTTCTGAACCATCTCGCGACGGGTGAGACATTCACGGCAGAACACGATGCCACATTGTTCAAGATCCTGTGCGGTGTTGACGTCGACGCACCCATTCCGTCCGTGGTATCGACCTCGGTGGACGATCTGGCCGAGGCCGACAATCTTCTCCGGGCCGTCATTGGACATTGGGACGCGCTGGGGTCGACGTCCATCGACGGTCTGCGCGAGAGCTTCCTGAAACGCAGTGGTAAACTCGGTATCAGCGACGATGGAGAGTGGCGACTGCAGGTCGAGTGGAAGACCTACGACGTCCTGCTCGACCGGCTGCCCTGGGGTATTGCCCATGTACGGTTACCGTGGATGCAGGCCATGTGCGGAGTGGAGTGGAAGCCATGAAAGCTACCGCGGACAAGGCCCACAGACCGACTACTTCCTCGGCACAACGGGGTGAATCTCCGAAGCCCTTCTTCGCGAAGAAGGAAGGCGGCGATTTCTTCAAGTCCCACGTGCAGACGAAGATGACGGTGAATTCACCGGGCGACAAGTTCGAGAAGGAAGCCGATTCCACGGCCGGTAAGGTCATGAAGATGTCGGACAAGGACGTGCAGAAGGTACAGCGCGCTCCGGCCATGGACGAGAAGGTACAGAAGAAGGAAGAGGACAAGCTCCAGAAGAAGGAGGAAGACAAGCTGCAGCGCGCTCCTGCCGTCGAGGAAAAGGTACAGCGTGCTCCTGCCGTGGATGAGAAGGTACAGAAGAAGGACGAGGACAGGCTCCAGAAGAAAGAGGAAGACAAGCTGCAGCGCGCTCCTGCCATGGATGAGAAGGTGCAGAAGAAGGACGAGGACAGGCTTCAGAAGAAAGAGGAAGAGAAACTCCAGAAAAAGGAAGAAGAGAAGATACAGAAGAAGGAAGGCGGAACTCCATCGGTCGGCAATGCCACGCAGACGTCGATCCGGAACAAGACGACAGGAGGACAGCCGATGTCTTCCGACGTCAGGAGCTTCATGGAGCCGCGCTTCGGTGCGGACTTCGGCAACGTCCGTATCCATGCGGATGCGGAAGCCGCGAGCCTGAGCAATCAGCTCAGTGCACGTGCCTTCACGTATCAGAACCACATCTTCTTCTCACGTGACCAGTATCAACCCGGATCGAGCGACGGCAAGGAGCTTCTCGCTCACGAACTGACGCATACCATCCAGCAGGGGCATGCGATCCAGCGTAGCCCGCAGATAACGACCACGACGACCCCTCCTCCGATTCAACGTCTCGGTATCAGCGACGCACTCGACTACTTCGCCGACGCGGCGTACAACATTCCGGGATACCGGATGCTGACCATCGTCATCGGCTTCAATCCGATCAACATGTCGGCGACGGACAGGAGTGCCGCGAACATCCTGCGTGCGTTGATCGAATTCATGCCCGGTGGACATCTCATCACGCAGGCCCTCGACAATCACGGTGTCTTCAACAAGGCCGGTGAATGGGTCGAACAGCAGATGGCCGCGCTCGGTGATATCGGCAGCAGCATCGGCAATGCCCTCGATGCCTTCCTCGACTCGCTGAGCTGGACGGATATCTTCGATCTCGGGGGTGTGTGGGATCGTGCGAAGCGCATCTTCACCACTCCCGTCGATCAGATCATCGACTTCGCGGGCAACATCGTCTCCGGCATCCTGGCCCTGGTCCGCGAGGCCGTGCTGCGCCCACTCGCCGCTCTCGCAGAAGGAACGGCCGGCTACGATCTGCTCAAGGCCGTGCTCGGACAGGATCCGATCACGGGTGACCCGGTACCGAGGAATGCCGATACCCTGATCGGTGGCTTCATGAAGCTGATCGGCAGGGACGATATCTGGGAGAACATCAAGAAGGGCAATGCCATCGAACGGGCATGGGCCTGGTTCCAGGGGGCGTTGTCGGGACTCATGGGACTCGTGACGTCCATTCCCGGGCGGATCATGGACCTCATCGCATCGCTGACGTGGCAGGACGTCATCACCATCGTCGGCGTCTTCTCCAAGGTCGGCGAGGCCTTCCTGAACATCGCGTCGGACTTCATGAGCTGGGCCGCCCAGCAGGTCCTCGGATTGCTCGAAATCATCTTCACCGTCGTGGCACCCGGCGCCGTACCCTACATCAAGAGAGCGGCAGGGGCATTCAACGCCATCATCGAGAATCCGATCGGCTTCGTGGGCAACCTCGTACGTGCCGGAAAGCTCGGCTTCCAGAGATTCGCTTCGAACATCGGCAATCACCTCAAGACCGCACTCATCAAGTGGCTGACGGGGCCGCTCGGCGACGCCGGTGTCTACATTCCGAAGTCGTTCGATCTGATGGAGATCCTCAAGCTCGTGCTTTCGGTGCTCGGCCTCACGTGGCAGAACATCCGCACGAAGCTGGTCCGGATCATTCCCGAACCGGTCCTCGTCCTGCTCGAGAAGAGTGCGACCATCCTCGTCACGCTCATCAAGGATGGTCCTCTCGCCGCATGGGAGCAGATCAAGGCCGAACTCAACGAACTCAAGGGTATGCTCATCGCCCAGGTCACGCAGATGGTCACGGAAGAGATCGTCAAGGCTGCCGTCACCAAGCTCGTGATGATGCTGAACCCTGCTGGAGCGGTCATCCAGGCCATCATCGCCATCTACAATACCATCACGTTCTTCATCGAGAAGATCAATCAGATCGCTGCCGTCGTAGGTTCCTTCATCGACTCCGTCGCTGCCATCGCCAGTGGTCAGGTCGATGCGGCAGCGGCAAAGGTGGAGCAGACGATGGCGAATACTCTCGTCGTCGTGATCGGCTTCCTCGCCAAGTTCGCCGGCCTCGGTAACATTCCCAACAAGCTCGTCGGCATCGTCCGCAGGATCCGCAAGCCGATCGACAAGGGGCTGGACAGGATCGTGGCATGGCTCGGTACCATCCTGAAGAAGATCGGTGGCGCCATCAAGGCCGGTGCGAAGAAGCTTCTGCAATGGTGGAAGAAGCGGGTGCCCGTGAGTGGCGATGACAAGCCGCATACGCTGACGTTCGAAGGCAACGACAAGAACGCGAAACTCGTCATCCGATCCGCACCGCAGTTACCGTCCGTCTTCCTCGCCGAAGTGGCCGAACGAAGGAAGGTGAAGGCCGCCGATCGTACGGGACCGATAGGAACGGCACAGACGCAGGAGGCGGCGATCGCGGGGGTACAGGGACAGTTGAAGGCATACGACGAGAAGACCACGCCTTCCGATCAGGATGCCAACAAGGCCGATAATCTTGCGAAGGACCTCGACGGCAAACTCGGAACGCTGGCCACGCATCTCGGCACGACGCTGACCGGATGGGGAGCGAAGGACGAGCCCATCAAGGCCTTCTCCGTACCGCGCGGCAGGTTCACCTACGAGATGAAGGCGAGGATCGCGGCGCAGCACAAGGACAAGAGCGATCTCAAGAAGGACTCGAAGGGACGCCTCGTCAACCTGCAGCCCGAGCTGGCACGGCGCCACGTGGTATCGTCGGACGACATGTCGAAACACTACGAGGCCGCACTGGTCAACAAGAAATGGTCGGAAGGAAAGCTGTTGCTCGAACAGCGCGGTTCCACCGGTGAATCGCATACTCCCGTACCGGAGCCGCTCAATCAGGCGAACATCGCTCTCGCGGCGAATACGCGGTATCAGAAGTTCTTCGGCTACACACGCAATCTCTTCATCGGCGACAGCAGGGAGAACAGTTCCATCCAGCAGCACCTCGACGACGGGCATCCCGATATGGCCTCGAATCAGTTGCAGGAACATGTCCGCTTCATCAAACGTGCCTGGGCCATCGATGGCAGCTTCGTGGAGACACCGGTGAGATGATCATGCACTCGACCAATCTCGACATTTCCATCCAGTGGTTGACGGACGTCGTCGGCGTCTGCCTCCGTTCGCAACTGCGGGACGAAGCCGCTGCCGACGTACCGACACCCGACTATACGAACGACGGTTCGGCGTTCGCCCGATTCATCGAGAAGCACAACCCGACCTACGAGGAGATGATCGTCCTCCTCATGGCTCTCGTCCCTCACATCCAGCCGCAGTTCTTCGACAAGCTCATCGCCGAGGTACTGCCCGGTGGCGGGGATTTTCCGGACTTCGGTGGAGTACGTGGAACGAATCATCGCGGCCTGTTGCCTACCGGCGAGACCGTGCTCTACGTTCTCGGAGGCCACGACATCGCGCGCAGGCTGCAGATACAGAGGATGATGAGCGCGGATCACTGGTTCGCGCACAGGCGCCTGCTCTGGCTCGAAACCGTACGCGACGGTGAGCCCGCGATGAGCGGAAGGCTCATTCTCGATGACGAACTCGTCGAACAACTGACGACCGGCATCGTGTCGAAGCCGAGGTTCACCATCGACTTCCCGGCCGAACACATCGAGACGACCATGGAATGGACGGATCTCGTCCTTCATCCCACCACGCTGGTCCATATCCGGGAGATCCAGCACTGGATCGATTACAACGCCACCGTCATGCAGGGATGGGGAATGCGGAAGAAGGTCAAACCCGGCTATCGTGCGTTGTTCTATGGTCCGCCCGGCACGGGGAAGACGCTGACGGCGACGTTGCTCGGCAAGCATACGGGACGGGACGTCTTCAGGATCGATCTGTCGCGCGTGGTCTCGAAGTATATCGGCGAGACGGAGAAGAACCTGTCGAAGCTCTTCGACAAGGCGGAGCACAAGGACTGGATCCTGTTCTTCGACGAAGCCGACGCCCTGTTCGGAAAACGTACCGACATACGTGACGCTCACGACAAGTACGCCAATCAGGAAGTCGCCTATCTGCTGCAACGTATCGAAGGTTACAATGGACTGGTGATCCTCGCCACCAATCAGCGTGCGAACATCGACGACGCCTTCGTACGGAGATTCCAGTCGATCGTCCATTTCCCGATTCCGCGCGCCGAAGAACGATACACGATATGGACGCATACCATGCCGTCGCAGATGGAAATCGCCGCCGACGTGGATTGGCATCACATCGCCCAGCGATACGAGATCAGCGGTGCGTCCATCGTCAACGTGGCACACTATTGCGCACTGGAGGCGCTCGCCGACGATACGCTCAGACTCGACATGCAGCGTCTCGAAACGGCGATCCGACGCGAATTCGTCAAGGAAGGGAAGGTCGTCTGACGATCTTCCCCGCTCGTTCGATCACGTCAGCGGGATGCTCTGGGCGAAGTGGAAGACGTTCCTCGGATCGTACTTCTTCTTGACGGTCTTGAGCCGATCGAGATTCGCGCCGTAGTAGGCATGCTGCCAGTTCGTCTCCGATGGATCGATGAAGTTCTGATAGCACTGGTCGGACGTGAACGGCTGCATGGCGATATGGAAGTCGTCGAGCCAGGCTTCGTTGCGTGCGAGCGTCTGCTGCGAATCCGATGCCAGCCACTCCAGTTCGATGCTCGTGATCATCGCCGCATCGCGATGTACGAAGGCCATCGCGTCGGGCGTCTTTCGCGTGATGGCTCCACCCGTCAGGAAGTATTTCCACGTCGCTGCAACGCCGGTTCCGGGCCATGCGCGAAGATTGTCGAAGATCGTCTGGATACCCGCTGAGGAGATCGCGGCAGGGGCATAGCGCGAGCGTTCGTGAGAGTACTCGGGCGTACCGTCTTCGGACAGGAATTCCTGTCCATCCCAGTAGGAGCGTAGTTCGATCGTCTCGGCGGAAGGAGCGGCGATGGCGTAGACCGATGCGAGCATGGTGCGGACGTCGTCGACAGAACCGATGTATTGTCCGAGCAACGTCACCGCCAGATCGTTGGCCGCACCGTTCCGCTTGGCCGTTACCGCAACCTTGCATCCCATCGATTCCGGTGCCGACATCAGGATGGTCTGCAATGCGGCGAAGATGTCTTCATGCTTCGCCGCCCATGTGATCTGGTAGACGGTGACGGACGTGACGGGGAAGGTCTGGAACGTGAAGGACGTGTGGATGCCGAAGTTGCCGCCGCCGGCGCCGCGGCAGGCCCAGAAAAGATCCTGATTCGTCGTCTCGTTGCATGTGAGGATGCTGCCGTCGGCAGTCACGACCTGCGTCTCCACGAGCTGGTCGCACGTCAATCCCTGGGCGCGCATGTTGAATCCGATGCCCCCGCCGAGTACGAGTCCGGCGACGCCCACTCCCTTGCAGCGGCCGTGGGTTATCGCCACGCTCGGTGCGCGCAGGGCGCTGTAGACGTTCATATTGCGTGCACCGCCCTGCAGCAGGGCTTTGCCCGTCGAACCATCGAACGAGACCTGATTCATCTGCGACACGTCGATCATCAGTCCCGTCGTCGTCGAGAATCCTGCATAGGAATGTCCGCCGGATCGGACGATGAGAGGAACGTCGTTCTTCTGCGACCAGGCCAGACTCGCCTGGACATCGGCGACGCTGGCACATCTCGCGATGCCACCGGGGAGAATGTTCGCATACTGCAATGCCCAGGGAGCGGCAGCTCCGGAATAGCCTGCATTGCCAGGCAACAGCAATGTTCCCTGAAGCTTCGACGCGAGGTCCGACCATGGAATAGCAGGATTGACGGGAGAATCGGAACATCCCGTGAGCCATCCGAACTGTACGAGACCCGCGCCGATGGCCAGGCCTGCACTGCTCTTCAGGAATCTGCGTCGTGACGGAACCATGGTCGCGTCCATATTACCCCGCGAGTCGTTACTTGGTATGATCGTAGCTCAAGATCGTTGGCTGCAAAGGTAATCGTTATCGTGGCCCGTCGGAATAGCCGGTACCCGGTATACGGAGTCGTAGCCTCCGCCGAACCCTTCATCCAGATGGTAGGATCACGACGGTGTACCTGGTTTGACGTGTCGGGGAGAGTTGACTAACTTGATCGGCACTCGATCATCCGTGAGCGGATGTACGCGATCCATCGGATGAGAGAGCATGCGGCTATCGACGAAGATTCCGATGCGAGGAGGACACGATCATGGCGACGACACTCGATGACGTTCTTGCGCAACTGGAAGCGCTCGGTAACGAGAAGGTCCGCGCACGCAACAGGAAGAATGGTGCCGACGACAATCAGTTCGGCGTCGCCATGGGCGACATCCGGAAGGTCGCGGCGAAGATCAGGACCGATCATCGCCTGGCCCTCGATCTCTGGAGAACCGGAAACCTGGATGCACGACTCGTCGCCATCCTTCTGCTCGAACCCGGAACACTGTCCCGCGACGAAATGGACGGTATGGTCCGATCGGCCGATCATCCGCAGATCGCCGACTGGCTGAACTCCTACATCGTCAAGAACCATCCCGACAAGGAAGTCCTTCGCGAGAAGTGGATGCACGATGACGATCCCTGGGCCGCCCGCGCAGGATGGAATCTGACGGCATCGCGTGTGGCGAGAGAACCGGACGGCCTCGATCTGCCGGGGCTGCTGGACCGCATCGAAGCGGAAATGGGGACCGCTCCGTCTCCCACGCAATGGACGATGAATTCCTGTCTCGCCGGAATCGGCATTCATTTCCCGAAGTACCGCAAGCGTGCTCTCGCCATCGGCGAGCGGTTGGGGATCTATCGCGACTATCCCGTCTCGAAAGGCTGCACATCGCCCTTCGCTCCGATCTGGATCAACGAGATGGTGAAGCGGCAGGAATGAGGGCTACGCCAACGTCGCCGATCGCTCCTGTTCCTGGATGCTATCGGGGAAGCGATGGGCCAGAAGATGTTCCGAGGTATCGACTCTTATCGTATCCCGATCAACCGGCTCACCTTCGTATGCAGTAACCGGATCAGCCTCGGGTCCATGTAGTCGTAGTCATCGGGAATATCGAGACAGATCAGCTTCCTGTCTTTCAGATGTGCGCGGAATCTCCTGCGGATGGTGGTGACGTGGTACCGTTCCATCGCGAAGATCATGTCCGCCCACTCGATCAGATCCGGCTCGATCGGCCAGGGAGCATCGCCGTTCGTACCGGCCGATCGTGCCACGATGCCATCATGACCGTCGAACACGGCCTCAGCCGTAGGGCTGCGGAGTCTGTTGGCGCTGCAGACGAAGAGAATGTTCATGACCATCCACGATAGTATAGACGAGATGGAACGATCGTAGTATCAATGGGCATCGATGTTGGGCAGCAACTTCTTGATCAGTGCGATCTGTCCGAGATGATAGTGCGTATGCTCGATGATACCGTGGATGTTCCTGAAGTAGATGCCGTACTTCTCGTCCGCGATGTTCTCCCACAGCATATGCTCGGGCATCGTTTCGATCCACGCTGCGAGGTTCTCGGCATCGCGCCACGACTTGTCCAGGAGCCGTTGCCAGTCTTCCTGTGACGTGATAGGGGGATGGTCGAAGCTGTAGTTGTCGTCGGCATCGAGTGGACCTCCTCGGACCACCTTCAGTACCGCGTCCACGTAGTAGTTCGCATGGTAGGCCAGCGTGGCGATGGTATTGAAGGTGTGGACCTTTGTGATGGCCTGCTCCCATGTCACGTCGGCCAGTTGATCCTTCATGTTCGAGCAGGTCCAGTTCCCTCCGAAATGGATTTCCCTGAAGTGCTTGGCGATGTGTCGGGTCAGCGTCATGACTACCTTTCACTCTTGCAGAAATCGACACGTATCCGACATCCTATCCACTGCCGTGCCGGAATAGGGTGGCCATCGTAGATCATTTCCGGTATCCTTCGCCGATGCCGATGTTGTAGGTCAGACTCAGGTGTACGGATGATGGGAGGCCGCCGCCGGTATGGACGACCGGGATACTGGCACCCAACGTGAAGTCACCATTCCCAGCCACCCGAATCCGGCCTCGGGGAGAATGGATATCATACCGTTACCGTTGAAGTCCGTATAGGCACCGGCGCTGGCCCGGAAGGAGAATATCAGGGCGCTGAGTTCGCAACCTGCCTTCAGCCCGACGATCCAGCCGGGCCGACCATAACCCGCTTCGACGGTAAGACGTGGTCCTATCACCTGCGGACCGACGCTGGAGAGGGGATCGGTATATATCAGGCCACCTTCGATCGTACCGACACCCGAGCTCCCCCATCCCGTTCCTCCAATAGCTACCGTCGGAAAGATCTTCGCTCGCGACGTTCCGTCGTTCGCCCTGAGTACGACGATGGCGACGGACGACAAGAGGAGCGCCATCAGGGCGGATCGAATGTACGTCGTGCGCGTTCCGCCACGATTGTTCGATGGAAGTATCTTTTTCCCATTCCGTACGGATGCGTCCGATCCCTCCATACCCGTGTTTCCTCTGGATGACATGTACTGCTCCACGGTGTGCAATGTAGGATCGTGCCGGGGATTGTTGTCCGGGCTTCCGGTATCCACCGTCTGCCTTCGGCCATGCACGACCGTTCGATCGTGCTATATGGTAGCTTGGGCATGTGTTTCCGGTCCCTGTCGTGAGCCTGACCATCCTATGAAGGATGCATTGTGCATCGCAGCCATCGTCATGATCGCATTGTCCATCGTAGTGGCCACGATCTGGAATTCAGCGCAGGGAACATGCACGGTGGTCAAGGAAGCACGGAATACGGAGGTGGGCAGGAAGGCCGTCCTGTTTCTGGTCCAGGCGCAGGCGACCGTCGCCGATTCGTACCAGGTGCCGGTCATGGACGCGACGGCGTCCATACGGGACGGCGATCGTGGTAATGCATTCGTCGTCGATGGCGACCATGGCCGTACGGTTCTCGATTCGACGGCCATCGATCTTCGGTGGCATGGTGCGGATACGTTGCGGATCGTTTATGACCGGTGATTGATGACGTTCGCGATGAACACGACCGTCGATGGGGTGGCGGTCGTCTACGAGAGGAAGTAGATGGGGAAGGGTACTGCCGTGCTGCCGGGAGGAAGGAAGTATCACTGACACGGAAGTGTCATGATGTTTTATTCGTTCAGATACTTAGTCTTACAACTAAGATAATTGACAATGAACACGATCGCTCGAATCCGAAATGAAGAAGACCGCTTTGACTCCCGAGCAGTTCATGAAGGCCAGCCGGGAGTATTCCTATGCTTCCACCTTCATGCATGAAGCCATCGCCCGCAGGGCGGGGCTGTCGGGTGCCGATCACAAATACCTGGGAATTATTCTTCAGCATGGGCAATTGACGGCCGGCGAGCTATCGAAGTCCGCGGAACAATCGTTGCGGTACGTGCATGTGACCTGCTCACTGGCCTCCTGTTCGGTCTACATGCCTAGGCTCGAGACGATGCAAGTCCGGTATCGTGATTCGCATGTGCCGGCCAGCCCTGTTCGTGGACGCATACGAATGCCACCACGGTATCGATACGGATCATGGCCCGAACAATTCGAAGGATGTGTATACTCCATACTTTGGCATCACTCCGCCAGCCCAGTTCGGAATGTCACGTTGCGGGTCCTCTTCGTACTTGAACTTCTGACATGGCCCACCGCCGGAATTCGTGCAGCTCGTATCGAACGCACAGTCGTCCACTGCGGGAATGTTCGGCGCCTGTGGTGGATAGTACACCGGCGTGCATCGGCAGAATGTCGTGCCGATCGTGATGGTGCCGAATTGCGTGATGAAGTCGCCGCATTGGCAACGCCCTATTTCCGCCGGAGGATTGGTACGCGCTTGCGGGATCGAGCATTTCCGCTGGTTGCGCGGTTGCTTCGGTAGTGCCGAGGCGACCGATGGGATGATGATGGAGAGGAGGACGACGAAGGAAATACGATACTTCACGACCAGGCCCTTTGGATGATATGTCGAATGTTTCGGATACGCTACACGATGGGACCGGATACGCTCTGCGATCGGTCCGCCGCCGATGCCGGCCGGATAGCCCTTCGTCAGTACACCAGGATGTTCCGGGTGCACTGCACGCTCGAGCCGGTGCGCGCGATGACGTAGTAGAGGCCCGGATTCACGGGAACGTCGTAGGTGGTCGTGCCGGATACTACGTTTACCGTGGCGATGAACTGGCCGCCGGACGAGTAGAGATCGAAGTTCGTTATTCCCGACCCTGTAGCGAGAACCGCCCGTATTCGCTTCGGCCCCGATAGCGTCGCTACCGTGAACGTGCATGACGTTGATGTCGGAGAACACTGGTTTGCCTCATCGACGACAGTACAGTAATTGCGCGTTCCCTCGTAGTTCAGGATGATGTTCGAACCTGCATGCACGATGTTGTCCCATCGCGTCCACCGCTTGTTCACCGCACCGGCGGATGATACGTTCACCTGAATGTATACGTCGGTAGGCGGGAATCCCGCAGGCGCTATGAAAACGCAACGGGCCGTCAGCGGAAGCATGGCGTAGAGACAGGGCCGGGTACTGACCGTTGTCGATGAGAAGTGTGCGGAATCGAGCAGTGAGATGCGTGCTCCGGTCGATGCATTCACGAGCTCGACCCACATGGATACTGCATCCGGATTGACCAGCTTCTCGAACGCGAACGTATCGCCGCTGCGATCCTCCCAGTAGATCCGTTTGAACACCGAGAACGTGTCGCCGGCAACGATGCTGATCGTTTTCGATCTGGACAATGCGCTGAGGGCGGTATTGGCGACTTCTGCGGTATCGGTATCAAGATAGTCGGACCAGTTCCAGACCTTGTCCATGCACCAGTTGTCGGCGAACACCCACCGCGAATTCTTGCGGAATTCGCTGACCTTGAAGAAGAAGCGCGTCGAGTCCGTCTGATGCTCGAAATCGAACGATGGCACGAATTCACCTGCCTGACGAATTCCATTACTGGCCACGATACGCAGGGCAGTATCCGCGAGGAACAGTTGCTCGAGAGAATCGCACTGGGCGAATGCGGATAAGGACGTCGAACACAGAATCATCAGACCGATGATTCCTCGAACCATAGTAGGCATATAACCCTCATTCAGTATCTATCTGTAACCCTTGTGACAATCCGAACGTACGAATATCCGAGTGCAGATGCAAGGCGGCTATATGGCGGAGTATTCGTATTTCCGCAGGGCACATTCACAATGACATCATACGACCGAGATGGGCAGAACAGCCAATGGCGCGGGAAAACCGAAGCCGAAGAAGACCGCCTCCAGGAGCAAGTCCGCTTCGAAGAAAAGCGGTAGAGAAGAAGAACATCAAGGAGTATCCTGGCTCCGTGTACAAGCCGGCTGCCTGCAACAGGTTGTATATCGAATTCAAGGGCAGCGCGCCGATCGCAACAGGGCTACCAGCGACGGAAGAGAACAAGGCGATTGCGATCGAAATGCTCTGGATCCTGTGGCGACGAGCCAATGGTCTGGAGCAGGTAGTACAGCCTGTGGCGCATCCAACGCATGTTGCCGCACCCGACGATGTCCTGGCGGAAGAACCACGCAGGACGAAGAAGCCCAAGCGGGTTACCCCTAACGAAGCATAGAAGGAGTACGAGCGGTACTTGAAGGTGCGGAAGCTCGCTTCTACGACGGTAACGGCATATCTCGATGCCTATCTGAAGCTCCGGCCGGTAGAACTGACGCCGGAGGTGATCGAGGAGGCCGTCATGGTGTTCGTCGAGAACTGGACCGGGAAGCGGGGATCGATCAACTCCTACCTCACGAACTACACGACGTATCTGCAGTGGTGCTATGAAAAGAAGTACCTCGATCGTATTCCGAAGCTCTCCCCATACCGGCAAAAGGTTGGGGCGAAGAAAGTTCCTGTCGTCCTCACAGGGCCGGAATGGGTTGCATTGTATGTCGACCTGGCTGAGAAAGCGGAACCCGTAGGTGCCGACGGCAAGGTGAGGACGGAAACGCAGCGCAAAAGCGCGCGGATATTCCTGTTGCTCGTCGAGACGATCTATCACAGCGGGATGAGAATCGGAGAATCCCTACGGTTCGACGACAAATGGATCTATGATCTGGACGGAGTCCGGGCCGTCTGTATTGAGAACAAGGTGGATGCCCAGGCTGAATGGCTACCGATAAGCCGTCGTCTGGACGAGCTGTTCCGCGAGGTCAGGGCCGAGCGTGGATTCCGCTGGCATCCGAAGAGTCTTATAGATTCGTCGCCACTCAAGGACAAGGACGGGAATATCATCGTTGATGCCCTGACGACGAAGCTCTTTCCGTGGAGCGACAAGTCAAAGTCCAACCTGACGAAGCGCCTGAATGCTGCAATGGAGCGCGTCGGGATCAAGGGTAAGAATGGATGGCATACGCTCCGGCGCACGTTCCGGCACAATCTGAAGATGGGAGGCGTGACCCTGGATGACAGCGCGAAGATCCTGCGGCACCGGGATGCGAATCTGACCCGTGAGGTCTACACGGTGTATGAGCAGGCCGCGATGTCGTCTCTCATGGACCAGGCTGACCGGGAAGCTGCCAACCGGAACGAGGCGCTGCTGAGAGAAGCCCTGCGGAACCGGGGAATGGGCGTCCTTCGTGGGGATACTGTTGAGGATGAAGGTGACGGCGACGAGGATGAATAATCGCATCTTCGAGCAGAGCACTTTTCGTCATTTCCTTGAGGGAAATTCAAGGGGAATGCGAGGAAAAAACCGAAAATCGGCGTGAAAAAGTGGCCGTATTCGTGATGTTCCGTGAAGAAGTTAGACGCACCTCAAAAAAGAAAAAACCCTGCAAGTCATTGAGACTAACAGGGTTACTTCTGCGGACCCGTAGGGATTCGAACCCCAAACCTTCTGATCCGTAGTCAGATGCTCTATCCAGTTGAGCTACGGGTCCCTATGAAGCTGTCGATGACATCGTGTGCCGTGTGGTGTGCGGCACACATATCGGGCTTGCCCTTAGCCCTTGGCTTCCATTTTGCGGACGAATGCCGAGAGCGAACTCTTGCGATTGGCAGCGGCATTCTTGTGCAGAACGCCGTGTGCGGTTACGCGATCGAGAACGCTGAAGGCCTTATTGAGAGCGGTCTTGGCTGCATCGAGCGTGGTTGCCGAGCGCACGGCCTTTACCGCTTCGCGCAACATCTTGTTGTTGGCGCGATTGTAGATGCGGCGGCGGCGCGACTGGCGGATCCGCTTGATTGCTGACTTATGATGTGCCATGTTGAGTCAGTGTCGAATTCGTTTTTACAAGGACCGCAAATATACGGGATGGAAAACAAAATCCAAACATCCATTGTCGTTTTCCACGAATTGCGGTGCCGCGCAGGGGGAACCACGGACGGGAGGACGATCGTCGTGTGGCCGTCCGGAAACGGGATTCCACTACCTGCGAGCGGGCCCAATATACCGGTATGGCGGATAACGGAGATCATCCGGTTTCCGTCGTCGGCCTGGAACGGGCGCTGCCACGATCGTTGGCGTCCAGCCGATACTTCATGGAGGGTTCGTACCTTTGTCGTCATGTCCCTGTTCGATCAGCTAGCAGCCCTTTCCACCGAGGGGATACATCCGACCACGCGGGAGATAGACCTTGCATCGTCGCGGGAGATCGTGGAAATGATCAACCGTGAGGATGCCACAGTGGCCGCCGCCGTGGCACTCGAGCTCGATCACGTAGCCGCTGCCGTGGACCATGTAGCCGCTGCCTTCCGGCGCGGGGGACGTCTCATATACGTCGGGGCAGGCACCAGCGGCCGTCTCGGCATCGTCGATGCATCCGAATGTCCACCGACGTATGGAGTATCGCCCGACATGGTGCAGGGAATCATCGCGGGCGGCCCGGGGGCGGTATTCAGGAGCGTGGAAGGCGCCGAGGATTCGGAAGAGGAGGGCGCAGGGGCCTTGCGGGCCATAGACTTGCAGCCGTCCGACGTCGTATGCGGCATCGCCGCCAGCGGCCGCACGCCCTTCGTCGTCGGAGCCGTACGTGCAGCGCACGAGGCCGGATGCAGGACGGTCTTCGTGAGCACGAACGACCGGTCGACGGTGGGGCAATTCGTTCCGTTCGTCGACGTCCTTATATGCCCGCACGTCGGTCCGGAAGTGGTTGCCGGTTCGACGCGTATGAAGAGCGGGACGGCGCAGAAGATGGTGCTGAACATGATCACGACGGCAGCCATGATCCGGATTGGAAAGACCTACGGCAACGTCATGGTCGACCTGCAATTGACGAATCGCAAACTCCAGGAACGTGCCCGACGTATCGTGATGACGATCGCCGGTGTTACCTATGAAGAAGCGGAATCGTTGATCCGCGAGGCCGACGGACACGTGAAGACGGCGCTGATCATGGGACTTCTGCACTGCTCGAAAGACGAGGCCCGGGAGCGTCTTGAGCGGGCCGACGGCTTCGTACGGCGCAGCCTGGAGTAACCCTATAACGACATAGCGACGTAATCGTGTCGCGGCGGTCCGATCAATCAATCCATAAGGGACGAAATGACCTGGTTTTCGGCAGGGATCGACTTCATTCTTCATATCGACAGCTCGTTGCAGTCATTGACGGCAGAGTACGGGCTCTGGACGTATGCCATTCTCTTCCTGATCGTGTTCTGCGAGACGGGCCTCGTCGTTACCCCCTTCCTGCCGGGCGATTCACTCCTGTTCGCCGCAGGTGCGATCTGTGCACTGGGATCGCTCGACGTGACCGCACTGATGGCACTGCTGGTCGTGGCCGCCATCCTGGGCGATTCCGTGAACTATGCCATAGGGGCGCGTATCGGACAGAAGCTCTTCGGGAGTTCGACGTCGAGATGGTTCAACAAGGCCCACCTGGAGCGGACTCATGCCTTCTATGAGAAGCATGGAGGGAAGACGATCATCCTGGCCCGGTTCATGCCGATCATCAGGACGTTCGCCCCGTTCGTGGCCGGTGTAGGGGCCATGACGTACGGCAAGTTCTTTCTCTACAACGTCGTGGGTGCCGTCCTCTGGGTTGTCGGATTCACCCTTCTCGGCTACGGATTCGCATCGGATCCTTTCGTCAAGAAGAACTTCACACTCGTGATCCTGGCCATCATCGTATTGAGCTTCATTCCGGCCGTGGTGGAGGTCATCAGGGCACGGAGAACCAGGACGACATAACGGCGATTCCATTCGTGAACGATATCTGGTGTTCATTTTTCATAATTTCCCGCTTGGCTTGGATGGCGGAACTGGCAGACGCACGGGACTTAAAATCTCGTGTCCTTCGGGACGTGCGGGTTCAAGCCCCGCTCCAAGCACATGTCATCGTATCGCATCTTGCAGTGCGTACACAGGGGAAAAAGGGATGGGGATGTTACTACAGCTTTTCACCAGCTTCGTAGTTCTGATCATGTTTGGGGTATCGGTATCGATACAGGCCCAGCCATTGATGGAACGTGTATCCTTGGATCGGCATGGCATTCGGTTCAATGCCAATCCGAACAGATTGCCGTTCCCGCTAGCGGTACTGAAGCACACGAACACGATGGTGCCCGGGAACGGGGTTGCCGCCGGAGACCTCGATGGTGACGGTCTGGCGGATCTCGTCTTCTCCGGCTTCCGTGGTCTCGGTATCTTCAAGAACAACGGCAACATGTCCTTCCAGGACATCACGAAGCAGGCCGGCATCATCGTCGACAGCAATATCTTCTCCGTCGGCGTCACGCTCGTCGATATCGAAGGAGATGGCGATCTCGATATCTACGTCTGCCGGAACGAACGGCCGAACAGGCTCTACATCAACAACGGCAAAGGGAAGTTCGTCGAACGTGCCCATGCCTACAAACTCGACCTCGTCGCGGAGTGTATCAACAGCGTTTTCTTCGACTACGACCGCGACGGCTATCTCGACTGCTACGTGGTAACGTACTCCAACCATGGTGTCAACAGCAGGATGCTCGAGGGGAAGGGTGATCAGATCGCCAGGGCATCCGAACAGATGCAGCGGGAAATGGCCGTACCTCGCTATGGCACGACGCAGCAGGAACAGCAGGAGCTCGCGGACAGCAAGAGAAAACCGCTGAACCCCATCGAACTGCGACACAAGGGTGCCGCTGACGTCCTCCTGAAGAACAACGGTAACGGAACGTTCCGAGACGTTACCTATCAGGCATGGATATCGGACGAGGCCATGGGCCTGAGTGCCACCGTCGGCGACATCAACCTCGACGGCTGGCCCGACATCTACGTCGCCAACGACTTCAACGTCACCGACCTTATCTACATCAACAACGGTGACGGATCGTTCGCTACCCAACACAGGAAGATGGTGCGCCGCGCTTCCGTCTTCAGCATGGGAAGCGACATCGCCGACTTCAACAACGACGGTCTGCCCGATATCGTCACGACGGACATGCTGCCCAAGAACCATGTACGAAGGATCACGAATTCCGGATCGTCCGGTGATATGTCGATTTACAATCCGACCTATGACTCGTTGCAGATCATGCGCAACATGCTGCAGTTGAACAGGGGCAACAACCAGTTCAGCGATATCGGATACATGACGGGTATCGCCGCTACGGACTGGAGCTGGGCCTGCCTCATGGTGGACCTAGACCTCGACGGACGGAAGGATATCTTCATCGCGAACGGATACACGTCCGATCTCAGTAACCAGGACTACGTCTACAACATCGGCCGTATGTCCGCCGATCAGGATTCGAACGGGCGCTTCCTGACGGAGCCGAACTTCGTGTTCCGGAACAAGGGAGGCATCGCCTTCGAAGACGTCAGCGCTGCCTGGGGCCTTGCAGATACCAGTGCATCCCTCGGTGCGGCATACGTGGACCTGGACAACGACGGCGATCTCGACCTCGTCGTCGGTAACATCGACGACAATCCGTACATCTATCGGAATACCGCCGTCGAACGCAAGCTCGGCCATTATCTGCGCGTCAAACTCGTGGGGACGGGCGGGAACAGCCGTGGCCTCGGCGCCAAGGTGCGTATTACGTACGGGGGCGAGTCGCAGTACCTTGAACAGTATCCGGTACGCGGTTTCCTGTCGACCATGGACGACGTGATGCACTTCGGTACCGGAACGGCAACCGTTCTGGATTCGGTGATCATCCAGTGGCCCGATGGTCGTACGGAGATCCGGCTGCAGGTACCTGCGGACCAGATGCTGACGCTGAATCATCGCGATGCCTCGATTCCGACGCGGGGCATGTTCGCCTTGTCGAAACCCGAAGCTCCGCTCTTCACCGACGTCTCCGGTACGACCGGGCTGGATTATCGCCAGACCGAGAACAAGTTCGACGACTACAAGAAGTACCGGATGATGCCGGTACGCGCCTCGTGGGGCGGCCCCCCGGTCGCCGTCGCCGACGTGAACGGTGACGGTCTGGACGACGTCGTCTTCGGCGGTGCGCGTGGAATCACGACGCAGATATATCTCCAGACCAGGCCGGGCACGTTCACCCAGGCTTCGAAGGCAGGACTGGCCAATGAATTCGGCTCCGAGGACCAGGCCATCGTACTGGTCGACATCGATGGCGACGGCGACCGTGATCTCATCGTGGCGGCCGGTGGCGTCGAGTTCGATCATGAAGACAATGAGATGCTCTCCTTCGTCTACATCAACGACGGAAAGGGGCAGTTCGTGCAGGATCAGTCGGGTCGGCTGCCGAACGTCCGCACGACGGCCGCGACCATCGTGGCGGCGGACTATGACCACGATGGTGCCGTGGACCTGTTCATCGGTGGAGGAGTTGGGGCACAGTATCCATTACCCAGCCGCAGCTACGTGCTCCGTAACAATGGCAAGGGATATTTCCGGGACATCACCGATTCCGTCGCACCCGGGCTGTCGGACGTGGGGATCGTCCGTGCGGCCTTGTGGACCGATGTCGACAACGACAATCACCTCGATCTGCTCGTCGCAGGGGAATGGATGCCCATCACACTCTTCCATAACGACGGTACCGGAACGTTCGTCAACATTACGGGTCAGGCGGGGCTGGACAAGACCATCGGATGGTGGTACAGCGTCAACGGAGCGGACGTCGACAACGACGGCGATATCGACTATGTCCTTGGGAACATTGGCCTGAATAACAGGTACCAAGCTTCGGACGAGCGGCCCATCGAAATATGGGCGGCCGACTTCGACGATAACGGCAGTATCGACCCCTTGATAACCTATTATCCTTTCCCGGAAGACAATAAGCCGTATCTTATGCGCGACCGGGGAAAGATTCTCAGCCAGATGCCGACTCTGAACCGGAGGTTCAATCATTACTACCAGTTCGCGTCGGCACCGCTGGACAAGGTTATCGACAGGGAGGCCCTGGATACGGCATGGCACCGGGCTGCTACCCTGATGAAATCGGCTGTTTTGTTGAACAACGGTAACAAAACATTTACGATCAAGCCATTACCGGACATGGCCCAGATCTCTCCGTTATTGGGAACGGAATTTCTGGACCTCAACGATGACGATAACATCGACCTGGTGACCGTCGGCAACATGTACGGAGCAGAGGAAGATGTCGTTCGCTACGATGCCGGTAAAGGACTCGTGCTGTTGGGTGATGGGAACGGGGAGTTCAGACCGCTTCCGATTCCGGAGGCAGGTTTCGTAAGCCCCTTCGATACGCGGGGTGTCGTTCTGGCGAAGAATGTCGGTGCGTCCGACGTTCCGCTGGTGTTGATCACCGCTGTCAATCAGGGAAAGGCCGAGAGTTTCAAATTGAACAATACGGCCGGTATTCGGGTCATGTCCTTGAATCCCGCTCGCGTGACGCATGCGATGACGGTATTCGAGGATGGCCGGAAAAGAAAGACGGAGGCCTACTGCGGAAGCGGATACAGGGCCCAGTCGTCATGCAATCTGGTCGTTTCGAGTCGGGCACGGCAAGTCATCCTTTACGACAGGGAGAAAATTGTCGAGGACGGAACTGTAACGAAACCGTGACTGCTCTGTTCTTGTAGATCCGCAATACCCGTATATTGCGTGTCTGCACTGGGCACCCCGTGAACTGGGGTTGTGCATGAGCATTCCGGCCTGCTGGTCAACAATGGCAAATTTCATGTTCATTTATCTGGTGGTTGTATGAATCGGCTCTACTCTTGCCTCATGGGAGTGGTGGCGCTGATGGTGTTTGCGGTCGGCACCGCGGACCTGTCGGCCCAATACTGTCGCCCACGCTTGCAGGACGGTTGGTGGGGGAACGGGATCACTCTCTTCCAGTTCAATACGTTCCAGAACTTCAGTGGAACGAGTGACTACAACAGTCAGGATGGATACTTCATCTTTCCTGATCGGAGAATCGACATTCCCCGGAACGTCGAGAACACCTTCCGTATCGAGACCAACGCATGGGGTCCGGGTACCGCAGCCATCTGGCTGGACATGAACCAGGACGGTATTTTCGGACCCGAGGAACGCGTATTCTCGGGCACGTCCTTCAACCAGCTTCTGTGGACCGGCACGATCGTCGTTCCGTGTTCCGCCAACGTCGGTCTGACCCGTCTGCGGGTCATCATGTATACGAATTCGGTCACGGAACCTTCCGATCCCTGCGTATTCCCGCAGCAGGTCGGTGGTGAGTGCGAAGACTATATCGTGGACATCGTCGGTGACTACACGGGCAGCTTCCCGAGCGAGGTCAGCGACGCACAGTCGATTCTCGCCAAGGGTAACCTGTACGACGGATCGTCCCCCGCACTTCCGAAGCCGTCGGTCACGCTTCGCGTAGGCCAACCCAATCAGTCGTTCAACATCCAGTACCGCCTCATCGGTCCGCTACCCCTGACGGATACCGTCTATCGTGCCGATTTCTCGGCCGTCGGTCCGTCCGGTGGTTCGTTCCCGCAGTTCGTGACGTTCGAAGTTCCGGGTGCTACGGGCCCGCTCGCGTCCGTCGGCGGTATCCTCAATACGATTCCTGCCGTCGGTGGTGAGTACACGATGTACTCCCGTCTGGTGGGAACGAACAGCGCCTGCGTCGCCGAGTATCGCCAGGCCTTCACCATCGCCGCCGATCGCGATCTTTCGGTACGTCAGATCCGATCGCCGCAGGACAATTCGGCTCCGAAGAACTTCCGCTATCCCAATACGACGCCCATTCCGGTGGAAGCCATCTTCCAGAACGTCGGTCTCACGCGGATCGAATCGTTCCGTGGTATCGCCAAGCTCTGGAATCCGAACGGTACGCTCGTATATACGGATACGGTCGTCGTCAACGAGCCCCTCAATGCGCGTGCCCGTCTGACGCAGATGTTCAAGAACTTCACGGCGACGGGTGCCGTCGGCCACACGGTCGGTGTCTATACGGCACAGGTCTGCGGTGAGCTGATCGACCCCACGCCGGACATGACGCCGTTCAACGACTGCGCTCCTCGCCCTGGCTTCCCGACCTGGAAGTTCGAAGTCGCCTATAACGACGAACCGGGTGTCAACAGCGTCAGCGTTCCGACGTCGACGCAGCGCCTCATCGCCAACCGCCCGTTCCGTCCCGAAGCCATCTTCGAGAACAACGGTATCCAGGATCTCTCGAACGTTCCCGTTCGTCTGATCATCACGAAGATGCCCGGTGGCGTTCCGGTCTACAATCAGCAAGGTATCATCCAGGACATCGCTTCCGGACAGTTCAACAAGTCGATCTATACCTTCCCGGCATTCACACCGACCGAAGGTGGCGACTATCGCTTCTGCTTCCGTGTCGAGTATCCTGGCGATCCGGTCGAAACGAACAACGAGATCTGCGTTACGCGTACGGTCATCGGCAACCTGAGCGGTATCTATACCATCGGCGTTTCGAAGCCCGGCCCGCGCAACTACACCACGATCGATGCCGCACTCGACGATCTCTACCTCAAGGGCGTCAGCGGTCCGGTAACGTTCGAATTCACGGATGCAACGTATAACGTCACGCGCGTCGGCATCTCGATTCCGGCCATCGATCTTTCGTCGAGGATCGTCGGTGTCAGCGCCGTCAACACGCTTACCTTCAAGCCCAGCCTGGATCGTTCGCTCACGCGTGGCGCCGTCACGATCAACATGACGACGGAAAGCGGCGTCGGTATCCTGCTCGGTCAGAACGTCGCTCCTGCCAATCCCAACGCCCTCCAGCGTCAGCTCTACTTCTCGAACCAGGTCAACGCCAACTCGGCGGGATACATCACGATCGACGGTGGTTCGCAGCGCTCCATCCGCCTTGCGGTTCGCAAGACGACGGTCAGCGCCTTCCCGTCGCCGTTCATGTCGGCCGTCTATCTGTCCTCTGGTTCGTCGAACATCCAGATCCGCAATCTGCTGATCGAGCACCAGACGGGTGTCGTTCCGTCCTACGCCTCGTCGCTGCCGGTCGTGCAGTACAACGGCGGCTCGCAGCAGTTCCGTTTCGATCCCAACACGCGTAACAATACCATCAGCTACACGGCCGGTATCACGCAACGTGACACGATCAACCCGGATAACCTCGGCAACCTGGATACGCTCATCAACCAGAACAACAAGTTCATCGGAAACGAAATCAACGGCTTCGGCTACGGTATCGCTTCGATGGGTATGGGCGCCCTCATCAAGGCCGGTGTGAACGAATTCCGCCCGTACTACAACTCGGGCACGGAAATCACCGGCAACCTGATCTACAACGTCCGTCGTGCCGGTATCTTCGTCGGATACGAAGACGGCGTGAAGATCACGAACAACCGCATCTATAATGTAGGTGTCGCCGCTACGGGTGGCACGGAAGCCGACGTCGCCGGTATCATCGCCGGTGGTGAGACGCGCTACAACAACATTGATCTCTGGATCTCCGGTAACGAGATCAGCGGCGTGCGCGGCACGAATTCGAGCCGTGGTATCGTCGTCGAGCAGGCCGTCAACGACTTCCAGTCCATCCTCCAGGCCGGTGGTACGGTCGTCTTCCCGAACCGCCCCGAGCACACCATGGTCGTCAGTAATGCGATCTGGGGCATCTCGCGCAGCACGACGGGTGGCGACATGGCCGGTGTTCACCTCCTGACGCGTCGCGCCACGGCGGGTGATCGGGTGACGCCATTCAGCACGGTCTACTTCACGCGCCAGGACACGGTTGCCAACAACACGATCGTCATCCCCAACGATAACATCGTAGGTACGG
This sequence comes from Candidatus Kapaibacterium thiocyanatum, assembly GCA_001899175.1. Classification (NCBI taxonomy): domain Bacteria; kingdom Pseudomonadati; phylum Bacteroidota; class Eximiradiia; order Eximiradiales; family Kapaibacteriaceae (SeqCode); genus Kapaibacterium (SeqCode); species Kapaibacterium thiocyanatum (SeqCode). Next base: position 301,066 of record MKVH01000021.1, on the reverse strand, counting down.
GCGCCATCGCCGGTGTCGCATCGCAGCACGGTAACGGTACGGCCATCCTCAACAACGCCATCGCACTGCAAGGGGCTTCGAACGCCGCTTCCTATTCGCACGCCGTCATCTTCTACGAAGGCACGCTCTTCCGTGGTGGCAGCATGAATACGGACTATCTCCCGGCATCGGCTCCGGCAGCCCTGGTCTCGAACCGCAATGCCTTCAACGCTCCGAATGCAAGCGTCGCACGCTTCATCGAGATCTCGCATACCAGCGAACTCATCTCGTCCGGATCGCAGGATGAATTCAAGAACATCAGGCAGTGGCGTTCGTGGACGAAGCAGGATATCAACTCCGTTCTCGGAGACTTCCTCGCCGAACACGAATACCAGGGCGTAGCTCCGAACCAGAAGCTCCGCGTGAAGATCACGCCGCAGCCGCCGCTCGGTTCGATCCTGAACAATCGTGGCGAACGCATCGCCAGCATCACGACGGATATCGACGGTACGCCTCGCGGTGAAGCCGGCCTCGGCTACGACATCGGCGCCGATGAATTCAACGGTCGCCTCTACGTGAGCGATATCGAAGTGGTGGACATCCTGAGCCCGACGGCTTACCGCCGTACGACGGGTGCCACGAGCGATGCCGAATACATCATGACGAAGGCTCCGATCGACGTCACGGCACGCCTCCGCAACAACGGTGCTCTCGCCCAGACGAACGTGAGCGTCCGCGTCCGCGTCTTCCTCGAAACGGTCGCCTCGAACAACGCCCAGCTCGCAACGCCGGCCTTCGGCACGACGCCGGTCGTGGAACGCACGATCAAGGTCGACCTGAATTCGAACGAATTCAAGAACCTGAGCTTCGGCATTCCGAACTGGACTCCGCAGACGTACTTCGGTCTCACGGGATATACCGTTCCCACGCGCTTCAGCACGATGTCCGCGAACGTGACGCCGCGCTACATGGTCGAAGTCACGACGCAGTCGGACGAGTTCAACCCCAACAACACGCAAACGAAGACGCTCCGCTTCTACCTGCGCAAGTCGCAGATGGAAATCATCGTCTCCTCGCGCGGAACCACGTCCGATATCCTTGCGGGTACGCCGGCACAGAACGACATCGCCGGTCACCTCAACTCGGACAGTCTCGTGAAGGCCCTCGGTGATCTCGGCTTCGTGAACAACCCCGCTGCCAACCTGTATGCATACGACGTCTTCGAACGTAATGCATGGGAAGACCGCGCAGTCGACTACACGCTCTACCGCACGATGTTCTGGTCGCATGACCTTGCACCGCTGACGCGTACGGAACGTGACGACATCCGCAACTTCGTCAACGCCGGTCGCCCCGGTCAGAAGAAGAACCTCGCCATGGGTTCGCAAGTGCCGCCGCGTGCGCACATCGGACTTACGGTGAACAACGATGAAGTCTTCGTACGCCGCGTTCTGCGTGCCCAGTACCAGGCTCCTGGTGCACCGGCATCGCCGAACTACAACCTCAAGCGCATCATCGGCCAGGCCAATGCCCGCAACACCGAGGAAACGATCGTTCGTACCGGCTTCACCAACGATGCCGAGCCGAATCCGGCCCTCATCAGGATCTACTCCGATGCCCAGACGTCGGGTCTTGCCAACATGGCATACTCGTACAAGAAGGGTGATCGCACGACGGTGGACTCGATCATGGGTTCGTCGGTCGCAGGCCTGAACCTGAACAGCGTCTATCTCGGCGTCGACTGGCGTCACTATGCACGCCCGGCCGTCCGCACGGGTCTCGAGCGTGTCCTCCGTGGCATCATCGACTTCTTCGAGAGCAACGGTGGTACGGTTGTACCGGTCGAACTGGTGGCCTTCGATGCCAAGGCTCGTGGTCATAACGTCGACGTCTTCTGGGCTACGGCTTCGGAAGAGAACAGCGCCTACTTCGTCGTCGAGCGTGCTTCGGTATCGCCCGCAGGCAACAGCGCCTACAGCGTCGTCAGCACGAACCCCGCCGCCGGTAACTCGACGGGTCGCCGCGATTACCGCGTCGTCGACGAAAACGTCGCCGCAGGTACGTATGCGTACCGTCTGACGAGCGTCGACAAGGATGGCTCGCGCATGCAGACGTCGGACGTACAGGTGACGATCGCCGACGAAGCCAATGCACTGTGGCTGGGTGACGTCACGCCGAACCCGGTCGCATCCACGGCTACGGTATCGTACAACCTCGTCTCCGAAGGAAACGTCGAACTCGTGCTCTACGATGCAAGTGGTGCACAAGTCATGACGATGGCGAACGTGCCCACGGGCGCAGGTCGTCATGAGGTCAATCTGTCGGTCGAGAACCTGCCTGCAGGTTCCTACCGCCTGGTGCTTCGCTCCAACGGTGTCATGGCAACGAAGAACGTAACGGTCGTCAAGTAACAGATCGTCACACGACACATGCGGAACCGCTCCTGTGCCTCCGGCGCAGGAGCGGTTCCTATTTTTGCACAGCATGAACCGTCCCCTGATTCTCGCCTTGCTCACCGGAGCGCTGCTCGGTGCGGCCTTCCCGCCCTCGCCGTTCGGTGCGCTCGCCTTCGTCGCCTTCGTTCCGCTCCTGCTGCTATGGCGTGATCATGCGGAGCGGCTCTCACGCCCGAAGCTCTTCGGCCTGCTCTATCTCACGTTCTTCATCTACCACGGCATCGCCAACTGGTGGGTGAGCTCGTGGCAGGACGCGGCGGATCCCTACCTGTTCGCCAGCGGAATCGCCCTGTGGATAGCCCATCCGGTCTTCCTTTCGCTACCATGGTATATCCTCGCGTCCGTGCAGCGATTGTGGGGACGTGGTGCGATGCTCACCCTGGCGCCGCTGCTCGTGGCTGGGTGCGAATGGATACATGGCCAGACGGATGCTTCGTATCCATGGCTCTCGATCGGCTACGACATGATCATGTCCGGCCCCTACGCCCAGCTTGCAGACATCGTCGGAGTGTACGGACTGGGCTTCCTGATCCTCGTCACGAACGTCCTCATCGTCGCCGTGATCTCGGTGTGGCAGAATCCTGCGAAGCGCTGGCAGTTCATGTCGGCCCTGGCTGCACTGCACGTTCTCTGGGCCGGATACGGCCTGGTGGCACTGGGCGGCTCGGAAGACGTCGTCGTGGAATCCGATCCTGAGCGGCTGACGGTTGCCCTGGTGCAGCCCAACATCGATCCATGGGACAAGTGGTCGTCGGCGGGCGACCAGATCACGATCCACCGCCGTCTCGTGGACTCGGCCAGGGCAGGGAAGAAGGGCTGGGCGGACGTCGTGATATGGAGCGAGACGGCCATACCGTCCACGATCCGTACTCCTGCGAACAGGGCTGACTACGACGAACTTCGCAGATGGATCGATACGTCCGGAGTGGCTCTGGTGACCGGTTTCGCCGATCTCGTCACCTACGAGCCCGGGCAGGCCCCGCCATCGGCCCGGAAATCGGCGCTCGACCCTACGCTCCGGTACGATGCCTTCAACGCCGCCATGGTCCTGCAGAAGGGACAGACAGTGGTGCCCGTCCATCACAAGACCATGCTGACCCCGTTCGCGGAGCGGCTACCCTTCGCGGACCAGCTCACCTTCGCCATGTCGTGGGTGGAATGGGGCGTCGGAATCTCGGCCTGGGGGAAGGGGAGGACGCGGATACCGCTTCCCATCACCATCAGGCACGGCAGTACCGTGTCGAACATCAGGCTCGGCATGATCGTCTGCATCGAGTCGATCTATCCGGAAGTGGCCCGGGATCTCGTCAACGAGGGGGCCGACGTCCTCTGCGTGATCACCAACGACGCCTGGTTCAACGGAACGCCGGGTCCGGAGCAGCACTTCGTCATCAGCCGTATGCGGGCCATCGAACAGCGGCGGTGGCTGCTGCGGTGCGCCAACTCGGGGATGACGGGCATCATAGCCCCCAGCGGGCGTCCGAGCGTGCGTATCCCCGCCCAGGCGCGGGCCATCGCCGTCGGTAGTGCCGAGCCTCTGTCGTCACGGACGGTCTATGCCGTCGTCGGCGACGTCGTTCCCATCATCGGGGCCGTCTCGGCGCTCCTGGCATTTCTCCTCACAAGATTTCCGCGCCTTCTTCGTAAACTGCCTATTCATTCCAATTCGAATCAAGGATAACCCTTCATGACCACATCGTTCCGTGCGGTGCGTGGGCTTGCCCTGGCGTTCGTGACAGCCGTTTCGGCCGTTGCCGCCCAGGCGCAGTACAAGCCGCTGCAATTCAAGGAATACGACCTGGCCAACGGACTCCACGTGATCCTTCACGAGGACCATTCGGCACCGGTCGTTTCGACCGTCCTGCACTATCGTGTCGGTTCCCGCGACGAAGATCCCAGGCGTACGGGCTTCGCCCATTTCTTCGAACACCTCATGTTCGAAGCTACCGACAAGATCGAGCGCGGCTCCATCGACAAGATGATCAATGGTGCGGGTGGCGAACTGAATGCCTTCACGTCGCAGGATCAGACGGTCTATCATTTCGACGTTCCGTCGAATCAGGTCCGTCTCGCACTCTGGATCGAAGCCCAGCGCATGCGCAAGCTCCACGTGAACGACATCGGTGTGGAAACGCAGCGCGGCGTGGTCAAGGAAGAGCGGAAGAACCGCTACGACAATGCACCCTACGGTGGCTGGATGGAGAAGATGTTCGCGACGCTGTTCGCAGGAACGTCCTATTCCTGGGCCCCCATCGGTGCTCCCGAGCACATCAACAATGCCACCATCGCCGAATTCAAGGCCTTCTACGATCAGTATTATCAGCCGAACAATGCGGTACTCGTCGTGAGCGGCGATTTCGACGAAGCTACGGTCCGTGAAACCATCCAGTCCTACTTCGGCGGCTATCCCAAGGCACCGGAACCGAAGCGTCCTGCCGTGTCCGGACTCCAGTCGATGAACGGTGAAGTGCGTGAGACGATCAACGATGCCAAGGCCCAGTTGCCCGCCATCTTCATCGGCTATCGCGGTGTAGGTATGAAGGAAGACGACGCCTATGCCACGGAACTCCTCAGCACGATCATGTCCCAGGGCGAAAGCTCGCGACTCTACCGCGCGGTCGTCGACAGCGAGCAGGTCGCCGTGCAGGTGAGCCTCGGCAATCTCGCACGCGACAACGGCGGTATGGCCTACATCGTCGGTATCGCCGGTCCGGGCAAGGATATCGGCGCCGTCGAGAAGAGCATCGACCGTGAACTCCAGCGTGTGATCGCCAACGGTGTATCGGATGAAGACCTGTCCAAGGCGAAGAACATCACCGAAGCCCAGTTCATCGGTCAGCGCGTGGGTGTCCACGACAAGGCACTGGCCCTTGCCGACTACTACCGCTTCTACGGCGACACCAAGCTCATCAACGAAGAACTGGCCAAGTACCTCAAGGTCACCAAGGCCGACATCCAGCGCGTCGCGAAGCGCATTTTCGACACGAAGAATCGTACCGTCATCACGTATCTCCCGGTGAAAGGATAACATGACCATGATCACACGTCTGCTCCTGTTGGTCGTGTGCGTGGCCATGGCCGCCGCACAACCAGGACTGGCCCAGAAGGGCAAGAAGCCTGCAAAGAAGTCCACGACGTCCGCCAAGGCGAAGCCCGCGGCAACGTCTGCCCAGGACGCCCAGGCACAACCCGGTAACGATCGTCCGAATCTGGACAACCAGCCGTCTCCGCTCGAAGCGACGGCGTTCACGTTCCCGCACTACGAAGAATTCACGCTGCCCAACGGTCTGCACGTCTTCGTCGTCGAAAATCACGAGCAACCCATCCTCACCGTCAATCTCGCCATGCGTGGCGGCGATGCCTACGATCCCGCTTCGAAGGAAGGCGTGGCGGCAGTCATGGGGGACCTTCTCAGCAAGGGCACGAAGAGCCGCAGTGCGGCCCAGATCGCCACGGCCCTCGATGGCGTCGGTGCTTCGCTCCGTATCCAGTCCGCCGGCGAGTCGATGACGATGTCCGGCTCGGCGCTGAAGAAGCATGCGAATCTTCTGCTGTCCATCCTCAGCGAGGAACTTCGCGAGCCTACGTTCCCCGAAGAGGAACTTGAGAAGCTGCGTCAGCAGATGATCGCCAACATCGCCTACGAGCGCTCCAAGCCACTCGAAGTGGCCCAGGCCCTCGCACGCAAGGTCGTCTACGGATCCGAGAATCCGCTGGCCCGGAAGCAGTCCGAGGAAAGCGTCAAGAACATCACGCGTGCCGACGTGGTAGCCTTCCACAGCAACTTCGTGCGCCCGAACAACGCGTCCGTCGCCTTCGTCGGTGACGTCTCCGTCAAGGAAGTCCGCGAGTGGCTGTCGAAGCATTTCGGTGCATGGGAGAAGGGTACCATTCCGACGGTGAACATGCCCGACATCAAGCCTCTTCCGGCAGGTGTCTACTTCATTCCGCGCAAGGGTTCCGTCCAGAGCTCCGTGATCCTGAGCGCGCCGGCTCCTGCCGTGCGCGATCCCAAATTCGACGCTCTCAACGTCACGTGCAGCTACATCGGTTCGGGCTTCGGCAGCCTGTTCTTCAATACTCTCCGTGAAACGTACTCCTACACGTACTCTCCCTTCGGGTTCGTATCGCGTGGCCGTCGTTACAACCGTATCGCCCTCGGTGCGGAAGTGCGGACGTCGGTGACGGACAGCGCCATCATCGTCATGATGCGCGAGATCCGCCGTCTCGTGAGCGAAGGACCGGATCACGAGGCACTCCAGCGCCGCGTGACCTTCGAAGCCGGGCAGTATCGCATGAGCCTCGAAAGCGCCGGTACGGTAGCGGCCCTGCTGCAGAACGCATGGCTGAACGAAGTGCCGCTGTCGGCCGTGAGCAACTATGCCGAACGCCTCGAGAACGTATCGGTGGCCGACGTACAGAATGCGGCCTCGCGCTATCTCAACATGCTCGACCTTCGTGTCGTCGTCGTCGGCGATCCGTCGGTGCGCGAGAAGCTCGAACAGTTCGGTCAGATCTCCGACTATACCGTCGACGTGGTGCCCGCGAAGCAGGGCGCAGCCATGGAACCCGTATCGATGTCGGTTGACGAACTCGTCGGCAAGTACACGGAAGCCATCGGTGGCGAACGCGTCAAGACCGTGCAGTCGCTGACCGTCAAGAGCGAGTCCGAAATGATGATGCAGGGCAACAAGATGGCGGGTATCATCCTCCGCACGCTCAAGGCACCGGGCAAGGAATACTCGAAGATCGACATGAAGGTGATGACGCAGGAGCAATGGGTGGACGGCAAGAGTGCATGGATCGCGCTCATGAACGGTCCTGCAGCCCAGGCCGACGAAGCGGAAGTTCGCCAGCTGTTGCTCGATGCCTACATCTTCCCCGTGCTCGAGTGGAAGAATCTCAAGTACAAGGTAACGGTCGTCGGCAAGCAGGATGGCCAGATCGTCGTCGAAGCCACGGCTCCGACCGATCGCGCAGAAAAGTATTTCTTCGATGCATCGACGTTCCTGCTTTCGCGTGTGGAGAAGGACATGCCGACGGAGCAGGGCCCCATCACGATCGTCGAACGCTACGAGAACTACGAAGCCGTCGATGGCGTGAAGTTCCCGGCCCTGACGAAGATCTCCAATCCCGTCTACAGCATCACGATGAAGAACGTCTATGGCGTCAACGTTCCTGTGGACGACGCGACGTTCGTACCATCGACGGGCAAGTAGCGGACGATGCAGATCACGATAGCATTACGCGCCATGTGGCATGCCCTTGTGGCCCCATGGCGCGTTTCCGAAGCGAATGAAGCACGGCCGGTGGCACTCTTTGCCGTGGCCGTGCTTTTCGTTGCCGTACTTGCCACGACGATGACGCTGGCCGAGATGGGCAACGTGCCCCAGCAGCACGTCGAAGGGAACGTCGACCTGTCGAGTCCGCAGCGCCACGTCACCGCAGCGCTGGGCTTCCTGCTCATGATCACGACCGTACAGATCCTGTCGCTGTCCGGACTCTTTCTCGTCCTGTGCCGTTTCCTCACGGACGAGAGCTATACCTTCGGACGGACGCTCATCGCCGTATCGGCGGCCTCCGTCATCAAGGTCATCGGTATCGGAGTGGATACCATCCTTCACGTCGTATTCCACACGACGCGGGCGGGCATGAATGCCGGCGTCCTCGTCGATCCGGCCAGCCATCCCATCCTCTATCCCGTACTCGTCCAGGTCGATCTATTCGACTGCTGGCGTTACATTGTCATCGGAATAGCCCTTACCACGGGGGCGGGTCTGCACCACAGGTTCGGATATGTGGTGGGCCTCATCGTATGGATCGTCGCAGTCCTGCTACTCGCAGGCGCGGCTCTGGTCAACGGTATCCTGACATTGTAACCTTTTTCGGGTGGGGATTGTCATCCGAGCGTCGTGCTACCCAGCAATCATCATAGCGCCCGGTCGATCAGCGACGAAGAGCTCGCCCTGATCCTCGCTGCCTTCCGAAGCGGGGATCGTGATGCCTTCCGTTCGCTCTACGATCAGTTCCACAGCAAGATCTACCGGTTCTGCAGGCGCATGACGAATGACGACGCGTTGGCCAAGGACGCTTTTCAGGAAACCTTCATCCGTATGTACGAACATCGCAGGGAACTGCGTGGCGACAACGTGCGCTCGTGGCTGTTCTCCATAGCCCGACGCACCTGCCTCAATCTGCTGCGCACGCGCAGGGCGAGCCACGAACCCTTCGATGAGACGTTCCATGCCCATCCCGACGTCGTGGATCACGATGTCATCCTCAAGGAACGTATCGAGCAGGCGCTGACGCATCTGCCCATCGCCCTGAGAGAGGCGCTCGTACTTCGTGAATATGAAGGCCATTCCTACCAGGAAATCGCCGATATCGTCGGTATCGATCTTTCACTGGCCAAGGTCCGCGTCTATCGCGCACGACTGATGATGCGCAAACTACTGGCTCCGGTACTCAACGAACGATGATCCTGGATCACCTCATATCGAAATATCTCGACGGCGAGCTCAGTCCCGAGGAAGACTCGGAACTCCGCAGGCTCATTGCCGCCGATCCACTGGCCAAGGAAGCGTTCGACGCCGCTGTGCTCGTCCATATCGCCATGCGATGCGAGGACGACGCCATTGCCGATACTCCCGGTGACGTAGCCGAGGAAGTGTACGACAACATTCTGGCTCATATCGACGATGACGAGGACCGTCATAAGGCCCTGCCCGTCGCCATCGATCCCGCCGCACGTGCATCCCGCCGCCGGGTTCTGTCGCTCGTCGCCGCCGTACTCATGCTCGTCGTTCCCGTCGGCCACGACTGGTTCACGACGGGTGGAGATCAGGCCGTCCTCCTTCCCGAACTTCCTGCCCTGAACGCGTTCGATGAAGCCGGTCATGCAGCGACGACCGTTTCCCGCATCCGGACGGTACGCACGAGGATGGATGTGCAGAACGACGAGTCGACGGACGATGCCTTCGTCATGTCCGTCGTGAACGGTGACTCCGATATGGATGGCGCCGCCGCGGAACGACGCATGGCGGAAGCCGATGCCGATGATTCCGGCAGGGCCATACCCCTGAGCGTATGGTTCGGCGGACGTACTCCGGACGTATCGTCGACGGATCGTGACGACGCGTCGGTGGTCGATCCACGTGCCGCCTGTGCGACGTGCGGTCCGGCCAAGGTTGCCGTGGCCGAAGCCGACTATCCCATGGAAGTGCTGCTTGCGACGTTGTACACGCAGGGCATGACGACGTCGCTGCCATCGGCCTCGAACGTTCGATCGATCTCGCAAAGTCTCGGATATGCCGTCGCGCCGTCGAGCGTGTTCGGTCTCGAAGTCGGTTCCACGTCCTATGACGTGGAGCGCTCCCATGAGGGAAGCGTACGTATCGGCGGGACGCCCGAAGGTCCTGCCCGTGCTGCTGCGCCTCCTCGTGAGGATGGCGGAATCATGAAGCTCCTGCCTGGTGACTCACCTGTCGGAACGTATTTTCGTCAGACGTCGGTTTCGATGAATTCGGAACAGATGGTATGGGGTGCTGCCTTCCTGCAGCAATCGATCATGAATGCCGGTGGCCTTGCCGTACAGGGACGTGCGGCTCTCGGTGCCGGTGAAGATGGCATGCTGGCTTACGGCCGGATACAGGGCGAATACAAGTTGTATCGTTCGGTATCATTGACGGTGGGTGCGGAAGCGCGCTACGTTCCGTTCCGTACCAATGCCATCGGCGGCGTCAGTACATCAAGTTCGTATGGTGCGATCTACTCGCTGTTGTACGGTGTGCAGATACGTCTGTAAGCCGTTCCGAAGCCATTGTGAAGAACTTGTTATATTGCGCGGCTTAAGACGGGGACATCTCTGGAATCTATACATAGGGACAACTATGGGACGTTTCTCTACGCTGTTTGTACATATCGGTATCGCGTCGGGCCTCGTAATGGGTGCGACGGATGCCGGTGCACAGCAACCCCTTTCCGTGCAAGCAAAAACCTTGCCGGTTCCGCGCCAATCCGTTGGCACGAACGGTACGGTCGTGCTCAAGACGGTGCCATTCCAGCAATCCGTCGAACGCCTTCCGGGTACGACGTCGCAGATCACGTCTCCGATGTCGATGCCGAAGGTTCTCGCACCTGTTGCACAGGCCAACGTGCCTGGTGTCCAGGTAGGCTATACGTTCTACGACTTCCAGACCAACGGCGCGATGCCCAACCGGATTTCCTTCTATCGTGAAGGCGCCGAGTCCTACGCTCAGATGCTCTGGATGGCTTCCAAGGATCCGTCGCGCGATGCCACGAGCCGCGCACCCGGCTACAACAACGGCCGTGGGGGACACTACATCTTCATGGAAGTCTCCGATCCCGACAATCCGACGCTTGGACTCCCCGAATTCAAGAAGATCGACCAGGACCGTACGGGCTGGCCTTCCCTGATCCAGTTCAAGGATGGTTCCGCAGCGACGCCGTCCCACGCCCCCATCAAGTTCTGGCGCAACGGCGCCGTGGGCGACGACAACTTCTTCCCCCTCGACGTGACGGTCGATGCCGACTCGGCATTCTGGCCGCGTGCCGCCATCGATGGACAGGAGAATGTCCATCTCATCTACAACCGCCGGTTCACGGGCAGCAACGCCAATCAGGTCGCGTACCGCCGTTCGACCGATGCCGGTGATTCGTGGGATCAGGAAATGCTGCTCACCGGTGCCAACGCGGTAAATCCTCCTTCCGGTGGAACGCTGCGTGACGGCAGTGGCGGTGACACGTATGCCATCGCCGCCCGTGACAATACGGTCGTCGTGGCCTACATCGATGCAGGTCTCAACATCATCTCGCGCAAGTCCACGGACAATGGCCAGACGTGGAACGACAACCGTCTGGTCTTCACCGGACAGCATACGTTCATCGACTCGGTCGAGACGGGCAACAACGAGATCCGCGTATGGTCCGACACCGTCGTCGGACCGACCTCCCACCTCGACGTCATGATCGACTCGGAAGGCCGCGCGCACTACATCATCGGCGAGACGCTGACGTACGTCATCCAGACGGGACCGAAGGAACCGTCGACGTCCAATCCCCGCAGCGGAACCATCTACGAAGTCGACGATGCGCGACTGATGGCCGGTCTCGGTCTGCTCTACTACCGTGAAGGTGATTCCACCCTCACACGCATGGGTGCCGCAGGTGGTGCCGAGCCGTGGAACGGTCAGGGCGTCATCATCAGCCGTCGTCCGTATACCGGCCCCAGCCGCTATGCGCAGATGGGCATGGATGCAGAGGACAACATCTACGTGACGTATGCCGCTCCCAAGAACGGCGACGTCGTCAGCATGGAAGTCGACACGACGACGCGCACGACGGTCGACGTCGACACGCTGACGACCGTCGATGGTCTCTATGGCCACGTCTACGTCACGCACAAGCTGAAGAACTACGATACGTGGTCGACGCCGGTGAACATCACGCCCGACGGCGTCAATGCGAACTTCCCCACGATGTGCGATGTCGTCAACGACCGCATGTATATCGGTTACTCGGTCAACACCCTGCCGGGCGATCGCGTGACGAACGTCGAACTTGCGGTGGACACCGCCAAGGTCTACTTCTATCCGATGAAGACGTCGGATCTGAACGTCATCAGCAGTGTGCAGAACGAACGCACGTTCGATGCGGCGATCACGCTCAGCCCCAATCCGGCGAACGAAGTCGCACATCTTTCCATCAGGAACGTAACCAACGGCGCGATTACCGTGTCCGTCGTTACAGCGCTGGGTGAGACGATCATGCAGTCGATGAATCCAGCAGGAACGGGAGATTGGACGGTCTCCATTCCGACGAGCACACTGGCAACCGGGACGTATTACTGCCTCATCGAGCAGAATGGTGTGCGCACGACGCGTACGCTGTCAGTGGTTCGCTAAACACAAACGAGATTATTTGTTGTCATGACGTTTCCTCATGGGAGTACATTCATGTTGCGTAGGTACTTGATCGTCGTGATCGCCATGGCCATGTCGGCTGCGACCGCAGTGGCGGGCATCACTGGCATCCTGACGGGTAAGGTAACAGGCCAGGATAAGAAACCGGTGTCCGGCGCTACGGTTCGGGTGTTGGGAACGACACGCGGTGGCATCACGAAAGGTGATGGTAATTACAACATCGTCAACATCGTTGCCGGTACGTACGATATCCGTATCACGGCAATCGGCTACGATACGGCCCTCAAGCGCGTAAGCATCTCGGCCGATCAGACCGTGACGCTGAACATCGTGCTTGCCCAGGGCGGCATCCAGACGAAGGTCGTCGACGTCAGTGCCGAAAAGGAAATGGTCAGCACGACCGACATCGGAACGAGCCGGGCCATCAAGGGGTCGGACCTCGTCAAGCTCGGTATCGACAATACGGCGGCGGCCCTCGGTCGTGTTGCCGGCGTCCAGGTATCGGGCAACGGTTTCAATATCCGTGGCTCGCGTACGACGGAAACACAGGTACTCGTCGACGGTCTTACCGTGACGGACCAGTTCACGGGCGGTCTCGGTAACTCGGGCGCCACGGTTTCGGCGGCGATGCCCAGCCCTCTCGCCACGGAAGAAGTCCAGGCACAGACCGGCGGCTTCGGTGCCGAATATGGTAACGCCATCGGTGGTGTCGTGAACACGGTCGTCAAGACCGGTAAGATCGACCGCTTCGAAGGTATCCTCCGCTGGAGGAAGGACGTTCCCTTCCTGTTCGGCAAGGCCAACAACGGTATCCAGGCCGGATCTCCCCTTGAGGACGTCGTCGATGCTACGCTCGGTGGCCCGCTCGGAATCGGCCGTTCGACGTTCTTCGTCTCCGTCCGTAACACCTTCCAGAACAACCGGAACTTCGGTCTCCAGGTAATGGACCCGATCGGCAACAATCTCGGTATGATGCCGAACAACCGCACGTGGTCCCGCAATATCACGGGTCGTTTGAAGTTCCAGTTCAACAACGACATCTTCCTCCTCGTCGGTGGTATGTACGGTCTGGTGAACGGTGAGCGTACCGACTGGGCATGGCTCTATGCCAACGACCAGGGCTACAAGGTCGACATGAACGGCCGCGCGATCCTCGGAGCCGACGGTCTGCCCCAGTACAACGGTGTTCCCACGCGGAACGCCAAGCTGATCGCCGTACAGGAATTCAGCAACAACGCCTTCGCACAGATCAACCACACGCTCGGCGAGAACACGTTCTACGAACTGCGTGTATCGTTCAACGGCAAGATCACCGAAACCGGCAAGCGCAAGACCGGTGATGCACCCGGCCTCTTCAGCGGCTTCGATCTCTACTATCCCGAAGACAACATGTCGTTCGCGGATACTGTCTATACGCAAGGACCCAACAAGATCGTCGACGCCTACGACTACCTCCGTACGCAGCGTTATTCCGACGATGGTCTCGCCCTGCTCGAAGTCACGGCACCCAATCCCATCACGGGGTACGTCGAGGGTATCGGCGACTTCCAGTCCACGGCCAACCCCTACGGTCTGCTCGGCTACTTCGCCGCACGCGGTAACGAAGGTGGCGTCGACTTCCGTAATGCACGCTTCTGGCAGGTGGACGGAAGCATCACGCATAACCTCCTGACGGGTGACACGCGTCACACGTTCAAGGCCGGTTTCGAACTCCGTCTCTTGCGCCTGTCGCGCCACTACAATGCCAATCCGTGGGATGGCTCGCCGTTCTATGACGTCTACGGCGCCGATTACGGCGGCAACATCTACGCCGAAATCAATCCGAACGATCCGCAGTCCGAAGCGGCCAAGCTCGCGAGCGAGAAGCCCTATACGCCTACCACGGCCAGCTTCTTCGTGCAGGACCAGATCCAGTTCAAGGGTCTCGTCTTCACGCCCGGTCTGCGTGTGGACTACATGAATTCGGACGCCATGTATCGTACGTCATACGACATCTTCTATCCCTTCGGCAGCCCCACCGGCTTCGCGAGCACGAAGGCCAAGCTCTATCTCAGCCCGCGTATCACGGTGACCTATCCTGTCAGCGATGACGGTCGCAAGACCCTCAACCTGTCGTACGGTATCTACTACCAGGCCCCGCCGTGGTCCGACTACTACGACTCCTTCAACGCCTTCCAGCTTCGCGGCAGCCAGGTTCTCGGTAACCCGAACATGGAAATGCAGCGTACGAACCAGTATCAGATCGCCTACAATCATCAGTTCAACGATGACATCGCGATCACGGCTACGGGATACTACAAGGACATCTACAATCAGGCCGGTCTCGCCTACGTGCGGATCGTTCCGATTCCGTTCTATCAGCGTATCCTGGCCGACTACGGTTCGTCCCGCGGTCTCGAGCTCACGCTCCAGAAGCGCATGACCAACAACTGGTCGTTCAACCTCAACTACACCCTCGCCCAGGCGACGGGTACGGCCAACAACTCGGCCGTCGCCGTCGGTCTCGATCCGGCTACGGGTCAGCCTGCCTATCCGGTTACGGACTTCCCGCTGGACTACGACCGTCGTCATCGCGTCAACGGTGCCATCAGCCTCGAATGGGGTCGTGATGAAGGTCCCACGATCGGTGGCATTGCCTTCCTCGAACACGTGACGTTCACGCTCTCCGGTTTCTGGCAGACGGGTCTGCCCTACACACCGGTCGACTATCGTGGTCAAGCGACGGGGCAGATCAACTCCGGCCGCTTCCCGGCGAACTGGAACTCGGAACTTCGTCTCGTACGGAACATCCCCCTCGGTGACGTCATCGGTGGCAACACGTCCGTCGACATCTTCGTCGATGCGACGAACCTCTTCAACTTCACCGACGCCATCCGCTACTACACGCGTACGGGCAGCCCGGACTACGACGGCTTCGCTCTCAACCGTGTGCCCGGGGACTTCCCGGCAGCAGCCTACTACAAGACGGGTGACAAGAGCCGCAAGGAAACGGTCGCTCCGTCGCAGTACGATCGTGTCGGTCGCCGCCTCTACAACGAGCGCATCGACTATAACAGCGATGGCATCGTAACGCAGGATGAAACGTATCGCGGTTATCAGGAATACGTGCAGACGGTCGTCGCCCAGCAGGGTAACTACCAGTTCCCGCGCCAGGTCTATTTCGGCGTGACGTTCCGATTCTGATCCGCAGCAACACGACCATGAAACAGAGAACAAAACATTTCTTCGAGGTACATATGAACCACCGGTGGTACAGGTCTCTGGTAGCCGTGCTTCTTGTGGCGCTGGTCGCTGTCGGAGCTATGGACGCTCGGACAAAGGATACGCTCAAGGGCAAGAACCAGGGCGACCAGATACAGCGTGACCCGACCGGGCCATTCGACCAGCAGCTCAATGTCGTGTCGAACTTCGAGTTCTATACGACGAATTACGGGATCTTCGGCTTCGACGTGCGAAACGGTCGTGGCGGTGGTCTGTGGCCGCGGGGCAGTCAGAACCAGTACCTGTTCGCAACCGGTGCATGGTTCGCCGCCCTCAAGCGTCAGCCGAACAGCGATGCCTACCGCAAGCGCGTGATGGTCACGTACAATCCCAACAGCGGTAATTCCTGGATGGCACCCGGTACCATCGAGGACGGCAAGGAGATCAAGCGTGACGCCGACGGCGTCAGCAAGTACCGTACGTACTTCTCCACGGACTTCAACGCCAGCGACGGTACGCCCTTCCTGGCCGGTTCCCCCAACTGGCCGGTATGGGACTCCGATCCCAACGATACGCTGCGTTACCAGAACTACTACGGTAAGTACATCGGCGATATCACGGCACGGAACAAGGCAACCTATTCCAAGGGCCCAGCCTTCATTTCCGAAGAAGACATCTTCGCCGTCTACAAGGACACCGACCTGAGCCTGTACGAGGGCGGTACCGCCAAGCGCCAGGCAGAAGGCTATCCCCTCGGCTTCCAGATCGAACAGACGATCTATTCGTGGGGCTTCGGTGACTATCGCGACATGGTCTTCCTGAAGTACATGTTCATCCACCCGGAGAGCTTCAAGGATACGCTCTTCCAGTGCTGGATGGGTGGTCTGCTCGACGTCGACATCACGCTGAGCACGAACTTCCAGCGCGGTGCCGCGAACGACAAGGCCAAGTTCTACGATACGGACACGACGCTCAATCTTGCCATCCAATGGACGAACGGCGATCAGGGCGAAGCCAACCAGGGCTTCGGCTATCTCGGCTTCAACTTCCTCGAAAGCCCTGCCGTCGATGCCGATGGTTTCCTCCGCAAGGACAAGCGCCAGTTCCCGGTATCGGAGCAGCTCGGTATGCGTACGTTCCGTAACTGGCCGATCGCAGAAGACCCGCTCGAAAACGAAGACCGCTACAACTTCATGGCTGCGGCCATCCGTGACGGTGAGCGTCCCGCCGGCGACATCCGTCTGCTCATGGCTACGGGACCGTTCAACGTCCGCCCCGGTGATTCGGCACGTATCGTGATCGGCATCATCCTCGGTGAAACGGCGACGGGCAAGGATGCAACGGGCACGGAAGCCGACATGGTCGAGCTGATCCGTAAGGTCCGCTTCGCACAGTTCGTCTACGACAATCAATTCCGCGCACCCCGCGCTCCGGACTATTCCATCATCAAGGGTGTGAATGCCGGCGGATCGATGGCCACCGTACCCGCACAGGGATGGTTGCCGCTGAACAACGCCATGGTCATCCAGTGGGACTCGACGTCGGAAATGTCCATCGATACGCTCGAGCGTGGTCTGGACTTCTTCGGCTATCGTATCTATCGCGCTCGTCGTACCGATCTCGATTCGTTCAACGTCGATGACATCACCTCGCGTCGTCTCGGACCGCTCGGCTGGAAGCAGATCGGCCGTTACGAAATGCTGAGCCCGTTCATCAAGTCCGACGTCAGCATCCCGAACAACGGAATCAACATCGACGAGTTCACGCTCGCCGATCCCATCCGTCGTACCGATCGCAAGTTCCTGGTCTCACGGAACATATCGTTCGCCGGTCCGTGGGGAGCCTACTTCTCTGATCTGTTGAGCCGCCGTCCCTCCACCTATCAACTGGTGGTAGGAGCGAACAACATGATCGACGTGTCGCGCTTCGACAAGCTCGACTCCATCCGCTTCACGTACTTTACGACGCAGTTCGACTCGCTGCCCGACGTCAACCGCGGCGGAGCGACGGGTCCGGCATGGTTCGGTCTGGATTCGCTGCAGTCCAAGCGTGCACACGACAGCCTCATCAAGCTCATCCTCGCACGTCGTATCAAGATGGCTCCGTTCCTGTTCAAGGATACGGTCATGACACCCACCGGACCCGACCAGTTCGATACGCGTATCGTCCTGCGTCCGTGGGAAGAGACCAACGAAGTCCGTCGCGGCGTCATCGCCAGCTACATGCGGTCGATCACCAACGGTCGTACATTCTACGATCAAGGCGATGACAACGGCGACGGTCGTGTACTCTATTCGCCGAATCCGAACAACAGCGAGAAGCTGATCAACAACGTCGACTACTACTATGCCATCCGTGCGTACGACGAAGGCGACTATCTGCTTCCGACGCCTCCGAAGCTCAATACCAGGGCCATCGGTCTGCCGAACGTGGTCAAGACCACGCCTCTGGCATCGCGTCCCGGCGACAAGCCGAACGTGACCATCCTCATCGATTCCGCCAATGGCGCGCGCCTCGGCGGTATCTACAACATCCGCCTGCTCATCCAGGACGAGCAACGCTTCAACCAGATCTTCGGTGGCCGATCCATCGAGCTCGAGTTCTATCGTGCATGGTTCGGTCTCGACCGTGACAACAACCCGTCCACGCCGAACTCGAACGGTCTGTACGCCCTCGTCGTCTTCATGCGCGACTCGGCCACGAAGCAGCTCATCAGCAACTGGTTCACGGCACTGCCGCCCGAACTCTGTCCGGCCGGTCAGGTCTTCAGCAATACCGGTGGCGCTCCTGGATACTTCACGGAGAACACGTATACGTGGGTGGATGGCGATACCCTCCGCTACGATACGGCCAACACGGTCCCCCCGCGTATCGATACGGTGGACTTCGGTCTGCCGGAGAATCGCGAGAAGCTCATCCGCTACGGTAACTTCTATACCAACGCATCGTGCTTCAACGCTGCCCAGTATGCACTCGGTACGGTAGGCCTCGCCTTCGATTACGCCATCCAGCAATGGGGTGGTATCTATCGCACGCAGGACAGCGTGTCGCTCATCCAGGGACCGCAGAACGTCTACATCGGCCCCGGCCGTGCACAGGCGGCGCGATATTCGCAGAGTGCGGACAATCCGCCACCGGCGTACTTCCAACTTCCGTTCCCGGGCTTCCAGGGAATGTGGGATGCCAGCTACAACAACGGTCCTGGCATCTACGAAGTCGAATTCCTTCCGGGCGGTACGGAGAACGTCACGACGGGCTTCATCCTCGACGCAGGCGGCAGCGACGCCGGCAAGCAGTCCATCATGACCTTCAACAACGTCGAGTGGCTCGACATGAAGGTGCGCAACCTCATCGAATTCGATCGTGAGGAAGACAAGAACGGTGCGGTCACGACGCACAAGGTCAGCTATCCCTTCGACTACAAGAAGGTCGACCAGGCCGTTCCGACGCAACAGGTCGATCTCGCGAACTATCCCAAGCCGTCGGCTCTTCGTCCGGACGAGTTCTCGGTAGGCGCCTATGGCTTCCGTAACTCGCAGAACGGGGACAACACGGCAAGCCGTCGTCGGCTCTTCGCCGCCGACTCCAACAGTGGACGTCCGATCGCTTCGCCCGGTCGTTACTATCGTTCGCGTGTCCTGTCCACGACGGGCCGGGATACGCTGGACTTCCTGCACGTCATCTCGACGGGCGGTGCACAGTTCGTGATCGACTATTCCTGGAAGGGTCGTCGTTCCGGTACGGGACAGGCCGTCATTCCGGGTACGCCGGCACCACCTGCCGCGTATCCTACGGAAGACTTCAAGGCCGGCGACAAGGTGCGCTTCTTCACGCTCGGTGGAGCTCTCGGCTTCCCGTACGACTACACGAAGGTCTACGCACACGTCGCGCAGTACGATCCGGGTGCACGGAACCAGAACTACACCGATGCCCAGCTCGAGCAGGTTCAGGTCGTCCCCAATCCGTACTACATCACGCACGAGGGCATGCGCTCGCCGTATGAAGGCAAGATCTACTTCACGCGCCTGCCGCGTAAGGCCACGATCAGCATCTATACGACGGCCGGTGACCTTATCCGCAAGTTCGAACACGATGAGGCCACCAGCGAAAGCCCGGACCGCATGGGTATGGACGTGTGGAATCTCATGACGAGAAACAATCAACGCGTTGCCAGCCAGATGCTGGTTGCCAAGATCGAAACACCGGAAGGCGCCAGCGTCATCCGCAAGTTCTCGATCGTAGTGGGCCCGGCACGCATCATCGGTGATTCCGAGTAAGGACCTAACGGAGAACCCCCATGAAGTATCACGTACAAAAGATGATGCGCGGAACCTTGCTTGCTCTGCTGATCGCTGCCGCACCCGTGGCAGCATCCGCCCAGCTTATCAGTGTGACGTCCGGAGAATTCACGAAGGTGGGTCTTGCCGGTGGTCAATTCCTCAAGATTCCGGTCGGCGCCCGCGCCACCGGTATGGCTGGTGCCTATAGCGGTATCTCGAACGACGTCACGTCGTTGTTCTGGAATCCCGCCGGTATCGCAGACGTCAAGAACTGGGCTGCCGACATGAACCATACCTTCTGGTTCGCCGGTATGAGCCACAGCTTCGCTGCCGTCGTGCTGCCGATCTCGGAGAAGTATCGTGGAGCCGTGAGCTTCACGTCCTTCAACTCCGGAGACATCAAGATCACGACGACGGATCAGCCGGATGGTACGGGTGGCGTGTACAACGTCAGCGATATCGCCATCGGCTTCTCCTTCGCCGGATATCTGACGGATCAGTTTTCCTTCGGCGTTACGGCCAAGTACGTTCAGCACGGTTTCACGAACATGTCGGCATCGGGCTTCGTCTTCGACATCGGAACGAAGTACAACACCGGCTACAAGGGAATCATGCTCGGCTTCTCCGTCAACAGTCTCGGAACGCAGCAGTCCTATGACGGTCCCGAAGTCGGACGTCAGAACCGTCCGATCGGTGGTATCGCCACCAGCCCTCTCGACATGCGTATCCAGACGTCGTCCTTCAACATTCCGCTCTCGTTCCGTGCAGGTCTCGGAGTGGACATGTTCAACGGCGTGCTGTCCGAGCATCCGGAAGTCGAAGGCGACGGCACTGTCACGCACCAATGGCTGGTCGCGGGCGATTTCGAGACCTTCTCGGACGTTTCGGAGCAGTTCGCACTAGGTACAGAATACACGTTCCGTGAATTCGTCAGTATCCGCGGTGGCTATCGCTTCGGTCAGGATCAGTTCGGTCTGGCCGGTGGCGTCGGCCTCAAGTACGTCGGCGGAGATTTCGAAGGTTCGATCGACTATTCGATCAATCCGTCTCGCAGCCTCGGCCTCGTGAACCGACTCGGTATCTCGCTGCGCTTCAACTAAGCGCCGTTCAACGATCATCACGAATGCCGTCGGTCATGCCTGACCGGCGGCATTTCTTGTTCTCAGGGATTCCCAATCATGAAGATCGCATCCGCATACCGGCTTTTCGCCATCGTGGCCATTCTGGTAACCGTCGGCATCGAAGGCTCCGCAAAGGAGCTGGATCTCGTGTGCGACGTCCTACAGTTCCGAGCCCAGGAACGGCAGGTACGACTAGAGTTCCACTATTCCTTCCCCGACACGGCTCTTCGCTACGTACCGGGACAGTCGACCTTCGTCGGTGGCCTGCACTTCAGGCTCATGCTGAAGACGACGCAGGGCGATACCATGTCCAGGGAATGGCTCGTGTCACCCACGTCGTCCACACCACGCTTCGAGCACAGCTTCTACTATACGGGAGTGCAGTCGTTCGATGTCAAGCCCGGACAGTACCTGGCCGAGCTCACGGCCTACGATATCAACGATGCTTCCACGGCGCGCAATTCCACCTTCCCGGTCATCGTGCGTCCCTATACCGACAAGGTCGACGTCAGTGACCTCATGTTCACCACGCGCAGTACGGGCAAGAACGATCTCGACCCCCGGTTCATGAGGAACGGCGTGGAGGCCATGCCCAATCCGCGTCACGAATGCATCGGTACGGATCCCACCATTTCCCTGTACAGCGAGATCTACAACACGAAGACGAACAAGCTCGATTCCTTCGTCGTCGTCTACGAAGTGCTGGATAACGTCCGCCGCGAAATGATGACGAACTACGTACGGCAGCAGGGACTGGGCGATGCCCTCGTGGAGCGGGTGGACATCCCGGCCAGTGCCATCCATAGCGGTGTATACCTGCTGCGCATGAGTGTGAAGTCCATGGACCTCGTCACGACCTATGCCATGGCGGAAGAGCGGTTCTACGTCCTCAATCCCGAGCTTCCTCCGCAGGGCTCGGTGATGCTGACCGAGGACGAGCAGTTCCAGGCTTCGGAATGGGCCGTACTGGAAGGGGAGCGGCTCAAGCTCCAGCTCGATCTCTCGAACGTGATCGCTACACCTGCCGAGCGCATCACGCTGGAAGGCTGTATCGACGAACGTGCGAAGCAGAAGTACCTCTACCGCTTCTGGCGCATGCGCGATCCCGATCCCACCACGCCCGACAACGAACGTCTCGACGATTTCCGCAAGGCCTACCAGCGGGCCCAGGCCTTCTACAGCAATCCGACGTTCAAGGACGGATGGCGGACGGATCGCGGACGAATCCTTCTGCGTTACGGCATTCCCACGCAGATCGAGCAGTTCGTGCTCACGCAGGACACGAAGCCCTATGAAGTATGGTTCTATCAAGGACTGCAGGGTGGTGTCTCCTTCTACTTCGTCGACTGGCAGTTGACGCAGAACCACCGTCTCGTGCACTCGACCTATATCGGCGAAGTGCGTGACGAGAACTGGTTCAACCGGTATGCCAAGGCCTTCAGCCCCGATCCCAATCCTACCGAATCGCTGCGCCCCAGCACGCGTTGATGGGAAGCTTTTCCGATCGTATCGTCACGGGCGGACTGCTTGCACTCGGAGCCCTGAGCAGAGCCGCATCCATCCGCCGGCGCATCGGCATCGGCCGTGCCATGGGCGATGCGATGATGAAGCTGGATGGACGGCGACTGAACATCACGACGACGAACGTCGAACGGGCCTTTCCGTCGATGGCCTCCGGAGAGATCCGGTCCATCGTTCGCGAATCGTACCATAACCTCGGCATCACGCTGGCCGAACTGCTCGCGATTCCCTCGATGAGTGCCGGCGATATCCGCAGACATATGGTCATTCCCGGTATCGAGGCCCTGCGCGCCCGTGCGGAACGACGTGAGCCGAGCGTCCTCGTATCGGGTCATTACGGGAACTGGGAACTGCTCGCTATGGCGGGTGCCCTCCATGCCGATACGGCCTTCACCATCGTCGTCCATCCGCAGAAGAACCGCTTCGCCGATGACCTGCTCAATTCCTACCGAACGAAGTTCGGCAACCGCCTCGTGTCGATGAGCAATGCTGCCCGTACCCTCGTCAAGGTTCTCGACGAAGGTGGTTCGGTGGCCTTCCTGGCCGACCAGCACGCGAATCCCCAGCGTGATGCATGGATCCCGTTCTTCGGACGTCCGACACCGACCTACGAGGCTCCGGCCGCACTCGCTCTCCGATACGGTGCGCAGATGTATACGGCGTTCCCGGTACGACAGGCCGACGGCGGGTACGTCGCTCCGTTCGAAGCTATCCGTATGGACGATATCCCCAACGATCGCGAGGGAGTGCGTATCCTGACGGAACGTCACGTCAAGGCTCTCGAGGATGCTGTCAGGGCACATCCGGGAATGTGGTCGTGGCAGCATCGGCGATGGAGGGAGGACGATGTATGACCGTTCTCGTCGTGCAAACGGCCTTCCTCGGTGACGTCCTGCTCTCGCTTCCACTGCTGAGTGCCCTTGGACACGCGTTTCCGGGCGTGCGCAGGGTCCTCGTGACCACTCCGCAGGCCGCTGCCGTCGTCGACGGTCTTCCGCATGCGGAGGACGTCGTCGTGTTCGACAAGCGCGGACGTCATCGTGGCGCTGCGGCGCGGCGCGCCTTGTCCGCCGAGCTGCGCGATATGAAACCCGACTGGGTCCTCGTTCCTCACAAGAGCTTCCGCACGGCGATGCTCGTGAAGCCCGTCGGTGCGCCGCGTCTGGTGACGTTCGACGATGCGTCGGCACGGCGCTATGCTACCGACCGCATCGTCTATCCGTGGCCGCTGCACGATGCGGACCGGCAGCTCGCCCTGCTTCGTCCCATGCTGCCCGACGATGTATGGACGAAGGAACGCGTCGGCAGTCTGGATATCTGTACCGAGGAAGATCGGCAGTTCGTTCGCTCGGTCCTCGATGCGGAAGGCATCGGCCAGGACTACGTCGTCGTCGCTCCCGGAACCGTATGGCCTACGAAGCAATGGCCGCTGGAGCATGTCCGCATGTTCGTCGGAGATCTGCGTCGGAGCGGACGGCAGGTCGTCATCGTCGGCGATGCATCGCTGGCGGGCAGCATCGGAACGGGTGACGGAGTCGTGGATCTGTGCGGACGTACGACGCTGCGTCAGGCCGCCGCCGCCATTCGTGGAGCCAGGGCGGTCGTGGCCAACGACAGTGCGCCGATACACATCGCCTCGCTCCAGGGCGTGCCCGTTCTGGCCCTGTTCGGTCCGACCGTCCCCGAATTCGGCTTCGCACCGTACGGAAAACGTGCACAAGTCGTGCAACGTGCCGATCTTGCATGTCGGCCGTGCAGTCCGCACGGTTCACGGCAATGTCCGATCGGTACGCACGAGTGTCTTGCAGGCATCCGGCCCGATACGGTCGGCCGAGCTCTCGATGAACTATTAACGAAGTAAGAAGATCGGAATACACTATGAAACGTCCGTCACGGCCAGCACAGAAGGGTGTGGCGAAGAAGCAGACCGCGAAGCAGTCCGGTCCGCGCCGCACCAGGGCGAAGGAAGATGTGGCGCCAGACGTGCCCGTACGACTCAACAGGGCCATCGCCGACGCCGGTGTCGCATCGCGTCGTCATGCCGACGAACTGATCCGGGATGGACGCGTTCGCGTCAACGGCAAGGTCGTGACCGAGCTCGGTACGAAGGTCGGCATCCATGATATCGTCGACGTCAACGGCGAGCCCATCACGAGGTACAAGCATCTCACGTACGTCATCCTCAACAAACCGAAGGATGCCATCACGACGTCGAGCGACGAGAAGGGGCGTGCCACCGTATTCGACATCGTGCGTATCAAGCAGAGGCTGTTCACGGTAGGGCGGCTGGACCGCAATACGACGGGTGTGCTGCTGCTCACCAACGATGGCGATCTTGCCAACCGCCTCATGCATCCGCGTTACGAGATTCCGCGCGTCTATCGTGCGCGCCTGGATCAGCCGCTGCGTCCGGAGCATGCGCGGAAGATCGCCCACGGCATCGAGCTCGAAGACGGTCCTACTGCTCCGTGCGAAGTCGTGATCGATCCCGACGATCACTATAACGTCATGCTCCAGATCCATGAAGGACGCAATCGCGAAGTACGCCGGATCTTCGAGGCAATGGGATACGAAGTCAAGCGTCTCGACCGCAAGTCCTATGCATTCCTGACGACGCGCGGTCTGAACCGTGGCGAGTATCGTCATCTCACCCGTGAAGAGGTGGAAGAACTGAAACGTCTGGTCAAACTCGCGTGAATTTTCTCAATCCGTTCGTTCTGCTGGGTCTGGCTGCCGCCGGGATACCGTTGCTGTTGCATCTGCTGAATCTGCGCAAGCTGCGTACGATCGAGTTCAGTTCGCTCCGGTTCCTCCTCGAGCTGCAGCAGACGCGCGTACGCAAGCTGAAGCTGCAACAGATCCTGTTGCTGATCCTGCGGACGCTCATCGTCGTGTTCGCCGTGCTGGCCTTCGCGCGCCCGACCGTGCAGAGCAACCTTCCGTTACTCGGTTCGGAAGCCCATGCGAGTGTCGTCATCCTCGTGGACAATTCGGCGAGCATGGAGGCTGCCGACCAGCAGGGGCAGCGGTTCCGTCAAGCCCAGGCGGCGGCACGGAGTATCGTGACGGGACTGAAGGACGGGGACGAAGTGGCGGTGATACCGCTGGCTTCCTTCGACCATGGCAGGGCCATTTCCTTCACGCGCACCTTCGCGGCGGCGAAGGATCAGATCGACCGCATGAGACTGGCCGACGGAAAGGCCGACATGCCATCGACGATGCGCCTTATTCGGCCGCTTCTCGACGATGCCCTGCATCCGCACCGCGAAGTCTACGTCGTGAGCGACGCGCAGTCGAGTCTGGTGCTGCGGGACGGGCCGGACAGTTCGGCCATCCTGGACCGCGATGCGTCCGTCTTCCTGGTGAGGATCGGCAAGGGCACGGCTGCGCTGGAGCAGAATATCTCCATCGACTCCATGCGTGTGCTCACGCAACTGTTCCAGCCCGACAAACCCGTGGAAGTGGAAGCCTGGCTCCGGAACGGCAGTGACAAGGACGCTTCGGCCATCATGGTGTCGATGGCCTTCGATGGCGTGCGCGTCGCACAGCGCGCTCTCGACCTCCCGGCGGGTGGAACACGATCCATCGTACTGTCGGCTCCGCCGCAGCGCAGGGGACTGATCGCCGTGTCGATGGAACTGGACAACGATGCTATCGATCGTGACAATGTGCGATATGCCGGAATTCATGTCCCGGATCGCGCACGCGTGGCCCTGGTAGGGAACCTTCCGTTCGCGAAGGTCGCACTCCAGCTCCCGGGTCTTGGGGCATCCGCTCCGGAGGTCACGGCCTTCGTCCGGGCATCCGAAGCAGCAGCCACCGGTTCTGCGTTCGACGTCATCATGATCGATGGCGGTGTCGTGACGTCGGGCGACGTCGCGATACTTCGGCAGTATGTCGACAACGGCGGTAGCCTCGTGCTGTTCGCTGCCGACGGCGATGCTCCGGCCTCACTCGCTTCGGCATTCGGGCTCTCATTGTCCGGTCTGACCGAGTCGCCCAAGGACGATCCGTGGCAGCTTACGCACGTCGAACGTGCCCACCCGCTGTTCCAGGGCGTATTCAAGGGCGGGAGCGGTGATGTGCGTCAGGTCGAAAGCCCGCGCATCCGACGTCTTCGTCCCGCCAGCGGCGGCTTCGATCTCCTTCGTACGGGTGGCGGCAGCCTCCTCACGGAGATATCCTCGGGCAATGGTCGTGTGATCTACTGCGGCGTCGGCGACGATCCGTCCTGGGGCACGTTCCCGGTGACGGGATTGTTCCCTACGGTCCTCGTCCGCAGCGTGTCCTATCTCGTGGCGCCACGGGACAAGGGCGTGGAGGCCCGCCCGGGTGAACCCGTCACGGTACCCGTACCGCCCAGGCTGTCGGGCAGGGATCGTTTCCTGCTGGTCGATGCCACGGGAGCGGCAACCGAACTGTTGCCTGCACGTCTGCCGTCGGGACCGGTGCTTGCAATACCCGCCCAGTATCGGGCAGGTGTCGTGAAGGTCGTGACCCCGGATTCCGCGGCCGTCATGACGGTGAGCGTGAATGCGCCGACGGATGAATCGATGTTGACGTATCTTCCCGACGAAGCATGGAAGAAGGAAACGGCAGCGATGGTATCCGTTCCGGATCATGTGACGGTACTGGATGCATCGCGCGATATGATGAGCGAGATACAACGTGCACGGACGGGATCCGAGCTCTGGCCGCTATGCATCGTGCTGGCATTGGCATGTGCACTGGCCGAAATGGCCGTTTCGCGATACGGCGTCGGCGAAGAGCGCCCGGTTCCGGCAACTCCATGATAGCCAGTGATATCGAATAGCGATGACGAGCCCATCCACACATCCCGAGATCGAACGACTGCGCGAGCAATGTGCCCGGTACAGGGCCTCGCTGCGTGAAGTCGCCGAGGAATGGCACAGGCTGTCGGCCATCGAGAGGCCCCGACTGCTCGCCATCTACGACCGGCATTTCGGGGACCTCGAGAAGGAGCGGCAGAAGCTCGCCCTCGAAGGTGCGGAGATATTCCGTCGTGTGGAATTGCTGAGCATCAAGGTCGCACGTGGCGAACGCATCACGCCGGACATCGTGCAGATGGTGAACTTGATCGTGGACAAGGAATATGCACGTCTGCGCCAGCGCATGAAGGAGGCCTTCGACATGACGGCCTACGAACGCGACAAGGCCACGTCGGAACGTGGAGACGATGCCGAGGATGGAGAGCTGGTGAAAATGTACCGTACGCTGGCCAAACGTCTCCATCCCGATGCCGTCGGCGATCAACCCGAACTGTCCGGTGTATGGCAGCGTGTACAGGATGCCTACAGGGACAAGAACATCCGGCAGTTGCAGAGCATCGTCGATCTGTTGAATGCGGACGATGCGGCGGCCGGTGAGATGGAAGGCTGGGACCTCGAGCGGTTGTCGCGTGAAGCCGAGCGTCTCGACGCGCGTCTCCGGATGGAGCGTCGGAAGCTCGACAGGTTGCGTGGCCAGGAGCCGTTCATCCTGGCACAGGATCTGGAGAACGAGAACTGGTGTACCTGGCATCGTCGGGATATCGAGCAGTCGATCGCGGCCAAGCGCAGGGAGATCGAGGAGCACCGCATGCGCTATCGTGAGATGACCGGCAACGATGCTCCGGGATCGATGGCCGGTGCATCGACGACGCAGAACGGAAACGATGAGCAACAGAAATTTGAACGCGACTTCATGGAGAAGACGTACTTCGGGTCGCGCTGAAAGGAATCTCGATGTATTCGATAGAACAGCGTGACGAGCAGCTCGTAAGCACCACGGCGGACATCGTCTATGAACTGTCGTTCGATCGTGCCGCACAGCACCTCGTCGGTGTCTCCATGCGCGTCACGAACGTGAAGGGAAGTACGCTTACGTGCGTGATGCCATCGTGGGCGCCGGGCAGTTACAAGATCCGCGACTACGCAGGCTATCAGGGGAACGTCCGCGCCTGGCGTATCGTCGACGGCAAACGCGAACCCGCCGTCTCGCGCTGGCGGGACAAGGCGTCGCTGGAGATCACGACCGGCGGTGCATCGGAAATCCATCTCGACTACGTCGTCTACGGTCTGGAACGTACCGTCCGTACGAACCACATCAACCGCTGGCATGCTTTCCTGATGCCGGTGGCGACGCTCATGTACGTCGAAGGGCGTACGGAGGAAATCCATCACGTCCTGCTCAAACACGACACGAATCGCTGGCCCAATGTATCGACGCAGTTGTCGCCCGTCTATCCCGGTGGCACGCCGGGGCCGGGCCTTCTGCTCGGAGCGCTGAACTACGACATTCTTGCGGATTCGCCGATCGAGATCGGTGACCATGTCGTCCGCAAGTTCACCGCAGCCGGTGCGGAACACGAGCTGGCGCTGGTCGGACCGTATTCGCTCGACGACAGGTGGCTCACGGAGCAACTGAAGATCATCGTCGATACCGAGGCGAAGTTGTTCGGCGGAGTGCCGTACGACCGCTACGTCTTCATCGTCCAGGCCTATCCCGGAGCGGGTGGCGGCCTCGAGCACACGCGGTCGTCGGTCAATGCCGTCGATCCGTCCGCGCTGCTCGACAAGACCAAGGGAATCGACCTCCTCTCCCTGCTGTGTCACGAATACTTCCATCTCTGGAATGTCAAGCGCATCCGTCCGGTCGAGCTCGGCCCCTTCGACTATCGTCACGAGGCATACACACCCATGCTGTGGCTGGCCGAGGGGATGACTTCCTACTACGACGACCTGCTCACCTATCGCTGCGGCTTCACGACGGAAACGGAGTATATCGCCCAGCTCGGCCGCGATCACGTGTCCAGGCTCATGCGTGTACCCGGCCGCCGTCAGATGTCCGTCCGCGACAGCTCCCTTCTCGCATGGCTCAAGCTCTACATGCAGAGTCCGGACGCGAACAACCGTTTCCCGTCCTACTATCTGAAGGGTGGCGTCATCTTCCTGCTGCTCGATATCTACATCATCGACCATACGGACGGCAAGAAGAGGCTGGATGACGGACTGCGTACGCTCTGGGCCAACTACCAGGCGAGTCCGGACAAGGGTCTCACCGAGGCCGACTGTATCGCCCTTCTCGAGCGGGGAACGGGAGTGCAGTTGCGGGAACTGCTCATGACCTGGCTCGACGGTACGGACGAATTGCCCTACGACGAAATCCTCGGCGCCGTCGGGATGCGCCTGTCCATCGAGGACAAGCGTGCGGAGGCAATAACCTTCGGCGAGAATCGTACCTTCGCTTCGGTACCTGTGACACTGTTTTGCGGGTGGAGCTGCCGCGAGGAAGGCGGTCGCATCGTGGTGAAGGCCGTGGAAGACGGGTCGCCTGCGGCGCAGGCGGGCATCGGCATCGACGACGAAATCATCGCCGTTCACGGCAAACGCGTCACGTCCGTTACCCAGCTCGACCAGTACGTCGCCGAACCAGGTGGAGGTGCGGTCCAGATCACGGCACAGTGCGATGGCCGCATCTATGCCACGACCCTCGATCCCGACTATCAGAAGGTCTACAAACTCGTCGACGTCGCCACACCGTCCGAACGTCAGAAAACCATACGCCGCACCTGGCTCGCGAAGTGATCCGTGAACATCCGTCCTACCATCCTGCCCGTTTCCGTCCTGCTGCTCGCCCTG
Source organism: Candidatus Kapaibacterium thiocyanatum (assembly GCA_001899175.1). NCBI lineage: Bacteria > Pseudomonadati > Bacteroidota > Eximiradiia > Eximiradiales > Kapaibacteriaceae (SeqCode) > Kapaibacterium (SeqCode) > Kapaibacterium thiocyanatum (SeqCode). The sequence goes on along the minus strand of MKVH01000021.1, from coordinate 270,927 downwards.
ACTGTGGCGGGTTGTTCGTGGTACGATAACCAGACGACGTTCTTCAACACCTACTACAACGCCAAGCGGATCATGGGAGAGGTCGAGGATGAATTCCTCTTCCAGGACGAGAACAAGCGTGTCAAGCCCCGGGTGCTGGTGCCGCCGATCGAAGGCGTGGATACCAAGACGGAGAACAACAACAGCGGGCCGCCCGTTTTCCTGAGGACCTTCATCATCGAACGGGCGAAACTCCAGCCCGTGGCCACGAAGGTCGACTCCATCCTCATCAAGGGGTCGAAGATCCTGGCAAACCATCCCAAGTCGAACTATGTCGAAGGCACGCTCTTCCTGATGGCCAAGAGCTACTTCTATCGTCAGGAATGGCTGCCCTCGCAACAGAAGTGCATCGAACTCATCGAGCGGTACTCGGAGGGAGATTATTCGCCGGATGCCCACCTCATGCTCGCCAAGAACTACCTGATCCAGCGCAAGATGTCGCAGGGCCGTACGATGCTGTCGAAGACCGTCGACGTCGCCTGGTTCAAGGACCGCTACGACATCCTGAGCGAAGCCTACAGGCTCCAGGCCGAATTGTCGCTCGAGGAAGGGGACGTGGACAAGGCCGTGCAGCCCTACAAGCAGGCCATTGCCCAGAGCGAGGACAGCGAGCAGCGCGCTCGCTGGCAGGTAGACGTCGCATCGCTCTATTATCGTCTCGGCAAGTACGACATGGCCGAACGGGCCTTCGCCAAGGTCTTCACCTACATACCGGATCCGCTGGCCGAATTCGAGTCCCTGCTGTATCGGGCGGCGTCGCTGGCACGTCTCGGACGGTATCAGGAAGCGGAGCGGATCTTCATGGACCTCGAGCAGAACCGGAACTTCGACGAATGGTCGTCATATCTGGCTGCCGAACGCATGGCCATGGACCGCCTCCAGAAGGGCAACATCAACGATCCGTCCGTCATCGCCCAGGAGCGGAAGGCGGACACGGCCTTCATCGGCCGGCCGGAGCTGATGGCCCAGGCCTTCCAGAAGGGGATGGAACTCTACAAGCAGAGCAAGTACGAAGACGCACTGAAGTATTTCGCCAAGGCCAAGGTCGTCCGGACTCCCGTGTATGACGTCGCCAACAAGTACTTCACGCTTATCAAGCAGTGGGAAGAGCAGCATCGGAAGATCAATCAACTGGCTCTGGTGACCAACGAGCGAGCCGAGTTCATGGACACCATACGACGCAACAGGTCGAAGGAAGTGTTCTCGCTGGGGCGCGTCCACGAGCAGATGGGTAACGTCGACTCCGCCCTGGCATACTACCGTATGGCGGCCGACAGCACGACTGCCGATGATCAGGAGCGGGCACGGTATCTCTTCTCCGAAGCCCGTATCGTGCGGCAGAAGGATCCCGAAACCGCCGATTCGCTTCTCGAAGTCATGGCCGAAAAGTACCCGAAGTCCGAATTCGCCCGCCAGGCGCAGACGAATCTCGGCTATACGGCCGACGTCGTCATCGACGATGCGGCTGAACTCTACCGCAGTGGCAACAGCTTCCGGCTCGTCAAGGACTATGCCTATGCCTCGCGTCAGTACAGGAATCTCGTCCAGCAGTTCCCCAAGAGCGATTTCGCACCCAAGGCACTGTACGCGCTGGGATGGATGTACGAGAAGGACATAGGTGACAAGGACAGTGCCCTGTATTACTACGGGATGCTCGTCGAGAGCTATCCCAGGTCCGAGTACGCCCGGGAAATCCGTCCGAGTCTCGAATTCGCCCTCGCCAAGCGCAATGGGGTCGAGGTGAGCGATTCGCTGCTTCTGCGCGATCTCGACAAGGAACTCTACGACAAGGCCAAGGCCGGCGAGCTCGATCCTCTGCAGCAGATGATCAAGAACAACCAGAATGCCCTGCAGGTCACCGGACCCAACGGAGCCTTGCCCAACATTCCGGGGCTCACGCCTCCGGGAGCCGATGGCAAGCCCGCGTCCGTGAACGATATGCTCCAGAGGCAGATGAAGGGGCTCCAGCAGGGGGCATTGCCGGGTACCATGCCCGGTATGCAGAAGGACAGCACCGGTAACCAGCAGCCACCGGTCAGAAAGCCGTAGCGACGCTTAGCACTCGAGCTGGGTATGGAGGGATATCTCTTCCAGGACCGAGCTCACGCGCAGGCAGTCGCCCATGTCGCCTTCGAAGACGATGGACTTGCCGTGGTGATGCACTTCGTAGGTGCAGGCTTCCGCATGATCGTAGCTGCAACTCGTGGCCCTGATGATCTGCTCGATGACCTCGTCGAACGTGTGCCAGTCGTCGTTGTAGAGGACGACGCGCGTCGGTAGGGCGATTTCGACCACTTCGTCATGCGAAGGATCGCCCTGTTCGAAAGGGAGAAAAGGAACGTCCGTGGACATGTTGCCTGTTCGAGCTGTTGTGTTGAATTCCTGTGGTTGGCAAAATTACGAAATCCGCTATCTTTGGCTTCCTTGCGTATCAATCAATCCTCATCAGAGGTTACGTCCATGACAACAGAAGAATTCCTCGCCCGGCTGGACGAGATCGTTACCGAACGCCACATGCTGCAGCACCCGTTCTACATCATGTGGAACGAAGGTCAACTGACGGTCGACATGCTCCGTGAGTATGCAAGGGAATACTACCATCAGGTCCATGCGTTCCCGACGTACGTCAGCGCGACGCATGCGAACTGTGACGATATGGAAATCCGCCAGATGCTCCTCGAGAACCTCATCGAAGAAGAGCACGGTGCCAACAACCACCCCGAACTCTGGCTGCGCTTCGCCGAATCCCTCGGCGTCTCGCGCGAAGAGATCAAGCAGCGCCGCTTCCTGCCCCATACGCGCGCCTCGGTGAGCATCCTCAAGGAACTCGCCCGCCGCAACAACCCGGCGGAAGGCCTGGCTGCCCTCTATGCCTACGAATCGCAGATCCCGGAAATCTCGACGACGAAGATCGCCGGACTGAAGAAGTGGTACGACCTCGATACGCCCAACGCCCTGGAATTCTTCGCCGTGCACGAACATGCCGACGAAATCCACCGCACGGTGACGCGCGAGGCCCTGGTGCATATGTGCCAGTCCGACGAACAGAAGCAGGCTGCCCTCGATGCGGCCCGCGAAGCTGCCGATGCCTTCAACCTCCTGCTGGACGGTGTCTACAACACCTGGTGCACGGAGAAGGCCGCCCTCAACTGAGCCTGACGCAGTCCGACGTTTTGCGGCGGAAGCCGGTAGTGATACCGGCTTCCGTTTTGTATTTTTACGCCCCTTATCAGGCTCCCTAACGCATGTGTCGTTTTGTCGCATACATAGGGCCGCCGATCCTGGCCGATGACCTGCTCTACAAGCCCAGGTTCTCGCTGGTGACGGCCCAAAGTGTGAATGCCGGAGAAATGTCCGTTGCCGTCAATGGCGACGGCTTCGGCATAGGGTGGTATGCGCCCGAACTCGACAACGAACCATGCGTCTTCAGAAGCATCAAGCCCTCGTGGAGTGATCATAACCTGAAGAACCTGGCGAGGAAGATCTATTCGCCGTGCATCTTCGCCCATATCCGGGCCGCATCTCCCGGCCTCACGGTCGAAGAGGTGAACTCCCATCCGTTCTCGTGCGGACAGTTGATGTTCATGCACAACGGAGTGCTCGGCGGATACAAGCAGATACGTCGTGCCCTGCTCCGCGGGCTCAATGACACTGCATACGATGCCATTCAGGGATCGACGGACTCGGAACACATGTTCGGTCTGTTCCTCAATCACATCGCCAACCCGCTGGGAAGCGTGACGTGCGAGGAAATGGTCCATGCGATGATGAAGATGTTCGAGGATCTGGATGCGCTGCTCATCGAAGCCGGTGTGCGGCAGCATTCGTACCTCAACCTCGCCGTCACCAACGGTACGTCGTTGGTGGCGGTACGGTATACGACGAATCCCAACGTGCAACCGGCCTCGCTGTACTACATGTTCGGCAAGGAATACCACTGCCGGGGTGACGTCTGTATGATGGAGCCGACGTTCGGACGGCCGAGTGCCATCGTCGTGGCATCGGAGCCGTTCACGGCACGGCGTTCGGACTGGATGAAGGTGGAGCGTAATGGAATGATGGTCGTCGATGAAACGATGCGCATCAAGTTCCATCACGTACAAATGGAAATGGAAAAAATGGAATTCGAACCTATTGCACCGGAGATCGGATAAGGCATGAACTACGCAGCGCTGATCCCACTGTTCCCGTTGGTCGGTTTTCTGATAACGGGATTGTTCGGCAAGAAACTCAAGAGCGAAAAACTCGTCGGCACGATCGCGAGCGCAGCCATCCTGGCCAGCTTCGCCATCGCCGTCTCGGTCTTCATGGGGCTGATGGCACGCCCGGCCGAAGAACGCTCCGTCGTCGTTCCGATCTATTCGTGGATCGCCACGGGTAGCTTCTCGGTCGACATCGCCTATCAGTTCGACCAGCTCTCCATCCTGTTCACGCTGATCATCACCGGTATCGGCTTCCTCATCCACGTGTATTCCATCGGATACATGCACGGAGACAAGAGCTTCCCGCGATTCTTCGCATACCTGAACCTCTTCGTCTTCATGATGTTGAACCTCGTGCTGAGCAGCAACTTCCTGCTGACCTTCCTCGGTTGGGAAGGCGTGGGCCTGGCCTCCTATCTGCTCATCGGCTTCTGGTACGACCGGAAGTTCGACGGTACGAACATCACCTGGACCGGCGATGCGGCCAAAAAGGCGTTCATCGTGAACCGTATCGGCGACTTCGGCGTGCTGATCGCCATGTTCATGCTGTTCAATCTCTTCGGCACGCTCGACTATTCGACCATCAACGCGATGGCCCCCCAGCGCTTCGTCGTAGGCGATACGGCTGTGACGATCATCACGCTCCTGCTCTTCCTCGGATGTACCGGTAAGTCCGCACAGATTCCGCTCGGCGTGTGGCTGCCCGACGCCATGGCAGGTCCGACTCCCGTCTCCGCCCTCATCCACGCCGCAACGATGGTGACGTCGGGTATCTTCCTCATCGCCCGTACGAACGTGCTCTTCGCCCTGTCGCCCACGACGATGACGGTCGTCACGATCATCGGTATCGCAACGGCCCTGATCGCCGGTACGATCGGCATCGTGCAGAACGACATCAAGAAGGTCCTGGCCTATTCCACGGTGTCCCAGCTCGGCTTCATGTTCGTGGCACTCGGCGTAGGTGCCTTCACCGCAGGCGTGTTCCACGTGATGACGCACGCCTTCTTCAAGGCCCTGCTCTTCCTCGGTTCCGGTTCCGTCATCCACGGTATGCACGAGGAACAGGACATCCAGAAGATGGGCGGCCTGAAGAAGTACATGCCGGTGACGTACAAGACCTTTCTCATCGGCACGCTCGCCATCTCCGGTATCTTCCCCTTGTCGGGCTTCTTCTCGAAGGACGAGATCCTCTGGTTCGCATGGCTCAACGGCAGCCCGCTCCTGTGGGGTATCGGCGCAGTGGCGGCCTTCTGTACGGCATTCTACATGTGGCGTCTGACGACGCTGACGTTCCATGGTGAAGAACGCTTCGACCATCATCACGTCCATCCGCACGAATCGCCTGCATCGATGACGGTGCCGCTGATCATCCTCGCGGTACTCTCGGCCGTGGGAGGCTTCCTCGGCATCCCCCACGTCTTCCATATGCCCAACCTCCTCGAAGGCTGGCTGGAGCCGATCTTCGCCAAGGCGATGGCCATCCTGCCCCAGCATCACGGCGAACACACGACGCTCGAATTCACGCTCATGGCGGTTTCCACCGTCATCGCCGTCAGCGGTATCCTGCTGGCGCGCAACATCTACAAGAACGGTACGGACGTGGCCGCGTCCATCGCATCCCGATTCTCGGGTCTGCACAAACTGCTCTGGAACAAGTATTGGGTCGACGAAATCTATCAGATGGCCATCGTCAGCCCGATCTTCATGATCTCCCGTGATTTCCTGTGGAAGGTCGTCGACGTCATCCTGATCGATGGCCTCATCAACGGTTCCGCACGTGCCGTAGGTGCGGGTGGCAACATCCTGCGTCGTATGCAGTCCGGTGTAGCACAGAACTACGCCCTCCTCATGATGCTCGGCATCATCGTGCTGATCGCCATCGCCGTCATGCCGATGCTCCGCTGACGTACTGAACGGAATCACCATCTACAATCTGGAGTCTGGAATGAAGAACGTCTTGGTTACGCTCGGTCTGGTCGTGGCATTGTTCGCAACGGCATGCAAGTCGGACAGCAGCGACAACAACAATCCGACGAGCCCGCAGACGAGCGCCACGAACAGCTTCACGGCCAATGGAGGCGGATACAGCAACACCGTCTTCAAGGGCTTCAACGTCGACTCGGCCGGTATCGCGACCGTCGAAGGATCCGATGGCCTCGTCGTCTTCTCCGGTCTTACGGGCAAGAACAACGAATCCTTCGTTCTGACGCTGATGGTCAAGGACGTCAAGCCCGGTTCGTACACGGTCAACGCGACGGAAGGTAACGCCATGAGCCTCACGATCGCCAACTCCGGTTCTTCCGCGGTGTCCTACTTCGGCGTATCGGGTACGATCACGATCACGGAGTGGGGAGCTATCGGCAGCAACTGCAAGGGTACGTTCACAGGACAGCTCACCGCGCCGCCCAGCCTGACCATGAACATCACCGATGGCAAGTTCAACGTGAAGCACATCGCGACGAACTGAGACGGAACATCGATAGAACGATTCAGGGAACGCCATCCTCCGGATGGCGTTCTTCGTTTCCAGTGTGGACTAAGAGATTGATATTCCATGATTCCTTATGATATTCCGTGATCGTATAACTATATGTTTCTTTAAGTAGTTACCAAGAATCATGTGTTCATTTCGGTTCAATTCTGATTAATAGGGATCAGATTTTCTGTCAGTGTTTTTGCCAGTATATTGGGCCATACAGTTTCACGCCCATCTACCTATAGGTTCTGCGATGAACATTACTTTCTATCTCGACAAGCCCTCAGCAGAGCAAACAACGCTGATGGCCGACGTTACCTTCGGTGGCGAACGGCCCCGCTTCAGTACAGGTCTTTCTCTTATCCCCGCATACTGGAATCATGACAAGCAACAGATACGTGCCGCCGATCCATTGCGCGTTGCCCATCAGCAGCGGCTGGACAGAATTGAAGCCATCGCCAAGGAAGTGTATGAACAGATGGACCTTGAAGCGGTTGGAAGAATTACTACCGAGGCGGATGCGAAGGAGTTCAAGAGACGTGTCAAGGCACGTATCAAGCCGGGTGCAACAGCATCAGCGGCGGGAGCTACGCCGGACCTTATGGGGTACTACGACGAGTTCGTTCGAACCTATACGATTACGACCAGTACCGGGAAAGTGACAATACGGCGACCATCGGATAATACAATTCGTGCCTATGAAAATACTGGCAAAGTTCTACGACAGTATGCTAGTGAACACGGCATGACTCTAACCTTCGATGCCATTGATATGAACTTCTATCGTGGGTTCATGCACTGGATGGTAACGAAGCGGAATTTTCTCGACAGTTCCGCAGGCAATAATATCAAGTGCCTCAAAGTCTTCATGAAGTGGGCGATGGATGACGAGCGGAAGCTCCACTCGAACATTGCCTTCATGAAATTCTACCGGGCAATGTCGGATGAGAATGAGCAAGGGGTTGCCCTGACATTACAGGAGCTACGACTTCTCCGCGATGCCGACCTATCCAGTATCGAGCGTTTGCAGAAGACTCGTGATACGTATCTACTCCAGACGTTCACGGCACTTCGATACAGCGATCTGGAACTGTTGGAGCCCATGAACTACGACTTCAAGAACAAATTCGTTGTCTCGCCAATTAAGAAGACGGGGTCCAAGAATGTCATTATTCCCATGATTCAACCCTGTGAAGACCTTCTTAAGGCACTCCCGTCGCTTCAGATTGAGTTCTATTGCAATTGGCACCAGAATCGGCACCTTAAGGAACTTGGGCAAATGCTTGGTATTGATGCACCCGTCATTGTCTGTAAACATCAAGGTGGCAAGCGCATCGAGACGGTCGTCCCGAAATGGCAACTGCTTACGACACATTCGGCCCGGCGAACCTTTACGACCATAAGTATCGAGGAATTTGGCCTTCCGGAACAGGTCGTATTTCGCGTCACCGGACACAAACCAACGAACAGGGTAGCAGCCCGATACTTCAAAGGAACGAGGGAAGGCATTAAGACCGCCGTCTGTAATGCGTGGGCAGCATTCTAAGGCAACAATTGGACGCCAAAGGCCCCCGGACCGAGTGGTTCGGGGGCCTTTGTTGTTTTCGGGGTGCATTTCGCGCCGCATATGACCCCCTTTCGGGTCATGCCATGCAGAAACGAGGGCAGTTCGGGGCACACGAGGGCGCAAGAGGACGCCGTAGGGCACAGGAGGGCGTGACAGGGCAAATGCGGCCCTTGAGCCCAACGGAAGTGCCTCATTTTTGGGGTAAGCCATCTGACCTATTCACCAAGACTGCACAGAAACTGCACAAGAAATGATGATCTATGACAATCTAAGCTGATCTATGTACATCTATCCGCACGAAATGACACCACGTGACACCTCATGAACTGGTTCAGAATGAATAATTAGTAGACAACGTGTTGTTGACGCTTTTGTGCGCACAAGTTTGCGCACAACTATGTACGCATACTTGCGCGCATACTTGCTACGCCGCTTGGATACTTGCCATTCTCAGAGTTAATATATTCGATGACCTCTTGACCGGAGTGATTCGGTGCCGTAGGTTTGTGTGTATGCCTATGACACTAGACGATCATTTTTGACGTCATCGGCATAATTCACGCCGTGGGGAATGTTGACAACGAACGTACCGCTCATTCTTTTGCAGAAGTATGAATGGGTTTGACCTGCCCATCGAACGCTGACGTACTTCTCTTCTGACAAGACTCGATTCGCGCACTGACTTTCAACAGTGCTATTGCTCCACATACGGTCGGGAGGACTTCCATGTCCATCGATACCACCATCTCAACCCTGATCCAAGGGGTAACCCTACAGGATATTCGCAGCGTCATGCGCGAAGAAATAGAACGTGCGCTTGACGCGCGTGGCTATGGCTCTCCGCAGAAGAAGGACGCGGAGGCCCCTGAATTACTCACGAGACGGGAGGCCGCCAAGTATCTCCGTATCTCCGTCCCTTCCCTTCAGCGTCGTATCCGGGACAAGCACATTGCCTGCGTTCGCATGGGTGCGCGTGTCTTGTTCCGTAAGGGAGACCTTGACGCCTGCCTTCAGTGTAACGCCGATGGGGGTGCAAGCGGTCCTCGGCTACGATTACGTGCTGCACCGCGTACGTCCAGACGCCGCAGCGATAGACCAACGTCGAGGACAGGCCGATGAGGAAGGAAACGAAACGGCATCGCTTCGGACCGAAGCAGCAATGTCCATGCGGCAAATCGCGGAGCTATTGCCCCCTTCTCGATTCACCGGGTGGTGGCGGCAAGTGTCATAGCAGTAAATGTGGTCAGAAATTCTTCCCGCCACAGGAGTCCTTTTCACCGTCACGGACCACCGAACGAAGCCAAGAACGACGTCCGGCCTATCGCGGTTCATACGCCCCTTCCTACATCCACCATACCAGCGCAGCGGACGTTCGTCCGGACATGGATGCCGCTGCATGGGAACACGACCCCTTCACATCCGATACTGATATGACTTCATCCTCTACTACCTTGAATGGCGCATGGCGGGAACATTTCTACCATGACGAGAACAGCAACCTTCTCTACCGCGTCCGCCTCTGGAAGCACAAGAACGGTAAGAAGACCCTTGCCGAGCGATGGAACGGCACAACCTTCGCCGCGACGATGGAGGGCCTTGACCCTGTTCTCTACCGTCTGCCGGGCCTCTTGCAGGGCATTCAGGACGGCAAGCACGTCTTCATCGTCGAAGGAGAGAAAGACGCCGATACGCTTACTGCCTTGGGCCTCGTCGCGACGACGGCAACCTATGGCGCGTGTAAATGGCCGAAGGACCATTCCAGATTCTTTGATGGGGCTGACGTCCTTATCATTCCCGATCTGGACGACGTTGGACGGAAACATGCAGGGATCGTCAAGGACTCCCTTCTGGAGAACGGCTCACCGGCATCTCTCCGGATACTGAACCTGCACGACCTCGACGCCACACTTCCGGAGAAGTCCGACGTTACCGACTATCTGGAACGAGGCGGCGACATTGATACGCTTCTTGCCTACGCAGAGACACTACCCGACGTCGTGTCATACGAGGAAGGGACGTCCGAGACCGAACGTCATCCCGTCGTCCCCAGTGGCATCTACGACCATCTGCCGGAGCCGCTTTCAGGTATCGTGCAGGGCATCGACGATATGGAAGAGCGGTCCACCCTGCTTCTTTCCTGTATCGTGGTGTTCTCGGCAGTGCTGCCTAACGTCTTCTTCCGCTATGGCCGGTACGTCCTCAATGCCCCGCTGTATCTGTTCATCGTCGGCCCGGCGGGGAGCGGCAAGGGGATCGCACGCTACGCGCCCGAACTCGCACAGGTCATCGAGGAACGTCTCGCACGTATCCATGAAGCGAACATGACCCGCTACAATCGGGAAATGGAGGAATACCGCAGGACCGTGCAAAAGCCACCCAGGGGTGTGAAAGGACCCACCACACCACGCAGCGACATGCCCGTGATGCCGGAACGTCGATGCCTTATGGCTCCCGCCGATTCGACGGCACCATCCATCAACCTTCTTCTTGCGGCCAACGGGAGTATCCTCATATCGGACTCCGAAGCTGATACGCTGGCAACGGCCCTTAACAGCGACCACGGCGACCTGTCGCCCACGCTTCGCAAGGCCTTCTCCCATGAGCAGATATCGATCAGTCGTATGCAGGACCGACGCTTTGTCACCTGCGCGCGGCCACGCCTTACGGTCCTTCTTTCCGGCACTCCGAAGCAACTCCTACCTCTCCTCAGAAGCACGGAAAACGGACTCACGTCCCGGTTTCTGTTCCACCTCGTCCGGGGCAAGGATGCCTTCCTCGATCCCTTCGCGAATCACGAGCATGACCTACAAGACACCATCCGCACTGTGGCCCCGGACGTGGACGCCTTGTATGAATTCCTGACATCGTTGCCGGAGAATGCCATAGAGTTCAGACTTACGGAAGAACAGCAGCAGGAATTCAAGATGAGGTATGGCCGCTGGAAGGGTCTTCATGTCGATGAGCATGGAAACATGGTGGGAGCAATTCACCGCCTCGCCGTCAGCGAAATGCGGATTGCCATGATTCTGACGGTCCTACGGCATTGGCAGGCGGAACGCACGGGGATGCCGCGCCTTCTCATTTGCTCGGAAGAGGACTACCGTACGGCATCGGCCCTCAGCGGCTACTTCCTGCAAACGGCGTCAGCGGTTACGGGCTACCTGCCGCGGCAGGTGAATCCGGCTCTTTCGGGACACCGCAGCAGCACGACCGAATGGTATGCGGCCCTGCCCGATCTGGTGTCCACACGCGAAGCGATCGTCCTGGGTGAGCAATACGGGGCCTCGAAGCGGACCGTGGAACGGGCCTTGAAGAATACACTCCTGTTTGAGCGGGATGGCCGAGGCCAATACCGGAAGGCACCCCCGTGAGCATCGGACGCACGGGGTGACGTTACAGAAAATGCCTGTGGCGGTTTGGCGGAAGTGGCGGTTTCCGGGAGAGACCCCAATCCAATGACGTATATACAGAAGTGGTTGTGGCGGTTTGGCGGAAGTGGCGGTTTCTGGGATGGTCCCCAATCCAATGACGCATACAGAAGTGGCTGTGGCGGTTTGGCGGAAGTGGCGGTTTCGTGGCGGGTATTGGGTGGATAGCAGGAATGTCGAAATCAGTGGTTTCTATGGTCTTTTCGCGTGAAAATGGCCTGTTTTTACTCGAAATGGATGCTTTTTGCCGGTTTTCGCGCTCATTCACGGTTCCCGGTCGTTCCGCTATGAAACCGCCACTTCCGCCAAACCGCCACTGGTATTTTCTGTAGCAACACCTATCTCATAGAGCCATCATGTTTGCGGCCAAACCGCCACTTCCGCCAAACCGCCACAGGTACTTTCTACAACAACGATTCGTTCACTATGACGAGGACCTTGCCGCATATCAGTTCCACCATACCCCACCTTCCACGGGGGACAGTACCGCGTTCGCCATATCCGACGCGCGTCGCCGAAGGGGGCCTTCGGCGAGCCTTCCCAACACTATTCCGCCTACCACAGCGGAGAACCTTGTTCACTTCTTTCAGGAACACCTACGATGAGAACTGTTCACACCATGACCGCAGACGAGCTGCGCGAAACGCTCCGTGCTGCCGGATACACACAGGCCGACTATGCTGACCAGCTTGGCCGCTCGGAGTCGTTCGTCAGCAATCTCGTCCGTGGACGTACGCCCGTCCAGCTACGGTACATCCACAGTCTTCGGGAAATGATGGGAAGCGACGTCTTCGATGCCGCTTACCGAAGCGCTCGCCGCTGTATCATGAAGGGCGAGTGCGACCGCGCGGCGGCGCGTCTATCCCGTCGCCTTTCGGGTGGCGTGCGCGTCCGGGTCCTGCTCGGTGGCCAGGACGGATTGGCTGATGGCGACGAGGAAGAGGAACCGAAGTCGAGACGCCCGCGTTCGCTGCACGAGATCGTTACCGCACGGTCAGAAGGCGAATGGGACGAGGATGACAACCTGCAGGATGACGACGACCGGGACGATTCGGATGACGACGAGGATGACGGCGATCCTGACGATAGCTATGAGTATGACGAAGATGGCGACGACGAGGACGACGACGGCGATTCGGATGATGCCGACGATGATGAGTACGAAGCGTGACAGGCGTCTAGTCGAATACTCCCACAGACATATGGCCGCTTCGCACCCGCGAGGCGGCCATTCCTGTATCCGGAATGGGGTCCTCCGGATCGTTGCAATGGGAAAAATGGTGTGTTCTGTCACTATAGAGGCAGTATCACGGACCATCTCGGTATCATCCGTGATCATCGTGGACTATCTGCGCTCACAACACAGTCAATATGCAGCGATTCTCCGCGAACCAACGCGATCAGGAGGGAAAGACCTGCCACAATCCTGCACAAACACGAACACTATCGCACAATATCGCTTACTATCGATCACATTTCGCTTACGAATGACCCGGCGAAGGATCACGAGAAGTCACTATTCAATCCAAAACCGCCATTCTCGTGTATGAGGACGCCTGTTTCGTGAAGGATACCCGGTTAGTGCCTTCGCAGGTCTTCACAAGCGCGCGAACAATGGATGAAATGGCCTCAAATGTGCCCTATGACGTCTCGATCAAGGGCATGTGCGTGCCGTGAGAGGTGTTTTCGGTCTTCATTTCCCGCCACGGACGGAATAGGTGAGCGGTTTTCTTGCATTCGAGCGAGATGTCCATGCCCGGCATTCGGTCCAAGCAACACGTAGGTAAGGTCTACGGGCCAGATAGTTCAGCTTTGGCCGTGTAGATGGCGGGGTATTTCCTGCATGACAGGTGTGCCGCTGCACGAATACCTGACGCCCACGGACAGGCTTAGCGCAGAACAACAATAACAAACCCACATGCGACCCACATGTGGGTTGGGTGAAATAGGCTATTCCTGCCCATGACATACATGTCCCGGAAAATGATGGGAGCAGCCTGACGGTAGTAGATGCGTAGATGAAGATACTACGTCTCTGGCATCATGTGAACGACGATCATCGGGTGATCGCCGATGCCCGGCTGTATGATGGGTAGCCCCGGCTTGGATGATCATAAGACCGCGCGCGCGTCTAGCGTACAGGATGGCCCGGCCATACGCACTATCCCCATACAGAAAACCCGCGTGGCAGTGCCATGCGGGTTTCTGCGATCAGGGCTGCTCTGTACGCGCGCACGCGTCCGCCGAGTGCGGTGGCGGGATGGAAGCTGTGAAAGGGGAGTGTCGCAGACAGGTGGTCTGAAGCAAATACCAGAGCAAGTCCGCTGGCGACCAGCCTATTCCTTCAACAGGATCACGCATTTGACACTGATGTCTTTCTCGGATGGTACGTGCGGTCCAACAACGATCGATTCCGAAGTATAGGGGCGCGTATCCGTCCAGTTATGCCTCGATGAATAGGTGACGTGGTAGAGGCATCGATTAGCAATGCTGTCAGTCATGGAGAGGACCAGTTTTCCTGTCGTTACCGTATCCCATTCGGGGAGACGGTGTACGATGATTCCGGAACTGTTTCCTCCTGTTGGTTCAGATGACCCATTGCTTACCGACAGCCATTCGACCGTATTCCGTACGGTATCCATCATCAACATTCCGCGTGTGGTGATCCCGTATGGAAGCCCGTGATCGTTGAAGTCATAGAGATACTCGAAGGATGAATCGGTTGTCGTCCATGACGTGGGCATGGCTGGTTCAGGTCTATTTGCGATACCGGACCATGCTCCGAATGAGTACGATCTGGATGTAGTATCACGTCCTCCATTACTGCCAGAATAGTACCGCACAAGAGGTGCGGACGCTGTTAGAACGACGGTATGGATCCGATGCCACCATGGAAGCAGGTCCATCACGACGGATACATTCGTATCGGTCGCTGGAACGGGAAGGACGACGGTCGTTGGCGCATATCCGTCTCGCCATGCCGTCAATGTGACCATTGGTGTGCCCATGATCATGCCGTCGGTCTTGTCTTGTCTATGCTTTGCTGCCGGCGTGGGGACGACATAGACGAGACCGTAGTCCCTGTGCCATCGCATTCCGGATGCGCATGGGGCCTGCTCGATACGGGCCACGAAACGACCACGGACGTCATAGAGATCAGCGGTCTCCATCGATGCCGATAGGCCGCTCGAAGGAAGCACCGATGTCATGGTGGGAAGCACGAGGACCGAATCCTTCGTCGTATATCGCACGTGGAGGTCCGGACATTCGACGTGAATCGAATCAGCAGTGAGCAGCTTCCCATCCATACTACGAACACAGGTGACGGCAATCTCGGCTGCCGTCATTGTATGCCCGCCTAGAGCAATACAAACGAGGAACAGGATACCCTTCATGATTCTGCCTCCATGATCATGTCTACGATCAGGTATTCGAAATGGTCAGTGATACAGGTATCAATCCATGCTGTTCTATTGATGTGTGGAGCCTACCCAACATCGGAAGGCCCCACAATCAACATACGACGTATCGTTTACTTCACGACGGTGAACTTGCCCGTTCCGATGGTCACAGGCAGTACCCCACCATCCATCCTGACCCGTACGCTGTAGACGCCGGACGGCAGGCCCACGACGTCCACGGCCTCATGGGATGCCACGGTAGTCGTCATGACGACATTGCCGAGTGCGCCTACGATGTCCATCGTGAGGGTACGACCTTGGATGCCGGATGACGCTGGGCCGCCCACGATGATCGTTACCCGCTCACGGGCTGGATTCGGATAGATATGCAGTCCTTCCGTCGTAGCGTCGGTCCCGCGCATGGCGTTGAGGTCGATGATACGAGCGGCTTCGGCGGTCTTGCCGAAGGACTCCTTCTCCGGCGTGATGTCGAGGTCTTCCCGGAAGATGCCGCCGTCCCCGGTGTACTTCATCCGGAGACGATAGATCTTCTCGTCGCCACCTGTGAGGTAGAAGAGCGACCGTGCCGGTGCATCGGGCTTGCGCTGGTCGGCTTCGGCAAGACCCATACGGACGCTACGCATACTCCGGAAGTCCGTCATTGTCCTTCCACCCACGAGTGGTACGTCAGGCTGCACTTCCTCGATGGACACGTCCACGTTTCCACGCATTCCGCCCGTGGCGACGAGCTTCATTTCATCCACGTCACCTACGGTGAAGGATTCCGTGACAAGGTCCGTGACGGGCTTCGTCATCGACGCCATTTGCCAGGCATAGTCCATGCTGCCGCCATACCCGTTCGGCATGACGTCGTCATAGACAGGCCGGAAGGAGAGCGTCCGGCCGTCCGCCAGCACGGCGCGGGCCGTGAGTTTCCTGCCCTGCACTTCGACACCACCGGAAACGACGGGCTCTTCTTCCTGGGCGTCCGTCACCTTGTAGAACTGCTCGGCCGAGGCGACGAGCTTCGGGGCGTTGTCGTTCGTGTATTGGAGGATTCTTCGTACCGATTGGATGCCGATGGGCGTGTCTTCCCGTTGCCGCATGGCAAGGTGTGGCCACGGTCCGGGTGCCCGGAGATAGTCCACGTCGAGAAGTACTGTCGGCGGCGCGGGGACGCCCGGCATTCTCCGCACCATGATCTGCTGTCCCCGGATATTCGGGAACTGCCGATGTCCGGTCCAGTAGCTGGCGTAGCTGTACTGCTTCTGCGCATACAGATCGGAGAAGTTCGGAGTGTCGAGGACGCTGTAGTTCACGATCACGGCCGAGTCCGAAATGTTGCCCCTCACGATATGGAGACTGTCGCCGTAGGTGATGAGGCTGTCATCCACGACACCTTGCCACGTGAGCGAGTCCATACGCACGCTGCCATTGGTGATGACAGGATGGAAGAGACTGTTGCCCAGTGAGTAGGTCGTATTTGTCCACCAGTAGTGGAGTTCATCCAGCCCGAAGCCTTGCATGTCGATGAGGTGATTGTACTTGATCCTGTTGCGGGTCTCCCACGGACTGTATTCCGACCACGCCACGGTTTCGTGGTTGTAGCGGTAGAGTCCGTTCGGCGAACCGTCCGTGTCCCGAATGAACATCGACATGGTGTCGCGTTGCAGGGACCGGAGAACGACGGGTGTCTCGGCCTCGTCTTCCGGCAAGGCCCCGCCGATGACGGCGATGGAATTGGGTCCGTCGCCGGGAATGGTCGGCGGCCGTCCGGGAGCGTAGGACATCGGCGCGAACAGCGGCAGCATCCGGCCGATGGCCATGCCGAGACCCGGAACGAGACGTGTGTAGCGGATATGGCGGTTCATGGTGCCTTCTTCCCATACGAGCGTGGCATCGGTCCTGCCCTGGGCGATGTTCGAGTAGACGTTCAGGGACGGATACCGGGGCGCACCACCGTCGATCATGATGGTATCGATGATGTCGTCGTGGGCATAGTGCCATGTGATGGTCGGCGTAGGAATGGCGGTGATGGCGTTGGCCGCCGGGAACCAGTCGAGACCAGTGCTTTTCGTTCCTGCGCCGATACCGGCACCGACGGCAGACCACGCATAGTACATGCGTCCCTCGGCCGACGCATTGATGACGGGCGTACCCCACCGGGCAAGGGACTTCAGGGTATCCATACCGCCGTCATGCGGGCCACCCTTGCCGATGATGACGAGCGACTTGCCATTGGCATCGAGAAGCGCGGGATTCAGGACAGGGTTGTCGAGAAACGCATTCTCGACGATATGGGCGAAGTTGAACTTGAACCCTGTCGGTATCCACTCGTCTTCGCATGTGTAAACGATGTGGACCTTCGGTCTGTTGGGGACGACTTCACGCACGACGATGCTCGGGAAGCCGCACGAGCAATCCTTCTGCGGATTCGTCATGGGCGGCACGTTCGCGAGGTAGGCCACGGGGTTGACGTCGTAGTAGAGCGTCCGGTTCAGGCCGTCCGTATTCTGCACGCTCGATGTCGTGAGGCGACTGAGGCGGATGGGCGTCTCCCAATCGAGGCCGGAGACGAGCGGAAGACTATCACGGTGATAGGCTTTCGACCGCTGATAGTAGACCGTCCACGGTCCCGTGCGCATGGGATCGGTGTCCCGGCGATGGAAGACCGCGTGGTAGCGAATGCTGTCCGTATAGCCACTGAAGTCGGCCTTGGGAATCCGGTAGGCGACCATCTTGTTCTGCGTCGAAAAGGCGAGGTATCCAGTATTCGTCGTGTCGATGGCCTGAAGGCGTTTGATCCGGAAGAACCGTACGTCGCCGGGGCGGAGGTCGAGCGCGAGATTCGACTTGCCGTTCACGATGGTGTCGAGCGTGAGCGCTCCGTCGTAGGCTGGACGCAGCTCACGTACATGCAGAAGGTAGGGCTTCGTCACGTCAACGGTGTAGTTGAGGGGAAGCGTGATCCGCCGGGCACCCACCTGCTGGTACCGGAGGTCCGGACGACTGCCGCGCGTCAGCGTGTCGTGTTCATAGGAGGTAATGAACTGGACTGAGTCCGGCATGGCGTTGTTGAAGAGGAACGGCGACGTTCTTCTGTTCGTGATACTGATGATACAGTCTTCGTCCGAAGCGCCTGTTTCAGCCGTGTCGAGAAGGACGATGTCATAGAGCCGTTCGGCTTCCGGTTCCGTTTCGAGGCGAAGCGTCGTATCGGCGTTCGATGTCCGCGCCCACCGCTGCATCCCCACGACACCTGAATAGGCGGTAACCCACTGGCGAAGACGCGTCGTATCGCCGCCGATGAGGGTGCGGTAGCCGTGGCCGTACCATCCGACGGGTCTGGACTTCATGAAGAGTTCGGCGTTGGAGATGTCCGTGCTACGCTTGAAGCGCGTCACGGTGTCGGTGACGAGATCGTGCCACCACTTCGTTTCCCACCGTACGGACAGGCGTCCTGCGTAGACCTTCTTCGTGACGTCGCCGGGTATGATTCGGTCCAGACGCATTTCCGATGCAAGCGTCGTAAACGGTGTCCAGTCGTTGATATTAATGCGCTCACCCACCGTGTAGTAGTCTCCGCCGATATGCTCGGAGAGCAGGAGGTCTTCCGGGGTGACGCTGCTCGTCGTATCCATGACGAAGGACGTCGGATCCTCGGTGACATAGCCGGGGAAGTAGGAATCCGAAATGATGTTCTCACTACCATACTTGTCCGGTGAACGCACGGAATCCGGATGCGGGATGAGATAGTCGGGGCTGTCCTGATACTTCCATTTATCGTACATGAAGCCGCGTGTGCCGAGATTCAGGGCTGTCCCGTGTCCGAGGCGTACGGACTCGCCAATGAGAGGCTGGAAGTTGTTGTACCGGACGTATGCCCGGCCGCTCGAATCATACCCGAACTTGGGATCGATATGGTAGAAGAAGTTCATCCAGAAGTTCTTGCGCTTGCCGAAGTAGTAGGCGGCATTCTGGTACATGTTCACGTAGACGGAATGCTCCTGCATGGCAGCGGGGCCGACCTGGGACATGTTCGAGTGCATCATGTCTTCGTAGGCCGTAAGGCTCGTGAAGTCGAAGGGCGTCGTCGGGAAGGGCAGGGCAAGCTGCGCCCATGTACCCGTCGTCTTGGTAGAAATGTCCGTCTCGAATCGGCGATAGGGGGCATTGTCTCCGGTCCAGAGGAAGCCCGATTTGATGCTCATGATGGGCGATGGCACGGGCATGGTCGCCGTCCGAATCTCTTCGCCCACACTACCGCGCGATATGTAGGGCGCGGATGTTGCCCGTGTCGGCTGCGTGAGACCTGCCGTCCACGGGAACTTCGTCGGGAACCCCTGCATCTTCTGCCGGCCGTACTCCGTGACGGTGTTCCCGACCGCGAAGCGGCTTCCGATGTATCCCGTTTCGGACGTGAGACGTCTGTCAAGGAATTCGGCTTTGTAGCGCATACCCAGAAGCTGGTCCATCTCGAACTCGTCGTTCGTGTAGAAGGCAAGAACGCGGGTATGGCGACCGATGCGGCTTCGGAGTGTGTCGATCTGGATTTTGATTCTGACCCTGTGATCCTCGAACTTCGAGGCCCAGAGACTATCATGATAGCCGGAGGTGGCGCGTTTGGTGATGGGGGTGAGAAGCGATGCCGAGCGGATGGCGACGGCGGAATTGCCGTGATACCATACCGTGATACCGAGGGAGTCGATAGCACGGTAGCGTTTGTTGGCAGGTGCTGACGTACCGACTATTCCCAATGTCGAGTCATGTTCGAAGAAGGCCGGATAGTCGGTGACGCCGCTCTTCAGCATGTGGGGGCGACGCGTTGGTGCGCCAAAGAGGTCGTCCATGATCGTATCCGTTCTGAACTCTGCGACGATGGTAACGTCGGGGCCGCCGGGATCGCTGTGCCTCGGCAGCATGCGGCGCGTGATGACGATGGAGTCCGTAAAGCCCGCCGGCGCACGGGTCTTCATCTCCAGACCACGGCCACGTGGAAGCGCGAAGGTACTGTCCTTCGTATTCCACGGCACAAGGGTGAAGGGCATCTTGAAGCGATCTGAACGGAAGTTTGGATTCGTATCCTGCTGATCTTTCCAGCGCAGTTGATACGGGACGGTGATGGACACCACGGGCTGATCATCAAGAATCGTATCCGTGGCGTCCGTACGGCGAAGATTGACGACAAGCTGAAGCCTGCGGCCGTCGGTCGAATCCTCATAGTAGGTATACGACCATGTGCCGCCTGTGTTCGTGCTGTCCTTGGCGAACTTGAAGCCGAGGTAGTTCTCCCACTTCACCTTCGCGCGGACGCGGTCGTCGTAGTACCACATGCGCATGAGATTCCTCGGCTCGACGGAATCCAGAACGCGCACAGGATTCGAGGGCATTCCCGCAGGGTCAAGTTTGAAGCGGCGGTAGTTCACGTCACTCGGCGACGATGGTACCGTGCCATGATGCCGGGCTCCGAAGGATAGCGGCCATGCGTCGGCGTCACGCGCCTGCCAGTCCCGGTTATCGATACCGGGATTCTCGGCAGGCTCCCACCGCATTCCATACCAGTTGACGCGGAAGATTTCGCCGATCCACCCTTCCGTCGTGTGCATGAGGGGCGCGGCCCATACGACATAGTTCGTGTCCTTGTAGCCCTTGCCGAGTTTGTAGAGTTCCTTTTCGTTGAGGTGCAGGTAGCCCCAGTTCCCACCCGTTACGTTCATCTTGAAGGCCGTGTTGATCTTGTCCAATGCAGCCCCGCCCCACTGATGACCAAGGGCAAAGGTCGGTACGCTTGCGGAGAAGACGTCGCTGTTCCAGTAGTTCGGTTTGTACGACTGAAGCGGCGCGGGAATGATGGTGTTCTGTGCGGTGAGCGTGCTGGCGATACATACAAATGCGGCGGCCAGCACCATGATGGTGCGTGTAGTGTTCTTCATGACGGATGCTCCCGTTACCGAATGAGGTTGATGGTGTGGAGAGCGTCGCCCATGCGAACGCGCAGGTAATAGGCTCCGCGCGGGTACGTGCGAAGCAGGGGGGCTAGATCGATGCGGCTCATGCCTGCCGGATATTGCTGCTGCGTAAGCAGGACGGCTTCGCGCCCTTCGATGCCCACGATATGAGCGGATACGGAGGCTGGTTGCACCAGCGAGAGTTCCAAGACGTCGCCTGTCATGCGGGCAGACGACATGATCTTTGGAGGAACGGGATCGTCGTCAACGGAAACGGCGGGGTCAAGCGTATAGAGAGCGACAACACCATTGTCTACAGGGCCGCCTGTCATGACAAGGTCCGGTACGCCGTCACCTGTCTGGTCATTGATGGCCGTCATGCCTTCCAATCCCTGTAGTCCCGATCCCTTTACAATCCATCGTGCGAACGGCTGGCGGAGATTGTTGGCGTAGAAGAAAAGACCGTTGATGCGAACGACGGGGTGGTCCGTGCCGAGGCTATAGCCAAGGTCATGTGCTATCGGACCAGCGTCTTTTGGTATTACCTGCTCGACCGAGATGAATTTCCCATTCGTGATGTCGAATCGCTCCAGCACCCACGGTCCTGTCGTACTGAGACGATGGAACATGACAAGCCAGTCCTTCTTCGCAAGCGTGTCTGCGACCGACGCGCTGAATCCCAACGGATCGTCGTCGAGCGACGTGCAAGGGCCGTGCAGAGAGTCACGCTTGACAGCGCGGAACTGCACCCGACCATCCTGCCGGAAGATGTCCATGTCGTAGATGACCAGCCATGTCGATAAGTCATTATCGTTTCGCTCGTGCTGGACGACGCGCCATTTCCCGGTGGCCGAGCGGAAGAAAGCTTGGGCGTAGCGGTTGTCCCTACTACCGAATCTGTCGATGGGAAAGACCCGCGCACAGCCCTTGCCGGACTGCGGGCCGCCCATGATGATACGGCATGTCTTGTTATCGCCGGCAATGTCCGCAACGACGTCGAGGAAGCCGTCTCCATCAACGTCGGCACTGTAGGCGGCATTTAGAAGAGTATTTGCCCCTCCCCAACAATCTGCGCCGATGGTATCGATGGGGACCATTTGCGTGATGTCTCCGGTTCCCTCACACCGAAAGGTGATACCATTATGATTGATGTACTCATGAGGCGGAATACCATCGTAATCAATCGGCTTGGCATACAGTGCTGGCCAGGCTCCCACGGATATTGTCGTATCCAGTTTCGGGCGGGTCTTCCAGAACGCGCCCCGTTTTGTCGAAGCAATGAGCAAGATGTCACTGCCTTCTTGTCCGCAGAAGTTCGGAAAGAACGTGGGTGCGCCCATCGAGCCGCCAAAGACATTCTTCCACACAACAGTCATCGTACGCGTCTGCGACGTGTCGATGGGCTCTTGTCCCCATGCGGGGAATGACGACAGGGCCAGAAGCCCCGCGCACACCCCAGTGGATACTATCGTAGTCAACATTCGCATGTCTACTCCCAATCTACAGTATTGATGGAAATATCCGCAGGGTAACCCGTTGCAGGCTCCCTGCCACCGAATTGCTTCGTTCTCCCCGGTGCATGTCCGGCATGGTGTGGCCAGACGGTACGCCGCTCATCCCTAGCGATTCATGCCATGTATGTACTATCGGTGGCTACGACCGTGAGCGGTACGGGCGCAACCTAGCACATGACCAGCTATGCGTCACCTTAGCAGAACCTTGACTGGTACGACGCCGAACCAGTCTACGTACGCGGTTCACCCTGTGATGCTGAGAACCTTGCTTGGGGACAGACGCAGGTACGGAGTGCGCTGAAGGAAGCGGGAGATGTCAGTGGTTGTATGTGCCCCATAACGCCCCGTGCGGGTGAGGTTCCGATGTCTTGTGATTGGTCCGCACGGGGTGAAAGGGGATAGTGGGGTAGGGGTAGTGTAGATTGCGGCAGACTGAGCCATTCAACAACGACGATCAATTCATGGTCGAGCATGGTAAATCCTCGCTCGCTGTTGCTGTATATTGTGGTCTCGTCTGGACATAGCTTCGCCATGCTGCAAAAGATTTGCAGAAATCGAAACCTGATTGCATACCTGCAATATAGTTGCAAGTGTGCAACTATGGCGCAAGATATAAGAACCGGGGAAGTAAATGCAAGGACTTTTTGATGTCGAGTAAAATTCCCCTGAAGCTGAGGATGTTTCTTGAAGTAGCCTATGGTGGCCAAGTCAAGGATATGGCTGATGCTTTGAAAGTAAGCAAGTCAACGGTCTATCGGTGGCTGGATGGCAAGGACATCAGCACGACCTTTCTTTCCGACTTGTTGGAATTGGGGCTGGATATATCGTGGCTGGTGGACAGGAACGACTTCGACATGTCTCGAATGCTCGCCGACAATGATAGTGGTCGCCGTCTACGGGAAGAACATTTCGATAGACTGAAGAAATAGTGCAGGTGTCGAGAAGCGCGAAGGGGCAGTGTGCCGGAACAGACGTACTAGTGTAATACGCTCGTTCTCTGTATCTAGGGTATGATATGGAAATTCGCAATCATGGGCAGGTCATTATTTGATTTGTCGTAGTGCCCCGGTTGGTATATTGGCCCAATCAACGAAAAATATTTTTCTGTCAGTAAAATTGTCGGGAAAACCGAGTCATTTTTCGGTAACACATTGTTTCTATACAACATACAGAGATTTTCCAATTTCCAGTGTGGGAACACACAATATCGTGCGACGACGAGCCGTCATCGTACGGTCGATCACGACCATCAAGGGACAACATGAGCCGTATTCCATCGCTGATTGTCGTGCTGGTCCTCTGTCATATCGTCGCCGTGCGTGCATCCGTACCGGCGATATCGCTGTCGCAGCTCGAGGACCGGATCGAGGCAGCCGGGGACACGACGCTCGTCATCAATTTCTGGGCGACGTGGTGCAAGCCGTGCGTAGCCGAGCTCCCGCACTTCGACAAGGTCAGCAGGAGCATGGAGGCCGACGGGGCGAAGGTCAAGGTCATTCTCGTCAGCCTTGACAGCCCGAAGGATCTGGGGAACAAGGTAGAGCCCTTCGTGGTACGCCGTGGACTGCATCCCGACGTCGTCCTGCTCAACGAGGCCAAGGCCCATCTGTGGATCGACAGGGTCGATCCATCATGGAGCGGCGCCATTCCGGCCACACTCATCGTGAACCATGCGGCGGGCAAGCGCGCCTTCCACGAGCGTGAGTTCACCTACAAGGAATTGCAACAGACCATTCAGTCATTTCAGAAGGGACTTCGATGAAGATGTTCGCATCCATGCTGCTCGGCGTCATGATGTCGCTGGTGATGTCCGTACCATCGGCGACGGCCGCCGATCTGCCCGATGGAGTCAAGGTAGGAGACCAGGCTCCGGACTTCCTGCTCAAGAATGTCGACGGCAGGATGGTCGGCCCGCGTTCGTTTCTCGAAGCGAAGGGACTGATCGTCGTCTTCACCTGCAACCACTGTCCGTATTCGGTGAAGTACGAAGACCGCATCATCGACCTGCACAAGAAGTACGCTGCCAAGGGCTATCCCGTCGTCGCCATCAATCCCAACGATCCCAAGGTCTCTCCGGAGGATTCCTTCGAGAAGATGAAGGTGCGTGCGGAAGAGAAGAGCTTTCCGTTCCCGTACGTGTTCGACGAGTCGCAGCAGACGGCACTCAAGTACGGTGCACGCCGTACGCCGCACGTCTTCGTGCTGAACCGTGTACGCACGGGATGGGCCGTCGAATACATCGGAGCGATCGATGACAATCCCGACGATGCTGCCGCTGCGGGAGACAAGTTCGTGGAAGCTGCCGTCGACGCCCTGCTGGCAGGGAAGAGCCCGGCGATGAATTCCACCAAGGCCATCGGCTGCACCATCAAGTGGAAGAAATAATAGAATACGAAGCACGGATCTTCGTCGTGATATCGGATGCCTCACCCTCGGGGCATCCGATTTTTTCTTGCAGGTGGTGCCGGCTCTCTTCGTATCTTTGGTGAACAGTTGCGCCGGTAAGGTTTCTCTCGATCGCAGGGATGCTGAGTCCTGAACCAGCATCCGACGGATACCGGCGATATACCCTCCTGCAAGAATCAACAATGTCGGGCCTGGATCCCAGGCCGGATCCCTCCAAAAGGGACATCGTCACTATATGACTGCGAGCGGAACGCTCCTCATCGTATCCACTCCGATCGGGAATGCGGACGACATCACCCTACGTGCGATCAAAGCTCTGGGCGCGGCCGATACCGTCGTGTGTGAAGAGGAAAAGGAAGGCCAGCGCCTCCTGAGGACGCTGGATCTCGAAAAACCATTACTGCTGCTGAACGAACACTCGAACGACGATGCCATCGACGACGTCGTCGCCGAACTTCGTGAAGGCCGGCAGGTCGCCCTCATCAGTGATGCCGGTACGCCGCTGCTGGCCGATCCGGGACACAGCCTCGTTCGTAGATGTCTGCAGGAAGGAATCGGTATCGAAGTCGTCCCCGGTGCGTCGAGTATCCTCACCGCAATCGTACGCAGCGGCTTCGATACGGCATCGTTCCTCTTCGCAGGATTCGTACGGCGCGGCGAGGAAGAACGGATCGAGGATCTCAGGGCATTGTCAGCAGAACCCAGGACCGTCATCCTGCTCGAAGCCCCGTACAGACTACGGCAGCTTCTGTCTTCGGCGGCGGTCGTGATGCCGGAGCGCCCGACCTACGTCGGCTGCAACCTTACCATGCCGTCGGAATCGCATCATTACGGTACGGCCGCGGCACTGGCCGAAAAGTTCACGGAAAAGACATTCAAGGGCGAGTTCGTGGTCTGCTTTCAGGGCACTGCGGCCGCCGCACAACAACATACCAATATCGCTATGCCTCAACAAAAAGGCCGCCCGCGCAAGGACAACAAGCAGGGACGGCGTCGTGACGCCCGGAACGATTCCCGGCAGCCTCTCACGAACGAATCAAGGCCGATCAACGGCCGGCCGGCCCGACCGACCAAACCGGAAATGGATGATGACGGTTATCCCTACGTAGCTCCCTCGTCCTACGACCCGCGTACCGGCTTCGGTGGCGGACCTTCACAGTATGACCAGTCGCCCAACCGTCCGCACCGGCAGGAAGGCCGTTCCCGACAGGGTGACGGACGCCGCGGTGCACAACAGGGCGGAGGCCCTGCTCAGGGAAAAAGGAATGGATACGAAGGCGGTGGCCGCAACGGTGGTCCCGGAAGTCGTCAACAGGGTGAGCGCAGCAACCGCGGAGACCGTCCGCAACGAGGCCGCCCGCCACAGGATTACGGACGTGACAGTCGCGATAACCGCGACAACAGGGATGGCCGGAGTGCCGACCGGAATGGCCGTCCGCAGGGCGGAGGACGCCCCCAGCAGAACAAGGGACGTACCCAGGCCGGAGCTGGAGTCAGTGGCGGACGTCAGGGCGGCAAGGCCGCATCGACAGGCCGCCCGCAGGGTAGTGCAGGGGGAAGCCGTCGCCCGCAAGGCGGACCAGGACCGGGACGCTCCCAGTCCGCAGGCCGCCCGCAAGGACCTGGTGGTCGCCAGCAGAAGAATGCACGTCCGCAGCAACGCGGCGCCAATCGTCCGTACAATCCGCAGTTCGACCCCAACTACGATCCGCAGTATGCTTCGGGATATCCCGACGACCGTAGTGGACGTGGCAACCGTGCCGGTGGACGCAGCTATGGCGGCGGCCGCGCGGCAGGTGGTCCAGCCAAGCGAAGCCGTGCCGCCGGTAACGGAGGTTTCCCGCCGGTAAAGAAGCGTGCAGTGGCGGACGAACGACGTACGAAGGTCTATACGTCCGAGATGTTCATCAAGTCCGATTTCACCGAACAGAAGAAGCCTACCGAACGGAAGATGCGCAGCCGTCGCAAGCGCCCTGAGTCCGAAGATTGATCGCTGCTCCCTCCTGCCGATCCATTGCCGGATCGGAACAGGAATGGGAGACGATCGAACGTATTTCCGGCCGACCCCGGCCGTGAGGGCCTTCTTCGATGATCGACTTCTGCCGCAACGTCAGGGCAGAACGTCGATCTGCGTCCGCAACTGATCATCCAGCGTTTCACGGCGTCTGATCAGCGATGCCTTGCCTTCGTGTACCATCACTTCCGCAGGCCTGCAGCGCGAGTTGTAGTTGGATGACATCATGTAGCCATAGGCACCGGCATTCCTGAATGCGAGAATGTCGCCTTCGCGAACTTCATTGAGTTTACGATCCCATCCGAACGTATCGGTTTCGCAGATATAGCCCACGACAGTGTAGATACGTGGTGTGCCTTCGGGATTGCTGACGTTCACGATATGATGGTAGGAGTTGTAGAGCGTCGGACGCAGCAGGTGGTTGAGACCCGAATCGACGCCGGCGAATACCGTCGCCGTCGTCTGCTTGATCACGTTCACGGACACCAGGAACGTACCTGCCTCGCTCACCAGGAACTTGCCCGGCTCGAACCATACTTCCACGGGTGTGCTGCGCGTTTGGTTGAACGCTGCGATGCGGGCCGTGAGCTTCCTGCCGAGATCCTCGATATCCGTCGAGATGTCGTCGGGCTTGTACGGTACCTTGAAGCCGCTGCCGAAGTCGAGGAACTCGAGATTCGGAAACGACTCCGCGATATCGAGCAGGAGTTCCGCACCCTGCAGGAAGACGTCGGCATCGAGGATGTCGCTGCCCGTATGCATATGCAGGCCGTTGACGCGGATGCCGTTCGATGCCACGATGCGCTGGACGTGACGCATCTGATAGATCGAGATGCCGAACTTGGAATCGATGTGACCGGTGGAGATGCGCTCGTTGCCCCCGGCCATGATATGCGGATTCACACGGATGCATACCGGGATACGGTCGCCGTATTCATGACCGAACTGCTCGAGTACGCCGATGGTGTCGATGTTGATGTGGACGCCGAGATCGGCGGCCCGGCGTAGTTCCTCGAACGAAACACAGTTGGGGGTATAGAGGATCTCGTCGGGACTGAAGCCTGCATGGAGACCCAGCTCGACTTCCTGGATCGAAACCGTGTCGAGACCTGCACCGAGAGATTTTATGAACTTCAGGATGTTGACGTTGGTCAGCGCTTTGCAGGCGTACTGGATCCTTACGTCGATGCCGGAGAAGGCCGACGTCAGCCTGTGGTATTGCCGTGCGATGATGGCCGTGTCATACACGTAGACGGGAAGGCCGGCCATACCGCAGATGTCGGAGACCGGAATTCCACCGATCTCGTATTGTCCATTCACGAGGTTCATAAAACGACAGGTGCATTGAAGGGGAAAAGACAAAGTTAATCAGGAAGGGTCATCGGCGGATGATCAGTCGACCTGCGAGTGCCATGCCAGCCGTGCTCACGAGCACGACGTATGCGCCCTGCGGAATCCTGCTCACGTCCCATGTGCATGTTCCGTTCGCCAGGACGGCAGGGCCGGACGAGATCAGACGGCCATCCAGTGCGGAGATGCGTACGTCGGCATCGGCCGATTCCGGTAGCCCGCCGATACGTATCCGCAATGTCTCCAGCGCCGGATTCGGATGGAGCTGCAGTTCGGGTGCCGGCGTCTCGCGCTGTACCTTGATGGGGATCGGTTCGGTGAAGGCATGCCGGAACAGGGGAAGTTGCTGGAAGTAGCGCGGAAGGATATGATTCTCGACCTCGGTGCTCGGTACGCAGAACCACTGTGCGAGGATGGAGGCGTAGATCTGGCGGAAATCGACGTTCCATTTGAGATTGCCGTCGGCGTCGAGATCGCGTACCGATGGGGCCGTGCCGTAGAGTCCACCCCGTACGCCACCCCCGATGAGGAAGGTCGGTGCCGCCGTTCCATGATCGGTACCCGATCCCGTAGGCTCCACGCGACGCCCGAATTCACTGATGGGCATGATGCAGACGCGCTCGTCCTGACCGGACGCCTCCATTTCGCGCTGGAAGGCGAGGACGTTCGTGAACAGTTCGTCGAGCTGTTGGGCATGGACGCGCTGCTGGTCGTGATGCGTATCGAACTGGCCAGCATGGATGATGTAGACCTGCGTCCCGAGGCCCGATCTGATCAGACGAGCCGTGAGTGCGAGTGCGCGTCCGAGATAGCCGTCACCCCGATAGTAGGTATCGACGAGATTGCCCGGAACGTTCTGCAACGCACGGTCGATGGTGCCATGGAACGATGAGCCATGACGCAGGAGTTTCTCTATGGTCGCTTCCAGACGATCCGCCTGCGTTCCGTCGCCGATGCGTATTCCCGCATCGCGTGGAATGCGTGTGCGGTCGTTGTACGGGAAGGCCATGGTGTGATGCCGTCCCTCCGCGAGACGACCGACGACCGATCCGAACTCGATCGCATAGGGTGCATCGGGCAGCGTGACGGGGAAGTCGGGATATCGCCGTTCGAGGAATCGGCCGATGAAGCCGCTGTCGTCGAACACGTCCGCATCGCTGGCCGACAACCAGATGTCGTTGCCCCGGAAGTGCGACAGGTTCATGTCGGGATAGCCGACGCCCTGGACGATGGCGACCTTGCCCTCGAGGTAGAGATCGAGCATCGGACCGAGCGCAGGATGGAAGCGATGATCGTTGTTGCCGGGTATGGGCAATGCCGCCTCGGCAGGAATGGAGAGGTCGTACCGGGACGTTCGGTGTCGGACTCGATAGTATTCATCGTCGTATACGGGGATGATCGTATTCAGCCCGTCGTTGCCGCCGAACATGCGCAGGATGACGAGGATACGATCGCAGTCCCGATCCGGTGTCGTGATATGGCCGAGGCGGCCATCGGAGAAGGCCAGTGCCGAAACGGTGCCGTTCATGAGTCCGGGCAGGGCCAGGCCTGTGGCCGCCATGTGCCTGAGGAAGGTTCTGCGATGCATGACGATGTATCCGGATTAGTGCAATTGATATCTGGGTGAACCGAGAGCGGTGGCGAATCCGAGACGGAGCCTTCGATCCGTCGTCGGATCATCCTGTGCCGCGTACCATTCCGGTGATGAAGCGCCCTGAAGGAATGCGAAACGCAGCGCATCGCATACGTGAGGATCGACGGTATCGAGGAAGAACGAAGCGGTGGCGCGGACGAGGGCTTCGAGGTCCGATGGATCGGCAAGAGATGAGGCAAGTGCATAGGCGTCGTAGGTATAGACATATCTCCCGCCTGCATAGTCCTTGAACTCGACTTCTCCGAGGGCGATACGCCGGCAGAGGTCGATGCGCGTCGGAACGGATGCGGCGCTGAGCCATGCCATACCACCGGCCCAGCCGGATACGTTCGGCGGGTCGTACATGAGATGCCCCATGGACGATAGCCGATCGAGCAGATCGTTCTCGCTCCGTCCGTCGGCGTCGTCCAGATCGGTGATATAGGTCGTGCGTATCGTGCGCAGCGTACCGACGAGCAGATGGATCGGTGATCGGACCAGTCCCATCCTGTATCCGGGTGCGTAGAATTCACCGCTTCGGAAGAGCGTGCGCATCGTCGACCCGATCGACCAGCCGCTGTCGATCAGGTGCTGTGCGAGCGCGTCCACCAGCCGTTCGTCCGGCGATGCGGTGAGGAATTCGGCCAGAATCCTTCTGCAGATATGCCGTGCCACGTGCGTGGGGCGTTCGGTGAAGAGCATGGATACGACGTCGTGGCCGTTCCATGGACCGGTCCTGCCGAAGACGGCCTTGTGCCGATAGTCCCAATGGTCCTTGCGCCATACGGTGTTCCGCTTCCTGTAGAGCGTCCTCACACCATTGCCGTTATCCTTCCAGTACTCGTCCAGCCTCCATCCGCTGAAGGCCCGTGCGGCTTCGGCGACGTCGCCCTGCGTATAGGCGGGTGAGATATCCGATGGAATGCCGAGCGTCTGCAGTTCGAAGAGCTCGCGTGCGTGGTTCTCGTTCACGCCGTCGAACCAGTCATGCCATTCGTTGCGGATACCGTCCAGATAGATCTGCATCGCCGTGCCGTGCGTGATGCCGTCGACCATGGCGCGGAGATCGCCGAGGCAGTTGTCGCGCATGAAGAGGTTCTGATCGAGGACATGCTCGGCGTAGTGCGCACCGTTCATCGACGTCGTGAACAGCATATGCCAGAACAGGACCATGCGTTCCTGTATGGATGTACCTTCGGACAGCATCGTTCTGATCCACCATCGTCGGACATCCCCGTAGCGAAGATTCTTCTCCCTGAAGTATGCATGCCATTCGGGAGCGTCGATCGGTGATACTCCGCTGACGACGTCGTCATGCGTGAGGTGACGATAGCCATCGAAGTCGATCGACAGTGGGTTCAGGATATGGTCGATGGCGTCGTCGAACGGCATCGACGCGAGAACGGCGATCTCTTCGGGTCGTACGCCGATCGATATCCGGCGCAGAAGATGCGCTGCACGGCGGTGATCCCATTGCCCGTGTGGGAGTGATTCAAGCATATGATCGCCTGAATGTATGAGTGATATGCTATTCTACACATCGGCGAGGTGGTGGCCACCTTGACGGAACCTTGATGATGGCGATACGGATATGCCCGAAATCCTTATCGCGACCTGCCTCGTGTCGTATCCATGTACTCATCGTCGACGATGAAGAGCGACAGAATGAATGCGGATGGCGCCGTTCGGCGCACGTGGAATGTCTGCCCTGGACCCTTGTCAGGCCTGATCGTATCTGGGATTCCAGCGATAGGAGGAATGGAATCGATACATGCATGACATGGCTGCCTGTGCCGGAGTTACACGAGTCGACGTATGTGATGTATGGTCTTGATGTATATGCCATGCGACGATGGCCGTAATACCTGTGCGACATTCGGTCGTCGGCGAACCTTTATCCGACCTTGATCGATCGGAACGGAACCGCATTCGTCGATATGTGATTGATGAGGGCGTCGGTGAGAGACGATGCCGGTCGGCGGAATGGTCGATACCTGACGGATACGCTGCGTACGCGGGAAAGACTCAGCCCCTGTCTTCGCGATAGTCCCGATACCGTTCGATCTCGGTAGCCAGGCGTTTGATCACGAAGCCTACGATCATCGTATCGTCGAGGTATCCGATGAGGGGGATGAAGTCGGGTGTGGCGTCGGTGGGAAGCACGAAGTAGACGAGGGCGGCAAGGATCATGCCGCGCGTCGCCCATGTCATGTGGAACTGCTTGTCGCCCAACATGCGGAACAGCAGACGGACGTTCTTCAGCAGCGAGCCGAAGGCATGGAGATGGGTGATGTTGGCGCGAATCTTTCGCGAGGCCGCGGAAAGGATGCGTGCCTCGTCGTCGGGACGGATCTTCCTCGAAAGGCGATCTATCGTGGCCGCCTTATTCACCGGATGGCGGGCCCGAGCTGAGGATGGCATAGGGAACGACGACGCAGAATCCGATGACGAGTACCACCGGTGCGACCGCGACGGCCAGCGGAGAATCCCAGTTACCGCCCATGCCGGTCGACAGCAGCAGGAAGCCCACGATGATGACGGCGACGCCGGCACCGAGCAGGATGAACTGGCGCTTGTTCCAGGGGAAGTTCCACGTTGTCTTCGACTTAGCGGCGGTGCGCAAGGGCTGTTTTGCCATGACTGGACCAGGACTTTGGAGTTGATCGTACGTTCCGGAGCTCAATCTACGAAGATTTCGGGGCCTGCTTATTGTCCCCGGGCCGTCAGGAAGGTCGTCAGACTTTCGCCGGGCAGCAGGCCGAATTTCTTCCGCAGACGTTCGCGATGTTTCTCGATGCTGCGTACGGAACAATGGAAGATGTCGGCGATGTCCTTCGATGAAAGGGGCAATCGCAGGAAGGCGCACAGCCGCATCTCGGCCACCGTAATGGTCGGGAAGTCCTTGGCGAGATCGGAAAGGAACGTTCCATGCATGGCCGCGAACACGTGTTCGAATTCCCTGCGTGTTTCCGTATCGTCCAGCAACGTATCGATGCTGCTGGAAAGCGTCGATACCTGTCCTGCATCGGTCGGATCCAGACGGGGATGAAGATGGTCCAGCGTCTCGCGTATCCGATGGAGCATCGACGTATACTGGACCTCGCGTAGAAGCAACGCCTGTACTTGCTGCATATGATCGGTATTCATGATGCGAAACTGCGCAGCGCGGACAACGGTGTCCTATGACTTTTGTCAGGCTGCCTGCTTATTGTGCAAGATTGGCCGTCTGGATCAGGGATCTGAGGTTCTTGATCCTGATGTTGCGGCCCGCCGTTTCGATGACTTGATCGTGCTTCAGTTCGCTCAACATGCGGATGACGCTTTCCGGTGCCGTACCTACGATATCCGCGATCTCCTCGCGTGTCAACTGGATGCGGATGGTTTCCCCGTCGTCGTCTGTACCGAACGTTTCCCTGAGTACCAGCAGTGCTTCCGCTACGCGCTCGCGAACGGTCTTCTGGGCGAGTTCAACGACACGTCGTTCGGTATCGTCGAGCTCGTGCGAGATGGCCTGCATGAATCGCAATGCAAGATGCGTGTTCTCACGAATCAGGTTGAAGATAAGTTCCCGTGGTATGAAGCATACCGACGACGACTCGACGGCCGTGGCATTGATCGTATACGGCTCGCCCGTGATGAGCGAAGCATAGCCGATCTGTTCACCGGGACCTGCGAAACGAAGGATCTGCTCCCTCCCGTCATGTCCGGTACGGGATACCTTCACATGACCATGATGGATGCAATACAAGCCACGTGCGAACTCGTCCTGCCTGAATACCGTCACTCCCCGCTCGTACCGATGACAGGCTTTGCTGGAACTCACTTCGGCCGTTTCCAGAACGGTGAGTGCAGCGAAGGTCGAATGCACTCTCGATCCGCAGGACTCGCACGTCGATATCGTATGAGATTCCATAAATCCAAAATTACTACGTATAAACTACGTGTGCCAACCTACGGAGAAGTGTGATAATGCCGTACTACGGCATTAGTACGGTAGTCGTAGTTTTGTGACATGAAACCTACGCTCCTCTATCTTCAGGACACCCTCTGCGGCTGGTGTTATGGCTTCGGACCCGTCATGCAACGGGTGCAGGATATATGGTCGGATCGTGTCGACATCCAGGTGATGGCCGGAGGCATGGTCGTAGGTGAACGGGTGGGTACGGTGGGAGACAGGGTGGAGGTCCTGAGGGACGCATACCGGCGTATCGAGGAATCGACCGGTGCCGTATTCGGCACGGCTTACGTGGGCGGCGTGCTCGAAGAAGGGACCGCCATTCTGGATTCCGTGCCCGGAGCGAAGGCGCTGATGACGTTCAAGACGTTCGATCCCGAACGGGCGGTCGACTTCGCCCATCGGTTGCAACAGGCCATCTATCGCGACGGTATGAGCATCGTCGACGACGGGACGTTCGCCGCGCTCGCCGAAGAATACGGTCTCGATGTCGACGAATTCCTGACCACCCTGCATGACGAGCAGATCGCCGTAATGGTCGACGAAGAATTCGCCTTCGTATCGTCGATGGGGATCTCGGGGTTCCCGACGGTCATCCTCATCAAGGATGACCAGGCCATGATCCTTGCCGAAGGATATGCGACGTATGAAGAGATGGAGTTCAGGCTCGACCTGGCACTCAAGGCCTTCGATCAGAGCAGGAACTAGGGCGTCGCAGCCGCGATGGTAAGGACCAGCGTGTTGTCATCCGGCAGTCGTAGATTGGCGATGGCCGTCTCACCCTTGTACCACACGCGTCCTCCCTCGGGCGTCGTATCTCCTGCGCCGTACATGCGATTCATCTTGATCGATATGGCGTCGGTGATGGCGAAGCGCTGATCCTCGTTCTCGAACTCCATGGTGAATTCGCAGGCATGGATGAAGCCCTGGTCGTTGACGAGCAGGACACCACCCGTGGAATTCACGTTCCAGAATATTCCCTTGCCGATGTAGATCGCGTCGTCTTCGGTGGAAGTGATCAGTCCGCCATTGTTCCTCACGGCCTTCTCGGCATCGGCTCTTGTCGACATGGGTTCGACGCCATAGGGGAAACGGACCTTCTTGTCCTCTTCCGCTTCGGCCGCTGCCGCCGAGTCGTTGGCGAGCTTGAACAGGGAAACGACGAGTTGCTTCTCGTCGTCACCGACGCCGATGCTTGCTGGTGCTTCGTTACCGGCCCACCACGTATAGGAATAGTCGTTGTTCTTCTCCGGTGCACCGAAGGCCGTGGTCAGTTCACCGACGAGGCCCTCCACCGTCTGGGCATCGCGCTTGATGTTGCCGGTGATCTTGTACAGGACGTCGGTTCGCTCCACTGCACTCGACGCGTCGAGCAGGATGGTGACGCGTTCGCAGATCCTTCCGTAGACCGTTCGCGGTCCGACGACGATGTTCGTCGGTGACGATGACTGGACCTTGATCTCCTGGTCTTCGAGCAGACCGAGAACCTTCTCCGACGTCATGCCGGGCTTGAGGTTCAACGGCCAGGCCCCAGGTTTCCCTTGTGCCATGAGGGGAGAAGCAATCGAACACAGGATGAGAACGGCCAGTGCATAACGGATCGCCGGCGCCATGGATTGAATCTCCGTGAATGAACGTGCCAACATACGAAAATGAGCGACCCTGCCGGGCCGGAAAACCCGTATCTGTAACGATGACGGGTCATATGGCTTTACATCGATAGACCGGCATATTGCGGTGTCTCGCCGGTGGATGCGAGACGAAGAATCATGTACAAGCTCCATCATGAAGCATGTCCTTGCGACGATCCTCCTGATCCTTTCGACCTGTACGCTGCAGGCGCAACCGGATATCGACCTCCTCGAGAGCGGGAGCGAAGGAGTGGACTTCTGGATCGCCATCCCTCCGAACGAAATGGTCGAGTATCCGAAGACGGCCCTGCAGATCTATATCGCGTCGCGGTACGAGACGGAGGTGCGTATCTACGATATGCGGACCAAACGTACCCTGCTGCGAACGGTCCAGGCCGGCGGTACCCTTACGCTTGCCGACGAGGACGGCAGTACGAACTGGGGCTGGGAACTGCGGAACGCCGAAACCGTGGAGAACGGTGGTATACGGATCACGGCCGAACGCCCGATCGTCGTCTACGTCCTGAATTCGAAAGGATATTCTACCGACGGTTATCTGGCCAGGCCGGTACATACGTGGGGAACCGACCACGTCGTTACCGCATTCTACGACTTCAGGGAACTACAGCCCTGGGCGGGTGGCTTCGTCATCGTCGCGTCGCAGGATGGTACCGATGTCGAAATCGATCTGCGTGGCACGGGTGGTGAACTGGGCGGCAGAACGTCGACCGGGCGTGCGATCAACAAAGGACAGACGCTCGGTGTCGCGATGAAGAAGGGACAGACCTATATGGTCCACGGCAATGCCACGACGAAGGGGGCCTTCGACCTTACAGGGACCAGGATCAGATCCAACAAGCCTGTCTGCCTCATCAACTTCCACATGCGGACGGCCGTTCCGAGCGAGCTCGTGAACGGAAACGGACGGAACCATCTCGTCGAGTGGGGTGTTCCCGTTTCGTCGTGGGGCAAGCGCTACGTATCCGTACCGTTCGCACGTACGAGTACACCGAAGGGCGGACGGGGAGACTATTTCCGTGTCGTGGCTTCGCAGGGGCATACGACGACCATCGTGCGATGGTATGACGTGATCACGAAGGTGCAGACCGGAATCGATACGTTGTATCTTCTGAAGGCCGGAGACTTCGTCGATATCAGGAAAAGCGACAAACCCGTGCAGTTGATCGATGGCATCTCGGTCTGGGAAGCCGATGCACCGATCCAGGTACTGCAGTATTCCTGTTCGGCATCGTTCGACGGGGATGCGTTCCTCGATCCCTTCATGATCGCACTCGTGCCCGAAGAGCAGTTCGTGTCGTCGGCCTTGTTCCAGACTCCGATGCTGTCCGATTTCACGAATCACTTCCTCACCTTCGTCGTCAAGGTGAAGGGAGATTCCGCGAACCGTCAGGCCCATCTCCGTTCGATCCGCATCAATGGAGTACCCCTGTGGAATCATGCGGACCTGTTCCCGCAACAGATGGCCAACACCGCCATTCCGGGAACGGATTTCTACTGCTTCCGGCTCAAGGTGAAGCCCGGATCGTATACCGTCCATGGTAACGACAGCATCGACGTCGGAGGATACATCTACGGCTACGGTGAACTGAATGCCTACGGCTGGCCGATGGGCGGGGCGGAACGCCGCACTGACGTCGACGATATCGTGCCGCCGTCGATCGAAGCGGTGGAGACCGGCACCGGATGGGACGTCAGCGTACAGGACGTCGGAGCGGGCCTGGCCTTCATCGGCAGACCCGTCTCCGATAGTACTACCACGACGTCGATCGTCGGTGACCATGGTATCTACGGAATGACGGAGCAACATATGAAGGCGACGTTCTCCGTACGATGGCGTGATCCGGAAGCGCCGGACTCGATGTCGCTCGAAGCGAGAGACTGGGCCGGCAACAGGAGAGTCGTGAAACTGGTACCGAAGGTCGTTTCGCCGCTCGGTTCGGAATCCGTCGACTTCGGGATCGTATATCCGCTGATGCATCCGACGACGAGGATGGAACTGCACAATCCGACCGATATACCCATGATCGTCAGCGACGTTCATTTCGCCCGTGGAGGAATATTCGGGACGACGCTGACGAAGATGACGTTAGCAGGAAACGGGTCCGCTCACTTCGACATCATGTGCGGTTCCGGCCCCAGGCGGAATGGGGTCTCGACCGATACCCTGCTCGTTCGCATACGTGGAACGGTATTCCCGATCGTCGTCACCGCCGACTTCGTATCTCCCGCTCCGATGTATTCCGGTACGATGTCAGGAACGTACTTCGTGAACGAACGCAAATGCGCACAGGTACAGATCGCCAATACGGGTACGGGAAATCTGATCGTCACATCTCTCGACGGCCTTGCCGATCCGTTCGCCTTGCCGTTCGCGCAGATCGACGCGCTTCCCTATGAGATCCGTCCAGGCGAAGCCAGAACCATCGAGTACTGCGTCGCATCTGCGATGGAAGGAACGTTCCGGGATACGATCGTGTGTGCCGTTAACCTCGAGGAGTCCATCCGCATACCTCTCGAAGCTGCGGTATTCAGGACGGTGTCGATTCCGGACGCAGAGGCTATCGCTTCCCATGGAAGTCGTATCGTCGGAACCGTCATCCCGTCCTCGATACTGCCTGCCGGGATGGAAACGGCGACGTTGATGGACGTTACGGGGCGTACCGTGAGGGAATGGCGGTACGACGCAGGGTATGTGAACGACGGCAGCCGACCGGACGCCCTGTACGTCGGTGACGTTGCACCTTCCTGCTATGTTCTGCAGATTCGCAGCGGACGGAATCGTATGACGATGCCGATCATCGTCGGCCGATAGTATATCCTCGACAGGT
The DNA here is from genome assembly GCA_001899175.1 of Candidatus Kapaibacterium thiocyanatum. Taxonomy (NCBI): domain Bacteria; kingdom Pseudomonadati; phylum Bacteroidota; class Eximiradiia; order Eximiradiales; family Kapaibacteriaceae (SeqCode); genus Kapaibacterium (SeqCode); species Kapaibacterium thiocyanatum (SeqCode). The sequence goes on along the minus strand of MKVH01000021.1, from coordinate 232,514 downwards.
TCCTGTAACGGAACGATACGACCATACGCCTTGCTTGCGGATACTCACGGAGGCAACGATGAAACGAAGCGACTTCCTGAAGGGATTGGGTCTGGCCGGAATCGGATCGGTCATACCATGGAGACCCACCGTGATCCATGCCACACCACCGAAGCCGCCCGGTGTGGACTGTATCCTGATTCCGAACGAGACGGCAGGACCGTATCCGCTCGATCTGAGTTCGGATGCGTCGAAGTTCAGACAGGACGTCACGGAAGGCAGGCCGGGCGTACCGCTCACGCTCGCATTGACCGTCGTGAACGTCAATCTCGGTTGTGCTCCGATCGCCAATGCCCGCGTGGATATCTGGCATTGCGACAAGGATGGCGTGTATTCGGGATATGTCCAGCCGGGCTCGAATACCGTAGGTCAGACCTTCATGCGCGGGATCCAGTTGACCGATGCGAACGGACGCGTGGAGTTCAGGACGATCTATCCGGGATGGTACAATGGACGTATCACGCACATCCATTTCCAGGTCTTCCTCAGCTCCGTCCTGAGCGCCACATCCCAGATGGCGTTCCCGGATGCCCTCAACGACGAAGTCTATACGACGCCCCTGTATGCCGGGCGTGGGAAGAATACGTCCGTCGTCAACAATGCGGCCGATATGGTCTTCGCCTCGCCACCGGGCGATCTTCAGTACGAGATGCTCGGCATCACTCCGAATACGACGACCGGTGGCTACAACGGATCGATGACGATCGGCATCGATGGTCCGACGACGGGACTTGCCGAGCTCGAACCGGAAACCGGAGGTCAGTTCGTGTTGCGGCAGAACTACCCAAATCCTGTGACGGAGCATACGACGTTCGCGTTCTCTCTACTTCGTACGTCGCATGTACGACTGACCATCCACGATCTGTCGGGAAGGAGCGTCGCTACGCTCCTCGATGCACGACTCGATGAAGGCCGGCATGCTGTCGAATGGGACCGATCCGGCGACATGCGTATCGCCAGTGGAACCTACGTCTATCAGCTCGAAGTGGAGAACGCATCGGGCCGGTTTACGCAAGTGAAGACGTTGACGGTACTATAGCATATTTCAGTATGAGGAGCAGTATCGGTATACTACTGTACTGATATGGCTCACTATCATCCTATTCCGTCAGACTACCGAGAAATCACCATGAAGCAACTGACGTTGTTCGAGATACTTGCTGCGATCATTCCGGGGGCACTCGTGATAGTAGGCATGGTCTATCAGTACGATTATCTGGTTGTGATAGAAAAACCTGGATCCATGACCATAGGAGATTTGACCGTCCTGACGATGGCTGCACTCACGTTAGGAATGGTCCTTCAAGGACCGGCGCGGTTCCTGAAAGATTGGCTCGCTGACAAGATATTACCGGTGCGTTTCACGTTATACACACCTTCTCCCGAACTTCTTTCGTCGGCGCAACAGGAAAGAGTCAAGAAGATTCTTGAGTCCCGATATGGTATACCGCGAAATGCGGATGGAAGGGATCGGGAACAACAGGTAGTCATCAAGATGGGATATAAGGAGGCAGTTGTTGCCCTCCGTACAGATGGACATTCGGAGCGGTTCGAGAGATTGACGGTGTATCAGAGTATGTATCGAGGGCTCTCATGTGCCTGTTCAGTGCTCATCCTTCTCGGGATCTTTGCCCCAATGGCTCAGCCGTCGAAGATTTGGATGCTGGCGGGGTTGCTGGTGGCGATACTATCCATTCTCATGCGGATGCTTCAATCGGAGCGTACACGGATGACGGAACTGTTCCTGCAGTTGCTGGTTCTGGAATCAGCAGGTAAGAAGAGCACGTGAGAGGACATGCTCTCAGCGAATTCTAACGAACGGTAGTGAGCTGCGGCGGAGCCGCTCAGGCTATATTTGCCCGCCCTCGCCAAGGCCATCAGTATCGTTCCGCATCGGCTATCGTCATGTTCGCTCGCTATCGCCTTCCCATCGCGATCCTCGTCCTGTTCCTGTGGACAGCCACGTCGTCGTATGGACAGACTTCCGGGCAGGAGACATGGAAGGCCGGATTCCAGACGACGTACATCTGGCAGGGGAAGGCAGGATTCCCGGCACGATATTCCGGGACGAACAGTCTGACGCCGGACCCTGAACCGAGTTATTCGCTGACGGCCACGGTCATGGGTGGGCTACGGCTATGGCCGGGAGGGGAGGTCTACCTCAACATCGAGACGGCGCGTGGTCTCGCCCTTTCGGGGTTGCTCGGCCTTGGCGGCTTCACGAACGGCGAGATGGCCCGAACCACAGGCCCGACCTTCAGGGTCTATATGGCCAGGCTCTTCCTGCGTCAGACCATTCCCCTGAACGACGTACCGCTTCCCGTCGATTCGGATGTCAATCAGCTCGCGGATACGACGGCCACCCATCGTCTCGTGGTGACGGCCGGCAATCTTGCTGCGCTCGATATCTTCGATGACAATATCTATAGTCATGATCCGCGAACGCAGTTCATGAACTGGTCGTTGATGACGCACGGTGCATACGACTATGCGGCCGATGCACGCGGATACTCGTGGGGACTGGCACTGGAATGGTATCACGACGATTGGGTGCTCCGTCTGGGCCGCTTCATACAGCCATACGAGCCGAATCAGCAGGCACTGGACCCTGATATCATGAAGCATTACGGAGATCAGCTCGAGGTCGGACATAGCCATACGATCGATGGGCGTCCGGGAGCGGTACGCGTGCTTGCCTTCCGCAACCGTGCGATCATGGCGCGGTATCAGGATGCACTGGACCTTGCGGCGAAGACAGGAGAGCCGCCGGATATCGGCAAGGTCCGGACGACCGAACAGATCAAGTTCGGCTTCGGACTCAACATCGAACAAGCCGTAGCCGACGATATCGGCGTCTTTCTGCGGGCCAGTTGGGCGGATGGAAAGACCGAGACCTATGCATTCACGGAGATCGATCGTTCCATCTCCGCAGGTGCGAGGATCAAGGGGACATCATGGGGTCGGGCTGAGGACGAACTCTTCGTCGGCATCGTCGGTAATGCGCTCTCGCAGGAGCGCCGCGACTACCTGGCCAGGGGTGGAATCAGTTTCTTCATCGGAGACGGAGCACTCGACTATCGTCCGGAAACCATCGTCGAGCTTCTCTACACGCTGCGCATCATGAAATGGGCATCGCTATCGATCGACTGGCAGCATATCTCCAATCCTGCCTACAATGCCGATCGCGGTCCGGTCGATCTCGGAGCGATACGACTACATGTGGAGCTGTAGGGCCGGCATCATTTCTTCGCCGAGAAATAATCCCAGACGATCTTCGATATCCTGGCGATGACGTTCTCCAGGGTGTCGTTGTCCTCGTGCGAGTCCGAGACGTAGACGACGATGGCGACGTGCCTGTTCTTCGGAAGCACGACGATACCGACGTCATTGAGGGCGTGGATGGTACCCTCGCTGTTCCTGCCGGAGGATCCCGTCTTGTGGGCCACTGTCGTGCCCGGCGGGAGAAGTCCCTTGATCCGGTCCGGTCCTGTCGACGTTTCCGCCATGGCATTCCACAGGAACTTCCTGCTCGATTCCGAAAGGATACGCCCGCCATGGAACATGTCGAGCAGTTTCACCATTGCCTCCGGTTCGCACCAGTTCGAGAACTGCGTCTTCGGCCTCTCGTGCATCTCCTCTTCCGTAGCCGCGAACGCCATACCGGTGATGCCGAGACTGCGGATGTACGCCTCCACCTTGGCCGGTCCGCCGAGCATGCGGAACAGGATGTCGCATCCGTTGTTGTCGCTCTGCGATACCGTGTATCGGAGGATCTCGCTCAGGGTGAGGTGTATCTCGCCCTTCGGATACTTGTCCCGCATCGGGCTCCATGTATCGGGGAGCAGGTCCTTCTTCCGGACATGGATCTTCATATCGAGTGAGAGCTTCCCACGATCCACCTCGTGCAGTACGGCCACCGCCAGTGGGAACTTGTAGACGCTCTGCATCGGATAGTGTCCCTTCCCGTCGAACGCCAGCGTATCCCTGTCCTCGAGGCCGAGCACGGAGACGCCGACCTTCGCATTCGACGACTGGATGATCTTCGCGATCTGACGCCGAGCTTCGCCTTTCTGCGCCGTCAGATCGTGCGTGAGGAAGAGAACGAAACCGAGAAGCAGGATGGTGCGGAACATCGTGGTCAGGGGATGGAATGGTGTGGAAGGACTTTTGCCCAAACTATGGAAACCGCTACTGATGACCATTGCTCCGCAGGAATCTGTCGAGATTCGTGCCTTTTCCGAGCACCGGTTTGAACAGGTCTCCCGTTTCCTTCAGACGGTCGAAGATGGTCGTGATGGTGAATCGGCCGGGATCCAGCCCTTTACGGACTTCCTCCCAGTGAAGGGGCGTCGATACCAGGGCCCCAGGACGGGCACGAAGGGAATAGGGAGCGGCGACGGTCTGTCCCTGACCGTTCTGCAGATGGTCCAGATAGACCTTGCGTCGACGCTTCGCCGGTGCGCGCTCCAGACTCGTGATCGACGGGGCCAGTTCGTGGACAGCGGTAACGATGACCTGCGCGAACTGCCGCGATTGGGCGTAGGTGTATCGCGCACCCAATGGAATGTAGATGTGCAGTCCAGTCGCACCGGACGTCTTGCAGAAGGATGCGATCTTCCAGTCGTCGAGCACGTCCTTGACTACCAGTGCCGTCTTGACGACCTTGTCGAATCCGATGGAGAGGGGATCCAGATCGATGAGGCAGTAGTCGGGATGATCGGGATGGTCGGCACGCGAATGCCATGGATGCATCTCGATGCATCCCATGTTCGCCATATAGAGGAGCGTGGCCTTGTCTTCGCACACGAGGTAGTGCACGTCCTTGCCCGTGGACTCGCTGTAGTCGACGTGGAGCCGCATCCAGTCGGCGACCTTTCCCTTCACGTCCTTCTGGTAGAAGCCGGCTCGCTCGGCTCCTTCGGGGTGACGCAGGAGAGACTGTGGCCGGTCCTTCAGGTACGGCATGACGTAGGATGATATCGCGTGATAGTATTCGAGGACATCCCGCTTCGTGATACCACCACGCCTCCAGTAGAACTTCGTGAGGTTGGTCAGCGAAAGTTCATGACGATTGACGGTACGGGTGACGGTGGTTTCATCCTCGCTGATCCATGCATGGGGTGCGGTCATGACGGTCCTCTTCATGTCGATGATACACGCTCCCGACGGACGTCGTGCGCGTTCTTGTCCGATCTGAGGCCCAGGAAGACGGGCTGTCGCATGACGCCGTCGTTGGTCCATTCCTGGAATCGCACTTCCGCAACGAGCGTGGGGCGTACCCACCGTACCGGTGCATTGGTGACGGGCACGTCATCGAAGGGAGATGTCTTCCGTTCGAGCCGATGCAGCTTCGCCTGGACATCCTCGAGCGTATCTTCGTCGAATCCGGTGCCGGTATGACCGACGTAGATCAGGTCGTTGCCTTCATAGACGCCGAGAACGAGAGCCCCGAAGTGCTTGCGCGATCCGCGCCCTTCCGTGTATCCGGCGATGACGACTTCCTGACGTGCGTGGGTCTTGATCTTGAGCCAGTCCCTGCTTCGGATTCCTGCGTGATAGCCGCTGTCCTTGCGTTTGGCCATGATCCCTTCGAGCCCGCTCTTCCTGGCGGTTCTGAAGAAGTCCTCGCCCCGTTCGGGGACGTGCTCCGAATACATGATCGTCGGATTCCCGGGAAGAACGGTCTTCAACAGTTCCTTCCGGTCGAGGAGGGGGAGTGCGTCGAGGCGATGCCCATCGAGCCACAACAGATCGAAGGCGCAGTAGACCAGCGTTCCCTGACCCGTCTTCTTCCATGTCTGAAGCAGCTGGAAACGGGAGCGTCCCATGTCGTCGAGTACGACGATCTCCCCGTCGATGACGGCGTCGTGACGGAGACCATCCAGCGTAGCGGTGACGGGTGCGAACGTTTCCGTGAAGACCTGCGCGTTGCGCGACAGCAGACGAACCTTGCCGTGATTCACCATGGCGATCGTACGATATCCGTCCCATTTGATTTCGAATACCCAGTCCCTGTCCGTGAAGGGCCCGTCGACGAGCGTCGCCAGCATGGGACGTATCGCCCGTGGATATGGATCATTCTTTCGCATCTCGTGCCGTATGGCTGGGTTTCCGGCGTTTCCTTCCTCCTACTTCGTCGAGGTTCTTGCCGCTGATCACCGATCGCGTCTTTCTCGTGACGTCGATGTCCTTCGCGTAGTCATCGTCCTTCTTGACCAGCAACCAGTTGTTGCCTCCACTGCCATGCATGCGGACGAGGGAGAATGCGCCCTTGAGTTTCGTGCCGTGCAGCTCGATCACGACCGATCCTTCCCGCAATCCATGGTTCATGGCGGTCTGCTGTGCCGGAATGCTCTTGCCCGCGGCCTCGACGGGCTCGTAGGTACCTTCATCCCAGACCAGCACGGTGCCTGCACCGTAGTTGCCCTCGGGGATGACACCTTCGAACGTGCGATAGTCGTAGGGATGATCCTCGACCATCACGGCCAGCCGTTTGTCGGACGGACGTAACGACGGTCCTTTGGGAACGGCCCAACTCTTCAGCACGCCATCCAGCTCGAGACGGAAGTCGTAGTGAAGCCGGGAGGCGTCATGCTTCTGAACGACGAAGCGGAGGGCCTTGTGACTGCGCTCGACCGCTCCCTGCGGCTCGGGGGTCTTCGTGAAGGTTCTCTTCTTCGTGTAGGTGCGCAGGCTCATCCGGTCTTCCTCCGTTGCGGCGATCGTGGCTTGTTCTCCGTCAGGCTCAGCTTCAGTTCTTCCATGAGGTCGATGACCTTGCCGCGTTCCTTCTTCGGCCGTTCGTGGATGGTCACCGTCTTGCCCTTCGCCTTCGCCCTGATCACACGCTTCAGTTTCGCCGTGTAGGTATCCTTGAACGCGGCGGCATCGAATTCCTTCGAGAGCGATTCTACGAGCTTCATCGCCAGCGATAGTTCCTTGGGTGACGTTCTGTCGGAGTCGGGTATGGAACCGGGTATGCTTCCTATCTCACCGGCGTAGTGCATCTGGTGCAGCAGGAGCGCTCCGTCGTGCCAGGGCCGGAGAGCTACGGGGTGTGCCCTGGTGCGGAGTACGAACTCGGCGATGCCGATGGTCTGCGATTTGCTCAGAGCCTTCCAGAGAAGATGGTAGATCTTCTCCGCACCCTTGTGGGGAACGAGGTAGTAGGCCTTGTCGTAGTAGATCGGGTCGATGCTGTCGAATGACGTGAACTGGAGGATGTCGATACTGTGCGATTTGTCCGGACTCGCATTCGTGAAGTCCTGCGGGGTCACGATGACGTAGCGTCCCCTGGAGTATTCGAATCCCTTCACGATGTCCTGGTAGGAGATTTCCTTGCCCGTGGATTCGGATACGCGCTTGTAGCGGATCGGGGAGTGATCCTTCTTCGAGAGCAGATCGAAACTCAGCTCCCGTTCCTTCACGGCACTGAGGAGCTTGACGGGAATCTTGACGAGGCCGAATGAAATCGATCCGGACCATAGAGCTCTCATGATACCTCCTGCTCGCATCGTGGTGAACGTCGATCACGGCGGAACGCGAAGCGTCCGGCTATCGCGCACAACGGTGCTACCCGATGCATAGGGAAAGGTTCCACGTCATCCCATCGTCGTTCCGCCGTACAGCACGAGCACTTCGCCGGTGATGAAGCTGCGGTCCGCTTCGCTTGCGAAGAAGACGAAGGCCGGGGCTATGTACTTCGGGTGCGGCTTCATCCTGTGCTCCATGCCGGGCTTCTCCTGATGCTGGGCCGGCATGGGCGATGTCGGTTGTCTGAGCTGTCCTTTCACTGCCATGGTCGGTCCTCCATCATGGTGGCCACGTCTGAAACGACGTATCGCGTGAATGTTCCCGATCGGGACTCGCATCGTGTTTCCCGGTCACTCACGGATCGGACGATATCACGTCAGTTCCGTGATGTTCCTGATGACCTTGTCCAGTTCGTGCGCCGAGGTCATCAGATAGCCGAGCATTTCGTCGCGCTCTTCGGTGGACCCTTTGGAGTCGCGGATGATGGAAATCAGGCCCATGATCCTCGACAGTGGAGCGCGTATCACGTGGGACTGCATCCAGGCTATCTCCTTGAGCTTTCTGTTCTGGGCTTCGATGGCATTGATGTAGTTCAGTCGTTCCGTGACGTCGTTCGCGAGGATGATCCGTGATGACGTGCCCTTGTACTGCAAGGCATTGCTCCGAAGGTCCACGCGGATCATCTCGCCATTCTTCTTCCGATGATCGACGATTCCCTGCATGTAGCGTTCGGGAAATCCGGGATCCGAGGGCATCGCTTCCGGCATGCTTCCGATCTGTTGTATGTCCGCGATCGACATGTCCAGGAACTCCTGGAGGCTGAAGCCGTAGTGCCTGATCGCGGCATTGTTGACGTCGATGAACTTGAGGGTGCCGCAATCGCATACCCACATGGGCAGTGGGCTGAGGTGGAAGAGCTCACTGTACTTATGCTCCGATTCGAGCAGTGCCGACGATATCCTTCTCCGTTCGGAACTGTAGACGATACTCTTGTACAGGATCAGTGCGGTGAGCTCTTCCTTGAGGATGTAGTCGGCGATTCCCATCGAAAGCGACTTCACGCCGAAGGCGAAGTCGGCATACCCCGTCAGTACGATGACGGGAATGTCGGGACACAAGCCGACGATATCGTGGATGAGGCCTTCTCCCGTTCTGTCCGACAGGGAAAGGTCAAGCAGGACGACATCGAATCGTTGGCCATCTTTCGTGAGGATGGAACTCGCCTTCTCGAAGCTCTCCGCATGGGTGATCGTGGGTGCTTCGATCTGCTCGTACAGAAAGTCCTCGACCAGGACGTAGTCCCCCGGATTGTCCTCGATGACGAGCACCCTGTATTTGCTGCTATCCGCCGGCATGCTATCTCTTCGGAATGGAAACGATGTTGATCCAGAAGTCCTCTATCCTGTCGATGGCATCCATGAAATCCGCGACTTCGACGGGCTTCGTGATGAAGCAGTTCGCATAGTTGTTGTAGGACTTGAGGATGTCCTTTTCCGATGACGATGTCGTGAGCATGATGACGGGAATGTGCTTGTAGCGCTCCGTCGTCTTGATATGCATGAGCACTTCATGCCCGCTCTTCTTCGGAAGGTTGATGTCGAGCAGGACGAGGTCAGGAAGTTTCTCCGGCTCCGACGTCGGCTCGAAGAAGGTGATGGCTTCCTTCCCGTCCCTGATGACGGAGATGGTGTTGACGATCCTGCTCTCCTGGAAGGCCTCCGTCGTCAGAAGAATATCACCTTCGTTATCTTCGATCAGGAGGATATGTATCGATTTCATGGTGTATCGCTTTCGTGATTCTGTCCCGCACGGGGATGATCGATCTTCGAGATGGTGAATGAAAAGGTACTTCCTTTATCTGGTTCGGATTCCACCCATATCGTTCCTCCCAATGTTTCGATGATCTTCCTGGTCACGGCCAGTCCCATGCCGGTGCCCGAATATTCATCCTTGTTGTGCAGTCGCTGGAAGATGATGAAGATGCGGTCGAAGTACTCGCCGTCGATTCCGATGCCGTTGTCCGAGATGGAGAAGCTCCAATGCGTATCCGTTTCGTCGAAGGTGATGCGGATGACGGGGCGGTTGCCGGGAGATTGATACTTCAGACCGTTGCTGATCAGGTTCTGGAAGACCTGGCGTACCGGGGCGCGATAGGACATGAGGACGGGCAAGGGAGTCATTTCGATCGTCGCTCCGGACTCGTCGATCTGCTTCCTGTGCAGGCCTTCGACTTCACCGACGAGTTCGTTGAGATCGACGGCTTCTCTCTTGTTGACGGTGCGTCCGACTCTCGAGAACTCGAGAAGATCGAGGATGATCTGTCGCATCCTCTTGGCGCCATCCACGGCGAAATAGATGTACTGTTTGCCTTTGCTGTCGATCGCGTCGCCGTATTTCTTCTCGAGCTGCGTCAGGAAGCTCGTCACCATACGGAGCGGTTCCTGCAGGTCGTGCGATGCGACGTAGGCGAACTGTTCCAGCTCGGCATTGGAGATGGCGAGTTCCTTGGCTTGCCTGCCGAGGCTTTCGTTCAGCTCTGTCATCCGGATCTCCGACGCCTTGCGATCGCTGATGTCCTTCAGATAGACGGAGAGACCGCGTGCGGACGGATAGGCGCTGATCTCGTACCAGTGCTTGAGAGGTGCGTAGTAGTCCTCGAAGTGGACGGCCTGCTTCGTCCGCATCGCATGACTGTACATACTGTAGGATAGCGGATTGCTATCGGCTGAAAAGACGTCCCACAGTCTCTTGTCGATGACGTCCTGCCTCGGCACCTGCACTATTCTCGATGCCGTGTTGTTCCAGTAGGTGACGGTCCAGTCCATGTCGACGGCGAAGAAGGCGTCGCCGATGCTCTCGAGAATGGTATTCCTCTCTTCCAGGGCGCGGAGGGCGGCCAGCTCGGCTTTCTTGCGATCGTCGATGTCCTGGAAGCTGCCGTAAATCCGTGCGCAGGCCCCGAGTTTGAATTCGGGTTCGCCCTTGACCCTGATCCATTTCGTATGGCCGCAGCCGGTAGTGATCTCGAGTTCCACATCGAACGGAGTTCCGTGCTCGATTGCATCGGTGAAGGCCTGTACGATTCTCGTCCTGTCCTCACCTTCATGGAAGAAGGCTGTCGTGTTCTCCATGTCAGGTGTGAAGTCCGGCCCGACTTCATGAATCTCCCTCGTGAGATCCGACCAGTAGATGGTCTGCCGTACGAGATCGACCTCCCAGCTGCCGATCCGCGCCAGGGTATTGGCCTTCAGGAGTAGATCCTCGAGTTCCTTCTTGTACGAAATGTCCTTGGCGACGCTGAAGAAGAGGCCCTCTTCCGGAAGTGGCGTGGCTGTCCAGGCCATCCATCGGATGGCACCCGACCGCGTGACCATGCGGTTCTCCATGTAGGGAACGGGCTTGCCTACGCCCAGTTCACCAAGAGCGGCGATGGTCTGTTCCCGATCGTCGGGATGGACGAACGATAGAAGGGGGGAAGCCAGTAACTCGGCCTCACTGTACTCCAGGACCGCACAGAATGCCGGATTCAGTCTCTTCGCATATCCGTCCGTGCCCGCGATGCAGATGGAGTCGGGCGTCAGCGTGAACAGTTGATAGAGCTCCTGTTCCAGTTGTCTGCGACGGACTTCCGGTCCGAGGAAGGTGCAGACGCTCTTCATGAGGGCCGCGAGAGAGTCCGTTACGTTCCCCTTCGACGACAGGCCGAACACCAGCACACCGACGATGTCATCGGTATGATGGAGCGGGACCGCATGCGCGGATCGTCCTTCCGCATCATACCATGTCTGGATGTCGCCGGTGGCCCATGCGGCGCCGACGAGTGCTTCGCCGCGCGCATGATGTCTGGCCGTGGTCTCTCCATCGAAGGCGGTAGGTTCCGTTCCTTCACGTACCGTTTCCGCCGCCAGGTTGATCTTTTCCGTGTCGGTGCCTACGAGCCATATCTCCGCCGAGGTGATCGGTCCGAACGAGACCAGCCGGCGCAGGACGTCATGCAAGGCGATACCGAGATTCTCATTGGCGTTGAAGATGATCCCGAGTTCGGCCATCAGCGATTTCTGCAGTTCCTTGTTCTTGCTGGCGGTAACGTCCCGCTCGATGGCGATCCAGTGCGTGAACCAGCCTTTCTCGTTCGCGACCGGACTGATGGCCATGTTCATCCAGAACTCTTCACCGTTCTTCCTGTAGTTGACGACCGTGCATTCGTAGGACTGCCATTCGCTCATCGCCTGCCGGAGCCTGGCAAGCTCTTGTCTGTCGGTGTCAGGGCCTTGCAGAATGCGCGGCGACCTGCCGATCACTTCGTCAGCCGGATATCCTGTCATCCGCGTGAATGCGTCGTTCACGTAAACGATTCGTGGGGCTGTCTCCCCATCGGCCGCATGCGCTTCGGTGATCATCACGGCATCGGTCGTTCCGGTGATTACGGACTGCAGGAGTTTGAGATGATGTTCTTCTTCCTTCTTGGTGCTGATATCGCGGATGAAGATGGAGAGTCCCTTGCCGGTCGGATAGACCCTGTTCTCCTGCCACAGGTTCAGCGGTGGATAGTAGTCTTCGTTGCTGGTGTAGCGGCGTTCGGTGAGCGCTTCCTGTATCGTGTTGTAGGTCGCCGACCCGACGGCATCGGGGAAGAGGTCCCACATCCGATGACCGAGCATAGCCTCGGGAGGGAGCCCCACCATCTCGCAGATCGTCTTGTTGACGTAGGTATAGCGCATATCGTCGTCGACCGCGATGAAACCGTCCGTGATGCTTTCGAGCAGGCTCTCGATCAGATCGGCCCGTTTCCCGAGTTCTATCTCGGCGAGCTTCCGCTCCGTGATGTCGGAGCGGATGGCGATGTACTGATAGGGTTTGCCGTTCTCGTTCAGGAATGGAACGATGGTCGTATCCACCCAGTAGAGGCTTCCGTCCCTGGCTCGGTTCCTCAGCTCTCCCTTCCAGATATTACCTCGTGCGATGGTCGTCCACAGCTCCCGTATGTAGTCCTTGTCATGATAGGACGAGTTGATGATCCGATGGTCTTGGCCGATCAGTTCTTCCCTGGAATACTTCGATATCCTGCAGAAGTTGTCGTTGACGTGCTTGATGACCCCTTTCTGGTCGGTAATGGCCACGATCGAAGATTCATCGAGAGCATGCTTGTATGCCGACAGTTCCTGAACCGTCTGCCGCAGCTCGTCCTCCGCCCTCCTGCGGTCGGTGACGTCCCTGATGAAGCAGACGATGGCTTCGATACCGGGCTCGTGCAGCATGTTGTTGAACGTGCATTCGACCCAGATCGCATGGCCGTCGGTATCCGTCCCATGAAAGTCGTGGGTGAACGGGATGATGGAGTCGGAAATGGCCTCGCGTATCTCCGGGTCCATCACGATGACATCGCCGATACGTATCGCCAATGGACTTCGATACGTGATGTCGAATCTGGCGTTCATCAGTATCGAGCCGGTATGGCTGCTCTCGGTCAGTCTCCGGATAACATTACCTATCATCGCTGATCACTGCTGGATGTTGTAGGAACGCACGCCGACCCACCGAAACCGGGGTTCGATAAACTATCGATTTCTATCATCCGGCCGGTGCACGAATGCGCATGAACCTCGGGCATGAATTCGTCCCGCCTCTGGTGTGAGAACCCCTGCCGATGCGAACCTAACTTAGTCGATCCGGAAGCCCTGCGTCATCACCGGTTTCCGGCATTTTCACTCCCTACGTATTTTCACGCACGCGGTGGCCGGGCCGATGAACGTGGGTACCGACGCCGATCGGGATGGCGACGATACTCATGATCAAGATTATATCATTATCCGGTATGTGGTCTTCGCAAGAGCACGAACAATCTGTCCTACTGCTTACCGAAACCTTCGAGCCGCCGGGAACGCCGGATCGCTTCTCCCATTGGGATGAAGATGCGTGGTTGCAGGAGACCTTGGACGAACGTGCGTCGATGGAAGCATCGACGCCGACCGTATCCGGCGGTACCACGATCGCCGGACATACCGAGCATCTCCGATTCTTCCTGCGCTTCGTCCATGAGCGGATGAAGGGGGGCGACGGAAGTACCGACTGGACGAGAGCCGGCGCGTACGTGAAGTGACGCCGGCGGAATGGGCGTGATTGACGAGCGACGTCCACCACGCCTATGAGGGGATGAAGGCGTACCTGCGAACGACGGAAACGCTGGTCGAGATCGACGAGAGAAGGGCCATAGCCATTGTCGTCCACACTGCGTATCACGTCGGAGCAATCCGGCAGATGATGAAGAGCATCCGCGCATGATGCCATGTATCAGGGTGACGTGATGGAGGGGAAGAGTATCATGGGCCGGCAGCGGAAATGGTCCACTGCCGGCTCCCGTTAGCAGGTGCTACTTCGTAACGTCCCTGAACAGTTGTGGGACTGTGCCGTACTGGGGCAGGGCGCCATTCCACTTCTCGATGAGCTGCTGCTGGATGATCAGTGGCGTCAGCGTGGTCTGCTTCAGGCGGTTCGCTTCGGACTCGGCCTTGGCCCTGATCATCAGGGAGTTCGCATAACCCGTGGCTTCGGCCTCGAGCTTCGCGGCCTCGGCCCTTGTCTGCATCAGTTCGTTCTCGACGCGTTGGGCGTTCTGCACGGCTTCGATCTTGGCGTTGATGGCTCGTTCGAGCTGTTGCGGCACGGTGATCCTGCCCAGGATCGTGAGTTGCTGCACGATGAAGCCTTCGGGCTTCAGGCCGCGGTCGAGCACGACACGCACGGAATCCTCGTACTGTGCCCTGTGCGAAATGATATTCTCCGCAGTCATGCCACCGGCGACCGAGTTGTAGGCGTTGCGGACGCTCGTGCGGAGATACTGTTCCTGGATCTGTTCGAGCGGCAGGCGATACTTCTGGAAGATGTCGCTCACCTTGTCGGCCTTGACCATGTAGTTCAATCCCACGTCGAAGGATACGGCCATACCGTCTGACGTCGTACAGTGGATGGAGTTGTCGACGTTCTTTCCTTCCTCCACCTGTTCGTTCGCCCACTTGGCCTGCTGGACGAACGTCGGGAATTCATAGACCTGGGATGCGGCCCTGAGATACCAGACCATGCCCGTTACCTGTTCGGCATCCTGGACACCCTTGTCGGTACCGTAGAGGTCGACCTTCACACCGACGTGACCGGCGTCGATCCGTTCACAGCCGACGAAGGAGAAGAAGACGAGAACGACGACGACCGCTGCACCGATACCGACCTTCGTACCAGTTGTCATGTTGCTTCCTCAATGAATTCTGTCACTGTCACGCAGCCCGTTCCGGTCTATCCGGCGAGCCGTTCTTCTCGAGATGTAGACGATTCCTCGTGCGAGGAAGGCGAGTACGAGGGCGATCATGAGAACGCCTGCCACGACGGCGAGCGTCGAAGGCATGCTGATGAGGTCGAGTGCCGTAACCAGCAGCCATACCATGACGGTGATGCCTGTCACGACTGCTACGACACCGATGATGATGCGGGATGGACTCATTCGTCGATCTGCGATGTTGGGGAGCAAGATAGTGCGATCCCGTATGACTGCGATGGAATCAGGCAGGCAGGCTGGCTTCATCGACAATGCGGGCCATAGGTTGTCGCGATGAAGAATACGTACGTCGATCGCATTGCCGTGTTGCAGCATCCGCAACATCCGACGACCAGAAGACGATGACACCGGTGAACGGAACCGGTGCTCTGCGTCATTCGTTCGTGCGTCGTGACGGTCGACTACGGATGAATGTCGAGTCCTGCGTCTTCATAGACCATGAGCAACTGCGAAAGGATATCGTCGAACGGGTGGATCGGTGCCGGAAAGTTGCCGTTTCGCGCGTCGTCCGCCGCTCCTTGAAGAACGCGTAGCAGATCCGTATCGGAACCGTTCGTGAACAGGCGACATCCGGGCAGACGCGGTACGGCATCCGAACCGATGGCGATACGACCGCATTCCATCGCTTCGGAAAGCGTGAGGCTCGGTCCACCTTCCGTACGGGTAGGACGCACCACGATATGCGCGTGCAGGACGGCAGGAAGGAGTGGTCCGGTATGATCGTTCACCAGATGGATTCCCGCATCCTGTCGTGCAGCGCGTTGCCACGATACGTACAGGTCGTCGTCGACGACGTCGTCGCCGACGACGATGAGCAGCGATGCATCCGGTGTCGTACGACGGAGCTCCGCGAAGGCCTTCAGCAGGATGTCGATGCCGTAGAGATCTTCACCGTCGAAGCGTACGACACGCCCGGCATTGGCGACGATCCGGACCTGTGCATTCGACCATGCGGATGGAATGGATGCATCCAGCGGGCGGCCACGTTCGAACGAAGAGACGGGGAGATTGGAAGGAATCACCGTGCAACGATCGTGTCGTACACCGATGAGATCGATGAGCGATGAGCGTACGTTCTCGCTGATGCAGATGATCGCCGCGGCCTCATCGTAGGCGCGGCGCAGGGCATTCCTGATCATTCCGTTGGTGAAGATGCCTCGTGGCCGGAAGGAATGCAGCGTGACGATGTACGGAATACGTTTGCGGCGCCAGTAGCTGGATGCCAGCAGAGCCGTCTTCCAGTTCCCTTCGTCGCTATGGTAATGCACGATGCTGCCTTGTTCCCCGATTCCCCGCGCAACGTCGAACAACGATACCTTCGAGATCGGAAGTGTCGTGTCCGGTATACCCGTCAGGGAGAAGCCTCGGACGTCGACGTTGCGTTCGATCAGACATTCGAGGAGACGGACCGCATGGATTGCCACGCCGCCGTAGGGGGGAGGGAACAGGGAGAGCAGGTTGAGCATCGATACGTGGCGCGGCTGTTAGGTCACAAGCGTCAAACTTACACATCCTGGCGTCGCATGAGACTACCGCCGGGTTGGCGCAGGGGTTGCGGATATGAGGCAGGGTACCGAGCATGCGAATGTCGCCCCGGCTACTCTTCACCGATACCGTCATCCTGTCGTTGTCCATGGAAGACTAGGGCGGCCGGGCCCATACCAACGCGGAGTGGGGGGGGCAGACCGGCGTAGTCTGTCCGATGCCATCGAATGAAGATGGCCACCGTCAACGTCGGCCCTCCGTAGTATCGATGGTGGTGGCATTGCACGTCGGGAATCTCTGCCAACGTTTCGGATATCACGCCGGATGTCATCCGGATCATTGCGTACCGGGTGCGTGCGATACATGTGCCGGACAGATCCAATGCGAACATATATCCGATTGCTGGCGATGTCCGTTTCCTCCTCGTTCGTTTCGGGAGCCTTCGCGAGTTCGCCACGAGATACCGGATGGAAGTACTTGCACGTATCACTTCCGGGATCCATCGGGAAATGTGACGTCCCACCATCGACGGGGCGGGCACAGCGACGGAGATGCAATTCCAGCCCAGGTCTTTGTCAATTTGTAAAAACTCCGTACTTTTGTCCGCTTCCTTAGCTCAGCTGGCTAGAGCAACTGACTCTTAATCAGTGGGTCCGGGGTTCGAGTCCCCGAGGGAGCACACAGATTATTCTTCCTGATCGCTCATGATTCGCCATGAAGCCATAAGTATCAGAATTAATAACGACTTGAGAAAGCAACGCGCTCATTGGCGCAACAAGCAGACTCAGGGAAATACAAGAAAACCGTCAGTATTATCGTCAGTAGGCATTGTCTTTGCGCAATGTTTCATGGATATACTGACGGTTTTTTGTTATGCGCCTTACTTTCTATGTAGATAGGCCCGATTCACAGGCCAGCGTTCTCATGCTCAATATCGCATTCCGTGGACAGCGATTGCGATTTGGTACAGGTATCTCCATCGTTCCAGCATGGTGGAATCACGACAAACAACAGATACGCACCTCTGACCCGTTGCAGAACGCGAACCAGAAGCGTCTGGACGCCATTACTACGTATGTGACCGAACTGTACAACGGCCTGAATTTCGGAAGCAGAAGCAAGGCCCTTTCAGAAGACGACGTCGAATCATTTCGTACCAAGGTATTAGACTACCTATCGCCGGACTTTGAAAGCAAGCAGAAGAAGGGGTTCTATGATTTCTACCAGGACTTCATCGATACCTATACCCTTCGTACACGTAATGGGCTCATCACGACGAAGCGGCCGAGCGATAGCACAATTGCCCATCATCAATCCGTTCTTACTGGCTTGGAGTCGTATGCAACTAATACTAGGCGTCCGATCTCCTTCTCTACCATTGACGAGACCTTCTATCAAGGGTTCTGCGAATACCTCGCCAATGAGCGTGGGCTCTTCGACAATTCCATATCGAACTATATCAAGTCTCTGAAGACCTTCATGAAGTGGTCTCAGGAAAAGGGGCTTCATCAGAACCTTCAGTATCTACGCTTCCATCGGAACAAGAAGGACGGAGAAACGATAGCGCTTACCGAGAGCGAGCTACGAACGCTCCGGGATATGGATTTCAACGATAACCTACGAATCGACCTTACTCGTGACCGCCACCTCTTGCAGACATTCACGGCGCTCCGCTACGATGATCTCATCAAGCTGAGGCCACACCACTTCGACGAGTCGGCGGGTGTGATTCGCTTTTCAACCCAAAAGACAGAGCAGGATGTCGTCATCCCGATCATACCACCGCTGAAGGCTCTGCTGGCCAAGTATCCGTCTCGGACATTCGAGTGGGTGAGCAACGTCAAACAGAATCTGTATCTGAAGGAACTTGGACAACTAGCGGGCTTGAACGCCAAGGTAACCATCAGACGAAGTAGACTAGGTGAGAGAGTCGAGATCGAGCGGCCCAAGCACGAACTTCTCACGACCCACGTTGCTCGAAGAACCTATGTAACGCTCAGTGCGACCTATGGTGTCCAAGATGCGGCAATTGGTGCCGTCCTTGGCCATGCACCCGTGTCTATTCAAGACATCCATTACAAGAAGTTCGAGGAAGCCACTCTTGTGCCGATGTTTTGTACGGCTTGGGAGAAGTTCTGACCTGTGGGCTGATCCTCCGACGGTGGTTATCGCTCAAGTATGAGTATCCCAAGCGTACCATTGTAGACGAATGTTGTGGAAACGGCACCCGGATCTCATACCGATCCCGGTGCCGTTCGTCGTTTTGTGGCTAGATCGTGCCGAATGTAGGTCATTTCAGGGTTGTCGTGCAGGAATGAGGGCAGCCAAGGTCGGCAGAAGGTGGGACGAAGGCACATAAGGTCCGGAGAGGGCGTGCGAGGGCAGCGATTTCGGACCATACTTTCGAACCCCTGTACAGAAACTGCACAACGACTGCACAAGAATTGTTCGTTTTTGACAATCTATGTCTATCTATTCTGTAACTCATCGCACTTAGATGGCACTTCCTGCACCTCAATGCACCCTATTGACACTAGAAACGCATAATTCAGTCGCGAAGCTTGACCACACATTCTGATATCAAATCTGCTAGCAAGAATGTAGTACAAGAATGCTATCACATTTGTTGTACATCCGCGTGGATACTAGTCAGATGGCTTACCCCCATACTTTTCTGACCTCTTGACCACAATAGGATTCTTGTTGTAGGTTTGTGTGCGCCGTTCAAGACAATCATTGATCATTGTTGTCGTCAATGGCATAATTCATGGCAAGATGGCGTGGTGGCATCTTGTATCAAGTGAGTGCTTTGCAGAAGTATGGACGAGTTCGCATCTATTCATCGAACGCCGATGTACTTCTTCGGATAGGACCCTAACAAGCACTGATTTTCACAGTGCGTTTGCTTCACATATCGGTTGGAGAGCCCATGTCCACCGTTACCACCACGTCAACCCTACTCGAAGGGTTGACATCCCGTGACCTTCGCAATCTTATCAGCGAAGCAGTCGAACTTGCATTTGCTGCGCGCGACCATGCTACTCCGCAGAAGCAGGACGGCGGCCAGCTTCTAACGAGAAAGGAGGCCGCCAGCTATCTGCGCATCTCCGTCCCGTCTCTTCAGCGCCATACTCGGGATCGGCGCATTGACTGTGTCCGCATGGGTAGACGGGTACTATTCCGCAGGGAAGACCTCGACGCCTGCCTTCAGCGCAACGCTATCAGTGATGACGACCATACCCCGCTGCGTCTTCGCCGCACTCCGCGCCGCAGGAATGACCGCCCGACATCGAGGATGGGCCGATGAACACAGACAAGAAGCGGCTCCGCTTCGGACGTAAGCAGCAGTGCCCATGTGGCAAGTCGAAAAGTTATTGCCCCCTCCTCGATGCACAGGATGGCGGCAAATGCTTCAGCGATAAGTGCGGCCAGAAGTTCTTCCCACCGGCCCGAACCACGGGGCGCGGTAAGGGATAACGCCAATCTTTCACGGCAGATCCATCATCTACCGCAGCGGTCTTCCGAATGTCCGGAGGGCCGCTGCACCGGGACATGATTCCCCATACACCCGAGAACCGATATGACCACACTTTCTACGAATGGCGTACGCCGAGAACATCTCTACCATGACAAGGATGGCAACGTCCTCTACCGCGTCTGTATCATCAAATACGTGGATCGTGAGAAGGACGTATTTGCCCAACAATGGATGGGCACGACCTTCTCCAGCAAAATGAACGGGCTTGCGCCCGTTCTCTACCGTCTGCCAGGGCTCCTGCAGGGCATCAAGGACGGCAAGCAAATCGTCATCGTCGAGGGAGAGAAAGACGCCGATACACTCGTCGCCTTGGGTCTCGTCGCGACGACGGCGACCTACGGCGCGGAAAAATGGCCGGACGACCACTCCAGGACATTCGCGGGGGCTGACATCCTCATCATTCCCGACTTGGACGAGAAGGGACGAAAGCACGGCAACCGTGTGTCCGCGTCACTTCTGAAACATGGCCCTCCGGCATCGCTTCGGGTACTGAACCTGCACGACCTCGATGCCACGCTTCCGGAGAAATCAGACGTGACGGACTATCTGGAGCGGGGCGGGAGCATGGGCACGCTTCTGGCATATGCGGAGACACTGCCGGACATGGTGCCACACGAAGAGGAACCACCGCGCGCCGAATCTCATCCTGTCGTCCCTGCCGACGTCTATGACCACCTTCCACAACCACTTGCCGGTATCGTGCAACGTATCGACGATATGGAAGAGCGGTCCACCCTACTCCTTGCTTGCATCGTCATATCCTCGGCAGTCCTGCCGAACGTCTTCTTCCGCTATCATCACGATGTCATCTACGCCCCGCTCTACCTGTTCATCGTCGGTCCGGCGGGAAGCGGAAAAGGGATCGCACGCTATGCGCTGGATCTCACCTATGTCGTCGAGGAACGTTTTGCACGTATCCAGGAGACGAATATGGCCCGCTACAATCGGGAGCTGGAGGCATACCGCAAGAGCGTGCAGAAGCCACCGAGGGGAACACCGTCCGCACCACGCAGCGACTTGCCCGTGATGCCGGAGCGTCGTTGCCTCGTCGCTCCCGCCGATTCCACGGCACCAAGCATAAATCTTCTGCTTGCCACCAACGGAAGCATCCTCATTTCGGACTCCGAAGCCGATACCCTGGCTACAGCTCTCAACGGTGACCACGGCGACCTGTCGCCGACGCTCCGCAAGGCTTTCAGCCACGAGCCCCTGTCCCTTAGCCGCGTACAGGACCGGCGATTTGTGACCTGTCCGCGCCCACGTCTTGCCATTCTTCTTTCCGGTACTCCGAAGCAACTCTTACCCCTGCTACGGAGTACCGAGAACGGTCTCACGTCCCGGTTCCTGTTTCATCTCGTAAAGGGTAGAGATGCCTTCCTCGACCCCTTCACCAATCATGGGCACGACATACGAGAAACCATCCGTGCCGTGGCTCCGGACGTGGACGAGCTGTATGCCTTCCTGTCGTCCCTGCCAGAGGATGCCATAGAGTTTCGGCTGACAAAAGAACAGAAACGGGAGTTTAACGTGAGATATGGCCGCTGGAAGGGCCTCAGCGTTGACGATCATGGCAGTATGTCGGGGGCGATCCACCGTCTCGGCATCAGCGAAATGCGTATTGCCATGATTCTGACCGTTCTCCGGCATTGGCAAGCGGAACGCACGGAGATGCCCCGCCTTCTGATCTGCTCGGAAGAGGACTACCGCACGGCGTCGCTTCTCGCCAACTACTTCCTGCAAACGACGGGTACGGTCATGGGCTACCTGCCCGAGCAGATGAATCCCGCTCTTTCACGCCTCCCGAACAGAACAGCCGACTGGTATGCTGCCCTGCCGGAAGAAGTGACGACGAATGAAGCGGCAAGCCTCGGAGAACAATACGGTGTTGCAAGACGGACCGTGGAACGGACCTTGGGGAATCCGCTTTTGTTCGAGCGGAGTAGCCGGGCCAGGTATCGAAAGGCCCCCTCGTGAGCATCGTGAGTGAGGGGTAACGCGTGCAGATACACTGGTGGCGGAATGGCGGTTTGGCGGAAACGTGGCGGTTTCCAGCGGGCTTCAGGAATATCGCCATTCGATGATTTTCGGGCTGTTTTCGCATGAAAAGGGCTTGTTATTGCCTCGAAATGATCATTTCCGGCCTGTTTTCGGATTGTATCAGGTTCGCCGCCATTCCGCCACGTTTCCGCCAAACCGCCATTCCGCCACGGGTACGTTCTATGACAACTGTTCTTTCATCATGACGGAATCCTTGCCGCATTACCAGTTCCATACGACCCCAACCTTCCACGGGGGGCACGTTCATTCACCACCACCCGCCGTGCATCGCCGGTCCTCCGGCGGGCCTTCCATATGTCCTGCCCACCACAGCGGGATCACCTGTTCACTTCTCTCAGGAACAAGTACCATGAGTACCATTCACACTATGACAGCTGACGAGCTGCGCGAAACGCTTCGCGTTGCCGGATACACACAGGCCGAATTTGCCCGCGAGTTGGACAGATCGGAGTCCTTCGTCAGCAACCTTGCCCGGGGCCATACTCCCATGCAACTGCGCTACATTCAGGCCCTGCGCAGCATGATGGGTGATGAGGTGTTCGACGCTTCCATCCGTAATGCGCGGCGCTGCATCGTCAAAGGCGAATGCGACCGCGCAGCCACGCGCCTGTCGCGCCGCGTGACGGGAGGCGTCCGGGTGCGGGTTACGCTGAACGGTGCGGAGGATGACGAAGAGCAGCCACGCCCCCGGCGTACCTACGTGCTGAGTGACGACGTTGTCGTTTCCCGTCCGGACGAAGACGAAGAAGACCTCGATGACGAGGACATCCAGGACACACTGGAAGATGACGACGACACCCTTGAGGATGACGGGCTGGAGGACGACGATGGATCGGACGACGAAGACGACGACACTCTGGATGACAACGATTCGGACGATGTTGACGATGATTCGGATGGCGAGGGCGATGATTCAGAGGATGAGGAAGAATACGACGACGATACTTCGGACGACGATGACGAGTATGACGATGAGGACGAGGAATACGACGATGACGAGGGCCGTTAATATCGTTTGGCCTCTGACATCATCGCTTCCACTACTGCGTAGGTAGTTTCATGGCCGCTTCACCTCGTGTGAGGCGGCCATTCTTGTATGGGAACACCCCTTGGAAGGGCGATAATACTGGTACGATGCAGTGTTTCAATAGAACAATGCGTGTTGTGGCGCACGAAACGTATCATGTAGGGTCGCTGACGGTCAATTCAAGGCAATATCACCCCGATTCCAGGCGACGTGCCGTAATCATTACGTGCGATATCTCTATATATCGCTTCAAATCAGCACACTTTCGCTCAAAATCGCATACAAAAGGCCACATTTCGCTTACAAACGACCAGCTCGTGAATCACCTGGTATCACTATCCGGCCGAATGCGCCTGAAATCTGGCTGAATATGGGTCTTTCCGTGAAGACCGCTCACCGGAAGCCTTTACAAATCGCCAGATGTGCGTGGAAGTGGGGCGTGAGTCCCCTGAAACAGGACCGGACGGCCCGATTGTGTGGGTGATTCGCGCTTGTAGGGTGCGAAGAGCCCTACGTATTCCGCCACAAGGCCGGAACGAGACTTCGCCCACCTGTGGCCCGTGATTCTATGCTGAGGATGTTTGCGCGGTAGGATAAGTAGCACCCCGGACACCCATATACCCCGAATCCAGCGTGAAGGGAGGCGGGATTATCGTGCAGAGAGGACACGCTGGCGCGTGTGCATAACGGCAAGCCCTCCCACGGCATCGTCGTGGGGCCCATGTACGGGGCAGAAACAGAACACCCGCATGGCGCAGGCCATGCGGGTGTCTGTGTTGGGCTGCTCCTATCCGCAGAGTGCGCCGCGAATTGTGAAAGGGAGCGTTGGCATGGTGCCCTTTTTTTGACTTATGCAGAAGCTGTCGGGCGACATGCTGAGCATGTGCGCAGTCTACCGGACGATTGTCAGCATACCTGTCCCGACAATGACAACACTCTGTCCGACTTCATGGCGAAGACGTAGATGATATGACCCCGTCGGCAAGCCGATGATATCGACGGCTTCGCCAAAGGCAACGACGTTCGACATGACGACGCTGCCACTGGCATCTGCAACATCAAGAATGAATCTGCCAGACGTGAGCGCTTCCTTAGTGATCCCCTTCCCCCCGATGATGACCGTTGCCCGGTCACTGGCAGGATTCGGATAGACTGACAAGCTGGATACCGCGTCCAAGACTGTTGCGGTCCGTTTGGAAAGGTCGATAACACGGGCGTTCAAGGCTGTTTGCCCCTTACCGAACCGTTCCCGCTCTGGGCCCAGGTCGATATCCTGATGACGCACCATGGGGGTCATACCTTCGTAGGTCACACGCAAGCGATATCGGCGATTGCTACCACTCGTCAGATACCATGTACACCGGTCGGTACCCGAGGTGTCCTCTGCTGCTGGCAGGTTAAGAGTCGTTGACGTGATGACCGTATCGGCCTCTGGATCAAGCTCATCAATGGCAAAGGTTACGTTCTCACGAAGACGCCCCGTCGTTACAGTACGCAGCTCGTTCACATCGCCGACGTTGAACGGTTGGGAAACGAGCGTCTTCATGGGCGCAAGCATGACTGAGGTGAGCGCACGCATGTCCGTACTTCCTTCATAGTCCGGAACCGATACCGGAACCGGTGGATTGAAGGTCAGGGTCCTGCCATCATCCAGAGCGGCACGAATGGCAAAGCTCTCGTTCTCGGCATCGAAACCGGAAAGCATTACCGGTGGATCATAGGATCCTTCCGTTTCGGATACTCTGTAGAACGATTCCGCCGAGGCAAGAAGCGAGGGCGTCGGATCGTTGGTGTACTGAAGTACCCGCCGCACGGACTGGATACCGCGCGGTTTGAATTCCTGATGCCGTGCGGCAAGATGCGGCCACGGACCACCGGCGCGGAGATATTCTGTATGCAGCACGGGAGGAGCGACACTTCCCGGAATGCCGGGGAATGTTCGCAGCGTGATCTGCTGCGTGCTCAGTATCGGGAACTGTTTGTAGCCCGTCCAGTAGCTACCAAAGGATGTGATGTTGTCACGCGCCGTACGCAGGTCATTGAAGTCGTAGTCGCTGAGAACGTTGTAGTTGAGGATGAGAGCCGAGTCCGCAACATTGCCTCTCAGGATCTTCAGTGAGTCGTCGTACGTCTCGACCGTCCCGCCGACAAGACCCATCCAAGTGAGGGAGTCAAGCTTGACGTCGCCGTTTGTCAGTACGGGATGAAACAGACTTGCCCATGATGCATACGTTCTGCCGGTCCACCAGTAGTGGAGCTGAGAAGAATTCATCATGTCGAAGAAATGCCGGTAGCGGATCTGCGAGAGGCCGTCTTCCGTCAGATACTCCTCCCATGCGATACTCTCATGATTGTACTTGTAGGTACCGAGGGGGCCTGCGGGGTCCTTGATGAACACCGACATCGTATCCGGTTGC
This sequence comes from Candidatus Kapaibacterium thiocyanatum, assembly GCA_001899175.1. Classification (NCBI taxonomy): domain Bacteria; kingdom Pseudomonadati; phylum Bacteroidota; class Eximiradiia; order Eximiradiales; family Kapaibacteriaceae (SeqCode); genus Kapaibacterium (SeqCode); species Kapaibacterium thiocyanatum (SeqCode). The sequence continues at coordinate 207,090 of MKVH01000021.1, read as the reverse complement.
AGGCTTCGTACAATGACAGGATACCGTGACTCCGCACTATGCGACGTATCGGACATGACGGCAATGGCGTCAGCACCGGAATACGGGATCGGATACGGCGTCCCGGTGTCGAACGACATGGCGATGAAGCTCGGCAGGAATCGCAGCATGAGACCATTCGCTGGATTACGGCTAAGACGGGTATACCGTATCTGCCCGTTCTCCTGCCAGGCAAGGGAAGCACTTGTGCTAGCCTGGGCGATGTTCGAGTATGGGTTGAGTGTCGGATATCTGGCACCGCCACCCACGAGTGTTCCGATGGTCGGCATCGGTACCGTCGCGATGGATCCGGCGAGAGGGAACCACTGCTGCGTCGTCAGTTTTGTTCCGGCGCCAATACCAGCGTTCGACGAACTCCAGGCATAGTACATCGTCCCATTGCCCGATGCATTGACGACAGGCGTTCCGAATGTTGCGAGATCCTTCAGCGAGTCGATGTCGTGGCCGATATTCTTCTTCACGACGGCAAGGGATCGCCCATTCAACTCGATAACACCAGCGTTCAATGTCGCCGCATCGTCGAAGTAATTCTCTACCACGTGGAAGAAGTTCTGGCGGTTCGGATACTGCGCCCACAAGTCCTGGCATGTATAGACGACATGAATTCGGGGTCTGTTGGACGAATATTCCCGCACGACGATACTCGGGAATCCGCACGACAGGTCGAGCGTCGACGACGGTGTCGTGACGATGGAATCGTACTCGATAGGCGTCACATTGCTGAGCTGCGTGCGCGTCTGTCCCGCATCGGTGCGGGGACGTGATAACATCGTACCGACAGACAGCCTGATCGGCGTTTCCCAGTCGAGACCAGCCACATCAGGAACGGAGTCGCGGCGGTATGGGCGGCTGCGGACATAGAAGACAGTCCAGGGGCCGGTACGCAGTGGTGCGTTGTCACGTCGATGGTAGACCATGTGATAGCGGATGGAGTCCGTGTATCCCGAGTAGTCCGATTTCGGCACCGGATACGCTACCAGCTTATTCTGTGTCGAGAATGCCAGGAACCCCGCAGCAGCAGTATCGACAGCACGCAGGCGCTTGACGTGGAAGAACCTCGTTTCACCTGGACGAAGATCGATGGCGAGTTTCGCCGTTGTCCCCGTGACTGTATCGAGCCTGTTCGCATTGTCGAGTGTAACCTCCCGGACATGCAGAAGGCTCGGCGTACCGGGATTGAACTGATAATCGAGAGGAAGCATAAGCCTGCGCGCTCCAATCTGCCGATAGCGGAGCTGAGGAGACCCTGTCAGAAGCTGATCAAATTCCTGTGTCGTACGGAATCGCACGGAATCCGAAAGAGCGTCATCGATGAGGAACGGTGCCGTACGCCGATTCGTTACAGCGATAACGGTCTCACCATCTCCCGGCGCACCGGTGAGCGTATCGAGAATGACGACGTCGAAGAATCGCTCGCCCGCCGGTTCGGAGACCATCGTATAGTGCGCTGCCGACTTCGGTGTCTTCGTCCACTTGTACATCGCGAACGCGGATGTGTCGATCCAGTTCGTCATGTGAGACATGGTACCGTTCATCAGCGTTTTGTATCCCTTGCCGATCCATGCCAGGGGATGCATCTTGTAGATGAGGGACTTCGTCGTAGAATCCATGATGAGATCATGCCATTTCTTGACTTCAAGACGCGCGGACTTCCGGCCAAGATAGATGCGGTCGGCAGCCGTACCCGTCTGGCTGGCGCCGAGAGCCATCGAATCGGCAAGAGCAGCCATATTTACCCACTGATCCATCTTCATGGCATCTCCCGCGACGATGAAGTCGGAACCGAGGGAGTCTTTCGCCAGAATATTCGCATACGTCGCCGAGGGACGCGTATCCCAATCCGTGACCTTGTCGATGGTCGTCACAAGACCTGGCCAGAGCGCCTGATACCCAACCTCCGTGTCATTCGGCACCGATGCCGGATCGGGAAATGCATACTCTTCTCCAAAGAACTTGTCGTAGATGAGACCCTTGGCGCCAAAGGCCAGGCAAGCACCGATCTGCAGGCGCACTTCCTCTCCGGTGAGAGGGCGGAACTTCTCGAACTTGACGAGCTTTTTGCCAGTAGGCGTCTTCTTGTAGGAAGGATCAAGATGGTAGAAGAAGTTCGCAAGCCAGGGAATTCGGCTCGTAAACAGTGTACCTCCAGTTTGCTTCATGAGCTCGAAGATCCCGGCCTCGTGCGCTCCAAGCGGTCCGACATCGGAGTTCAGAGCATACTGATAGACGGAATCGCGCTGATAGGTCGAGGACAAGGGAGGATTCATCGATACGACGCTGCCGAACGTACCAGAGTACTTGGTAGCGATCATCGATTCATACTGGGCATTGTAGGGCAAGGCCGTCGCAATATTGTCCGCTCCACGACGATACCCTGCCTTGATCTTCAGTGAAGGGTACGGGTCTGGAGCATCAAGTGTAATGAGATCGTCATTCTCCCAATACCACTTCGTGAAGGCGAGAGCTGGCGAGGCGGTAAACCTCTCGGGCATGCCAAGGCCCGAGGTCCACTTCTGCCGGAACGGGAGAATATGGAAGAGCTGCCTGCCGAAGTCGTTCGTCAGATAGTAGCCATCGAACCGTTCGCCGGCATAGCCGGTTTCGGAGGACAGGAGACCGTCGAGGAGATGGCCACGGTAGACCATGCCGAGCGCTTCCTGATGGTCGAATTCGTCGCGTGTATAGAAGTGGGCGACCCTCAGTTTCTGCTGTGAGAAGGTGGCGAAATCGGCCAGACAGTCGCGGATCTTCTTGACCTCGCCACCGAAGGCTGTAGCGAAATCACCATCCCACGCACCCGTGATGGCACTGAAGGTCGTGGGAGTGACAAGGGAAACGCTTTGGATAGCGACCGAGACATTATCGTAGAACCGCACCTGCGGCGTCACGGTATCGATGAGATGGTTGTAGCGACCGTCATCGTTATAGGGTGCCAGGACTTTGTGTTTCAAGATTCCAACAACGGGATTGCCACTAACAGGATCAATGATCCCATCCGTGCGGAACTCGGCGACGATGGTGATATCGCGGTCGCTTCCCGCAGGAAGCTGGCGCTGCGTGATGATGATTTCATTAATGTCACCGGTGACGGGTTCCATATCCAGCACCTTGCCGCGACTGTCGGCAAGGGTGGTAATGGACGTACCCGTGGACTCCGGCTGCTTCGTGAAGTTGAAATAGACCGGCGCACGATCTCCCGGATCAGTGGCACGATTCCGGATGCCCTGGACTTGCAGTTTCAGCACCGGCGTGTCATCCATCGTGTTCTCTGTACTACTCAGTCGCCGAAGATTGATGACGAGATACATGTTGCGCCCATCGACGGTCTCCTCATATTGATAGCTGGATGTCGATCCAGTATTCTCCGCTACGAAATGCTTGTTGATGACATGGAGCTGTGTCCGTGGCTCGCATTTGTCGAGAACCATAGCCGGCATGGTACCGCTGATGAGGGCCGTATCCAGGACGAACCGGCGATAGTTCGGATCGCCTGTAGTGTTGATGACGGATCCATACTGCCGCACACTGAACGACCAGGGCCATGATGCGGCATCACGCGGGGTCCACGTTGGGGTTGATCCCGAATTCTCCGCCGGTTCGTAGCGGACTCCGATCCACGGCTGCGTGAAGCGGACTTTCGGCGCCTCGTTCTCACCGTCTCCCCAGGCACTCAGTGACCACCCGAGGTAGTTCGGCCGTGTCGTGTCGAGCCTTCGCAGCGCGGCCCAGTTCGTGCCATAACTCCAATGCTCGTTCGTGAAGTTGGCTGACAGGGCGCCGTTCACCTTCATGAACCGCCCCGCCCCCCACTGATGCCCAAGGAGGAATTCGTCGATGGTTCGGGCGAACGTCGATGTCGAGGTCATATACGTGAGGTAGGCCCGGAGAGGATCGTCCCCAGGGCCCGGGACCGAGAACCGCGTATGCAGGGGTGTTGGTATGACCGTATTCTGCGCGTTGACAATGGCGTAGCCTGCCGCCAGTAAAATACTGACGGCACAAATGAAGTGTTTCATTGGTTCCTACCGGATGTACTTGATGGTGGTGGTGCGGGAGCCAGCCTTGATCTGCAAGAGATACGGACCCGCAGGCAACGGTGAAAGAACGCTCGTCAGATCGTACGTCATGGGGCCGGTCGCATCAGTCTGTGACGAAAGGATGGTTCTGGACGACCCTTTCATATCCACGGCGTCGATACTGACAGGCGCCGGGTGGTCCAGCATCAGACGAAGAACACGGCCATCGAGCTGTGCCCACGGCGCTTCCGCCCGCATGGGTTCGTGGACATCCGTCCGCGTATAGTCGAAGTCGAAGACCGTGACCCTGCCCGGATCCAATTGTCCCGACGTTACGAGAAGATCGCGCCGTCCGTCGCCGGTCTGGTCATCGATGAAGAGCTTGGGGCCAATACCCAACTCGGCGACAATACTGGCGAATGGCCGGAACAGGTCGGTGATACGGGCGAAGTAGTGCTTTCCCTTGGCGAAGTAGGCGACGACGGCGGGACCATCGTCGAACGTATTGTCGAACGATTGCGGACCAACTTGCATTACGGAGTCGGTATTGTACTGCTGCTCAGTGAGTACTCCCGCAGAAATGTCGTAGACAGCAGCTGCTTTCACAGCCTTGAAATATCCTGCCTCCCAATAGAAGGCGGCATACTGTTTGCCGGCACGTTGGTCGTCGACGGCGACAAGCGGGATTGCCACCCACGCCTGATCCGACGGGAAGTTGTGGGCCGTCAACGAATCGGCGACGGAATAGGAGATGTCATACGTCTCTCCGCTGCGTACGACGCCAACATCCAGGAGGTATACGCCAGTGTAATTCCCGCTCTTTCCCGTACCAACGATACGAAGCTTGCCGTCGGCACACCGCAGCATCCGAAGGGGCGAGTTCATGTATGGTCCGGCAGGGAATGAAATGGTACGAGCGCAGCCCTTGCCACGGTCAGGGCCCGAGAGAACCACCGTATACCAGGTTGTGGCGCTCACGGTCTTCGTCACCACGTCCAGCCGTCCATCTCCGTCGACGTCCACCAATGTCCGCTCACTACCGACACAGCCGATGGTATCAATAGGTCTGAACTGCTTTTCCGCATCGGTCGATGGCACGACCGACAGAACAGCTCCCCGCCCTGTGATGTACTCGCTAGGTGGAACACCATCGTAGTCCAGAGGAACGATGGAAAAGTGCCCAGTTGTTCCGATCCATCCGGACAATGAATGGGTGTCAAGCTGCGGAAGAGTTCTCCATGTCAGCGCCCTACGCGGACTACCGGTAGCGAAGGTGACGACATTGAGGCCGGGCTCACCGCACCAGTCTGTAAGGTAGGAAGGGCTCGATACCGTTGTTCCCATCTCATACCGGAAGGCTTCCTTGAGCTCGACGGTTCTGGATGTGTCGAAGGGCACGGCCTGGGCCAGTCCAGTTTGTGGAACAGCCATGGAACAAAGCGCTGTGCCAATGGCCAGCATGGTTTGGGCAAACGAATGCATGATGTACCTCCTGTGCAAATGTACGGTGGTGTATTGTTGTATCGCCACCAATCGAATGACTCAAGCCTGGGCAGATCCCGTGTGTGGAATTGCCATTGAACCTAATGCTGTGCCAATGGCCAACATAGTTCCGACGAATGGGCGCATAATGTGCCTTCTCTTCAAACGTAAGACTTTGTCTTGTCCTTCTTTACAGCAGATATTGATCTGACGAAGTTCGGACACCCACAGGGACTGTCCGTGTGGATGTCCGAACTGATACAACCTGCAACTCCTATCTGGCGACGACAAACCGCGTCATCATATGATGAGTGCTGTTCTTCACATGTAACTGGTAAGCACCGTTCAGAAGACCACTGATGTCGAGATGCCATACGCCCGGCGAGTCTACCGTACCGGAGAGGACACTCCGTCCCGTGAGATCGGTTACGGAGTACGACACCGCGCCGCTCATGTCCATCTTCCCGGTCATGACGACCGTCACATGATCTGACGCCGGAGTCGGATAGACGTCGAGGCGTGCTTCGTCCGAAGCCGCGATCTTCATGGCCCGGAGGTCGATGAGTCCCTGCGACGCACGGCGCTGGAGCACCGGCTGCGTGGTCAGGATGCCGATGTCGGACACAGGCGTCAGTTCCTGCGCCGCGTTCTGGTCCGTTTCCAGCGAGAACGTATACCGTTCGGTGGCATCGCTGACAAGGGACCATTGGTGCTCCTGGGTCAACCCTTCGCCTTCGGCCACACCCAACGGTACGTTCAGGACGGCACCGTCGGAAGCGCGACGGATCGTGAGACGAGCACCCTCCGTGCCCGGTTCGATACGACTGTTTACGAACAGGTTGCTGACGGCAGGTACGGCAACTTCCCCGCTCATGAATCGGTTGTCACCACTCACATTGTACATGGACAAGGCCGTATCACCTTCGGCGAACCTGATTCCGCCGACTGACCACGTACGGCCATACCCATCACGGTAGCCCGTGAATTCGACGATACGTTCTTCATCGCCGGACCCTTCCTTGTAGAACTGCTCGTGATTCACCTTGATGACAGGCGACGCAAGGTAGTTCGGGAAGCCATTGCGAACACCTGGCCAGGATTCATAGATACGGCGGTTACGATGCCAACCGGGGTGCTCTGCCGACGAAAACCGTGCCGCGAGCTGCGGATAGTATCCCTGGGCCGTCAGTTTCTTGATGTCGGAATAGCCTGCCAGTGTGTGGTTCACGTTCGCGCCGTAGTACGAAAACCCATACGTCAGGTGGTAGATGTCACGTCCACCACCCGCATTACTGCCCGTGAAGTTGACGGTATTGACCGAATCCTGATACCACGGGCCGGTCGGGTTGGGAACACCGGCATTCTCCGTCAGTTGCTCGCCCTGAGCGACGTTCGGAGAGTTGAGGTGCCTGGTATCGCTCCAGATCAGATACGGCCCCTTACCCCACAGCATCGGATACTGTGTCGAGTCATGGGAACCGTAGTCGTTGATGTCGATGGCACGGCGGGCTATCTCCCATGTGCTGGCCACAGGTACGTAGGTCGTACCGTTGAACGTACGGTAATCGGCGAGCGTCTCCCAGAAGATCCGTTCGGCTTTCTGCGATACGAGACCTTCGGTATACCGCATGTTCGCATTCGTGATGTCATAGTCCGACAGATTCCGGAAGATCATCGGATAGCGCATGTTACGACTGAACTCATTCGTACCCACAGGCAACGGAGGTTGCTGGCCATTGCCACCGATTTCCAGAATCTGGCGGTTGGCACCGACCCATCCTCCCCATTGTTCAAGCCACGACATCCACGGGATGTTCGTTGCGATATGGTGTGTGGTATTGCCATTGGCGTCGGCAAAGAGACGGGTATAGGCGATGGATCTGCCATACTCCGTCGACGGCCCTTCCTGCCATACGAGCCCGGCGTCTATCTCGCCAAGGTTCAGCCGTGAATACGTGTTCAGGCTTGGGTGGGCGGCCGTTTCGTATCCGGCGGTAGTACGAAGCCTGATGTTATCGATGGCACGAGCGGGCATGGGTGCAACCGGAAGTGCGTCTTCATACGGATACAGGAACGCGGCACGAATGCCAAGGAACGGGTGTGACCATGCGATGAAGTTACCCCTCGTTGAAGCGTTGATGGTCGGCGTACCCCATTTGTACATGATCGAATCCAGATGGGGCGGCGCGGTTGCTGTCGTCGGGAACATGTCGAGACGAAAAGCCCCGGGACTCGTGACGGCAAGAGCTTGCTGTGCAGCTGGAATATCAGCCGGGAATTTGATGTGGTTGACACTCACGTTCCAGACACCGCTTGGACATTCCTTACAGGTGAATACCACATAGACCATATTCATCCTGCGAAGAGGCGACGTGGCATTCGGCCACGTTACACCAGTCGATCCATCAACATCTGGCCGTACGACGATGGACGGGAAACCGCAATCACCGGCGGAAGCGATCGAATCGCCGAACTCATTCCGGATGGAGATCTGCTGAGTAAGATCGATAGGAGCTTCCCACGTAATATGGGGGTAGGTCAATAGCGACGACGGGAAGCTGTCCGAGCGGTCATAGAGCATGGGGTCACTGCGGCGGTAGTAGACACGCATGACATTGTCCTGATCGCGGCGATGATACACAACGTGATAGCGCATGGAATCCCCGGCGACATATCGTGTCCACGAGGCGAGTCTTCCTCCGTCGGCGGGACCGTGTGGCGTCACATTGGCGGTACGCGTCGTAGCGCTGTGCATGACAGGAAATGCCACCAGTTTCCGTTGATTGGAATGATCAAGGTACCCGGTACCCGAAGTCGACATGCTATTCTCGGAACTCAGCACCTGGACATGGAACATCTTTCCTTCGCCTGGCAGAAACATGACGGAAAGCGATTTATCCTGCCCAATGATTGTATCGATCTTCGTCCGGGCCACGGCCGGATCAGCGGTAGCCCCGTACTCGACGACACGCAGCAGCCGATACTTCCCGTCGCTGTGCTTGAAGTTGAAGGGCAGGACGACTTCACGAGCGCCGCGCTGGCGGTATCGAGCGGTGGGACGAGAGCCAGAAGAGACTGCCCGTAGCGCTGTTTCCCATTCCGCATAGGACTGATAGTTTGCGCTTGATGCATCAGTATAGTCAAACGGATCACAGCGCCGGTTGAGGATGCCGACAACGAAACGGCTTTGCATGGACGAAGTTCCATACTGAAGAACCGTCGCCTCAACAAAAGAACTGTCGAATGCCTCGTAGGTCTTCGGCGTCGTGGCCAGGTTCGTGCCGTCACGGTAGAGATGCCGCGTTTTGAGAAGCGGCTTATTGGTTCCGAAGGCGGTTGCGTACTTGGCCGAATCACCAACGAACCATTCGCGGAATCCCTTTGAGTACCATCCGCGCAGGCGCAAATTCTGTAGCGTGTCTTGCCCTCTCCACAGTACGTCCGTGATTTCTTTCGTCACCATTCGGATACTCCGCGTGCCGACATAGACACCATCATTCGATGCAAGGCCAAGCCTTGTGCTGACGGTAGCAAGACGATTCGCCGGTGTGGGTGGAGTCGTCGGTAGCCATCCGTCGATCGCTTCTCTTAATCCGAATCTGTAGCCATAGGCGAGATTAGTAGTACCCGGTTGAAAACGCTGAATGAGATAGTCTCCGCCTGCCTCCTCAGAGTTGAATGATAAATTGTGCATATACGTACTCATTGCGCTGGCCGTCGACGTATCACGGAAACCCACAATGAACCAATTGGGCTGGATGATGTTCGCACATATTCCGATGTCCTTTGCAAGGCCATTGTCTCTGTTGTACTGCGATGGTGTCGTGATGCTATCCATCGAGGCACCCCAGTAGAGGAAGATCCCTTTCGATCCAAGAATAATTTGGCTATTGACGAGCAGCCGAGCTTCTTCTCCTGAAAGCACGCGCCACTCGTTGAAGTGTTGCGCGGGAATAGCGTTGTCATCACCTGCCGACCAATCGGAATGCAGCCAAGCATTACCAACCCATGGGCGTAGGTCATCGAAGAGAAAATCTGATTTCTCCTTCATTTGATAGCGGTCGGTTTCGTACTTCTGCTGGAGCCCGCCAGATGAAAATTGTGCTCCCTTCACGAAATCAATTTTGGGATACAGTACGTTCATACCGCTAATGGTATCGGCGGGAAGTATCGAGGACGTCGACGATGGATGTAAACCCCATCGGAGATCGTAGTTGATAGGCGTAACTCCTTCCGGTGATTGCATGCCCCATTCATTCATGAGGTACTCAGATCGCCTTGTGTTAAGCGCGGGCATATTCCCGGTATTGTTCGCGACTGCATCATTCATGAAACCGTTGCGATAGTACGGCACGATTGTTCTGGTGTTGAATACCGGGGTATACCCCTGCCAAGTGAGGTCTGCACCGACGTGATAGTTATAGCGTGTGAACTCTCGTCCCATGTTCCGTTCCGTCACAGTCTTCTGCCAGAAGAGTTGATGGAAATAGCGCATCCCTTCCCAGTATGCTTCTTTTCCCTCGTCACGGTTGAACCAGCGGTAGATACGCAAAGATTTCTGAGCCGAGTCATTGTATTCGCGGAAATCTTGGAGGATATCGGCGCACGCTTGTCGCGCTACTATGTCATAATATCCTTGCAGTAGTCGAGTACCGTTATCCGACGCCAACTGTACCCAGTCGATGGCGACGTCCGAGTTGCCCGCGTAGATAACTTCGACGTTCAGCTCTCGGATGAGGCCTGCATTATCGGCATTACAATCAGCGTCGAGATAGGTATTTGTCAGCAACCGTAGGCTGTTGAAGTTTTCAGCCGGCAAAGAGCCAGGCGTATCTCCATTCTCATATGGATCATTGTCCAGGATGAAGTGAGCCATTAACGTAATATCTCTCGTGGCGTCGCTTCCACGGGGGATCATACGGCGTGTAATGACCATTTGTGTCGATGGTACACCTGAGATATTGTTAACCAGTGTCGATGCTTGACCACGCCCTGAGCCATCAAGACGCAGGGGGAGAGCAATACGCCCACCGGTAGCTCCATTGGGATTCGGTAGTGAATCGAATCGGATGAACCCTGTCGTACCATCGCAAAGTGTATACCGGACCTGTAGGCGCAGCACCACATCGTCATTGTCCGTAACATCAGCGACATCAGTACGGCGAATATTGATAGCCGCGTACATCCGTCGCCCATTGAACGGTGCTGTCTGTCGAGTATTCCCAAGTTCATTCCACTCGGCGATACGTGTATTGGGCCAACAACCGCTTAGCACTACCGGAGTACCGACTAACCCTGTTTGTTGCAGAGCAAATCGTTGGCTCGACACTGTACCATGCGTCTTGTTCCTGAAACCGAAGACGGACCCTTGCAGGTCACCCCCCAATGGGGTAAATGTTACTGTATCGACCGTATACTCCGGCTGATACCGGATTCCCAAACACTCGGTAAGAGCGAGCGGATCGTTCCCGCTCATATCCATGTTTAACCTACCACGATTCGCTTCGTTAAGCTGTCCAGCGCGTACCCATAGAGGAATGTACCATGGGATGATATTGGCCATGGCCGCTGAGTCGTATATCCTGCTTGGTGCAACTATAAGACGCATGCTGGAGCTGGTTTTGAATAACTCGTTGTACGGCTTTCGGTAGTATGGGTCACCACCACGACTTGTGGCACTGAACGGGCTTCGCATGTGCCAAACGTTACTGTTCAGATCGACATTTGTTTGACGAAGTGCTGCGCCCCAATTCCACCCGATAATGACCTTGGGCCTCACAGTATCCATTACTGCGTCTAGGAGTGGCTGAGTCACAGGAGAACCGACTCCAACAACAATAGGTGTTGGGGGAACGTCTTGGGCATACAGCCCCCCACTCATGCTCAAGAGAAAGAGCATGAAAAGAGTATATACTCTCATGGTCTTAGATTGTTTGGTGTTCAAAGAAGAAAGAATGGGTAGAGACCATCTGCCCGAGGGCATACATGCACTGGATTGTCAGATGCAGTTCATTGCTGAGATCCTAACGCACAACGGTGAATTTCCCGGAAAGCTTTGAGGTGCCGGATTCGAGGCTACACAGATAGTTGCCTGCGGGGAGATCCGCAATGGCGATTTCAATCGGACGTTCGTCTAGATGCACTGCTGCATGCTTCAGAAGCCGTCCACTGACATCCATAATACTGATGGCAGCGCTGCCTGCTATGTTTGAAGGCGTGTTCATGCGTAGTATGCTGCCATCTACCGTTATCGAAAGCTGCCCCGATCCATCTGTGCTGGCGACACCAAGTGTCGGTCCGATGGCTCGACAAATGAAGCCATCCCTTAGTCCATTGGGTAGATAGTAGTAGTTCTCGTTCACATCATCTACAAACTCTGGTACACGTGGCAACGGCTCGCCAAACAGTAGAATGTTATCGTTAACGAAACATTCCGAATTGCTGGATTGTCGGCTAAAACGTCTTGCTAGAATCGATCTGGTATTCAAGCTACGTGCCTTGTAGAGCATCGCCTGGCTACCATCTGCATTCAACGCCCACCTATGCGATACACTTTGCGAAATGCAACTGCAAGCGTCTGAGACATCGGACGGACATACAACCACGGGTACATTTGATCCATTCGTAGTATTGAGTGCAACCACGGATGCGAGTTGGGGGCGCTCGGGATGTTGTCCAATGATGAGCAGTGTGTCAGAGTCTCTGAGCCTGCACATCGGGCCGAAAAGACCAATGCGCCATTTGTTCAGCACCTCTCCTGTTATTGCATCAATCTCCACAGTCCAGTTTCCAACTTCTCCACCCCATCTCCCTGTCCCAACGTATAGCTTGTTATGCCATTCGTCAAACCAGAGATTCTCCCAACCATCGAGCCAGACAAGAGTTTCACCGGTTGTAAGATTCCGTAGTGCACAACCATCAACGTTCCCGTTTTTTGCCAGAATACAGGCACGTTGAAGTTTCGCCGAAAGTGCTGGTACAAGAACGTCTTCATTCCACGTTTGAATGAGATGCCCATCAACAGCATCGTACAGCAATGTCATCTTACTATCATCGACACTTATCCCAGTAATCATGCACATTCGTCCGTCCGGACTACATGCTAGGCCACGGCTCATGGAAGTATACCCACGCAGTCTTTGCTTTTCCTCACCCGTCTTCGGATCGACGACAAGAATCGCCGAGTCGGGCTTACTAGCAAGAAATACAGCGTTTGCAGCATCAGCAACCACGAAATTGCCGATGCTATCCTTTGTCCATCTGATTGGTCCAATATGAACCACAGCATTCCCATCCTGTGGTGGCATCGCCCATGCTGGCGCTGTCAACATCACAATTGCACCGAGGACCCCGGAAAGTTTTGACATGTACACAATTTTCTCCATGATTAACGAAAAATTCAGACTTAATGGCACGGTCCTACTGCTATGAGTCGCACCTATGCATAATGTCACATGCAACCTACAACCAAACAACCTAGCCAGTCTCTTACAAAACCTTAGCTCTTGGGAAGTCTTCCGGATCCGGCCAGAGTACAAAGATAGAGCCAAGCACTTGTGATTTGTTACTACACTACAGTAGACTCTTTACAGGATGAGTTTGACAGTATGAAGGGTGTCGCCGATGCGAACGCGCACGACGTAGACCCCGCGGGGATGCATCCGGAGATAAGGGGCCAGGTTGACGCGGCCGGTGCCATCGGGATACTGCGTTGGCGTGAATAGGGCGACTTCCCGTCCGTCCATTCCAACGATATGCGCAGAGACCATTGCGGGTGCTGTAAGTGAGAGTTCCAAGCCGTCGCCCACAATGCGTACGGACGATGCGGCCCCCGGAGGAAGGGGTGATTCTTCCACTGAGACCGCAGGGTCGAGAGTGTAGAGGGCGATAACGGTATTCGCGTAACCGCCATATTCTTTGCTCCAGGCGCTTGTTGTGGCCAGAATGTCAGGCCTGTCGTCGCCTGTTTGGTCATTGATCGCCGTCAAGGTCGTAGTGGATCCCCCGTATGTAGGGTCCTGCGGAGCCGCTACTGACCACCTCGCGAACGGCTGATTGATGTTATCGGCGTAGCAGAAGTACTCGTTCAACATGATGACTGGACGGCCCATGCCAAGGCCGCTACTGAAGTGGGTCTCGGATAAGACCAATCCGTATGTTCCTACCTGTTCAACCGACAGGAAACGGCCGTCCGTAATGTCGAATCTCTCGATGAAGACATAGGTTGGATTGGTATAGTCCGGACGACGTTGTACTATGAACCAGTCTTTCCTGGCTACCGTATCCGACACGCATACACTGGTATAGAACGGGCCAAACTCATTGAGTGACGTCCACGATCCATGCAGAGAATCACGTTTCACAGCACGGGCGAACATGTAGCCGCTGTGGCGATAGAATTCCATGTCATAGATAATGAGCCACGATGTGAGGTCGTACGGGTTCTTCTCGTGCTGTACGATGCGCCATGTTCCAGTTGCGGAGCGGAAAAACGCCTTCAGATGTCGCTGCCGGCGGTATCCAGGCTTGTCGATCGTGACGACACGCATGCAGCCTTTTCCCAAGAATCCACCCACTACGATACGCGCCATACTGTTTCCCGACGCATCCGTGTCGATAGTGATGAGATCGAGGTGCCCATCCCCGTCGAGGTCGGCAGAGAATGAAGGGGTGTTGATGCAGCTATCGCGTTTAAGTGTATCGATTGGAGTAAGAGGTAAGGGACGGTCCGCCGACGGACACTGCCAGACCATGCCGTCAGAGGTAACATATTCATGCGGCGGAACGTCGTCGTAGTCTACTTCATAGATGCGGGTTGCGTCTTCCGTGCCGGGCCAGTTGAAGAGGCTTGTCGTATCGACCCTAGGCTGGGTACTCCATAGTACGTTCTCACGGCCTAATCTAAACCGTGCGGCAAGAACGTGAAAACCCCGTTGTCCACCAAGGTCCTGCAGGTAGGACACATCATATGGAGACATTCCCTTTACCGTCATGCTCCATACGCGTTTCAGCTTCTCTGCTCGCGATGTGTCAAACCCTCCCTGTCCAGGAAGTGGCAATGACGTTATCACAAGAAGACCTACACAGAATAGTGTAGCCGTCAACGTTCGCATGTGTTCTTTCAATGCTTCACTGAATAATTGGCTAGCGTCAACCTAGAGAAGTGTCAGCTACTGCGCACCTTGACGTACCCTTGAGTTGAATTCCGTTTCGAGCGCAGGCTGCGCCACAGCCAGCACCTATTGCTATCATCATCTCATGATTGTCTTCGACTAAAGTATCCAAAAAATCCATATGCCCCAAATGGGGCGTATAGTCTTTTCAGGGCCCAATAGGTTTGCGCCTGAGATGCCCAAGCCACCCAAGCCCATCACCCTCGCCGACGGGGAACCATTCACGCCCCAACTTGCGTTTGGCATCGTATTGCGAAGGGAACGTCTGGTTCGTGGTCTGAAACAGAAAGACCTTGAGGATGACGACAAACTGGTCCGAACCTACATATCGAAGCTGGAACGGGGTGAACGCCAGCCGAATTTGCTGACCATCATTCATCTGGCAAAGTGTCTGGATATGGAGCCGGAAGAATTAGTCCGTGAGACCATGAAGCTCATATCAGAACACAGAGGAACGTAACCCGATAGCAAGCGCCGAAGGTTGTCCGATACAAGGCGGAGAAAACATTACAATTGCCCTGATGATACTCTCAGTGCGTTGGCCAATGTTATCAATGTTAACCACCTGGAGCCCACCGACGGTCGCAATCAATAATGACAAACATCGAAGGAAGAGATATGATCGAGCTAGATAGTACGAACGGATTCTCGACCGACCGCCCTTTGGATGATCCTGCGGATGATATCCTCAATCGCAATAACTATTGTATGACGGTAGCGGCAACCCTCGGGAACTGGAAGGAAAAAGAGAGCTTAGTTGTCGGTATTGAGGGTGAGTGGGGAGCAGGAAAGACAACAGTGAAAAATTTCATCGTACACCATCTAAGGAATTTGGACCGACCACCGCATGTAGTTGAGTATAATCCTTGGCAGTGGAGTGGCCAGGACCGGATACTTGAGAGTTTTGCTACTACAGTTACCAGCTCCTTAAAGAATTCAGTATTCCATAGATGCTTGAGGAAGTTGTCGCAATTCCTGCTATTCGGATCCACTGTCGGAAAGAGTGCCATACAGATTGGTAAAGACATACCATTGACACTAGTGTCTTTTTTCGGCATAGTGGGCATCTACAACGGGTGGCCTGGGTGGGTTCAAAGCACTATCTTCGTTGCTATTCTACTTATAGTGATAGTATCAGACATAGCTGACAGAAACTTGCGGAATCGACTCCTTGAGAATACAAAAGAACGGTTGCGAAAGAAGACGAAGAAGCTCAACCGACCGATAGTCGTGTTCATCGATGATATTGATAGACTGACAAAACAAGAGATACGACTTGTCCTCCAATTAGTCAAAGCAAATCTCAATATTCCCAATATGATCTTTGTTCTGCTATTCGATAGGAAGGTCGTTCAAGATGCGTTGAAGGAGGACACTCTTGATCTATCATCGCAGTTCCTGAGTAAGATAGTTCAAGTCGAACTCGAGATTCCAAAAACGTCTAGGCAGGAACTATTAGACCTGTTGACAACAGGTATCAACAACGTAGTTTCGAGAACAGAACTCAAATGGGATCCCGATAGATGGGCAAGTCTTTACCTTACTTGTATCTTTCCCTATTTTACTACTGTGCGCGATGTTAAGCGTTTCATTGGTTCGTTTGATTTCTATTTCGATATGCATGAAAATGAAGGGCATCTTGAGGTTAATCCTGTTGACTTGATACTAATAGAAGTCCTGCGCATGTTTGACTATCAATCATACAAGAGAATATCGGGGTTCTCTTTTCCAGATCAATCCAATTCAAGGTTCATAGTGCACGGCTCAGATGGACATTTCTGGGAAGAACAGTTTGAGTCAGTGCTACAAGAACACGATGCCGACACTCGTAAGAGAACAGAAGACATCCTTCATGGTCTTTTCCCACAAGTAAGACAACCACATGGAGCGCAAGAGTGGAAACGTGATCTACGAATATGTGACCCGATGCATTTCAACATGTACTTTGAGGTGTCACTGGATAGTATGCGGCTGACTGTTTATCAGATGTACCGCCGTATTAGCACCGGAAGTATCCAAACTATTCAGAATGTTCTTCGAGAAGCGCTTGAAGGCAATACCATTCGTAGCCTGCTAGAATACCTCATTGCTGCGAAGGATGGTATAGAAGAAATCCAGTTGCAATATCTAGTAACTGCCTTGTTCAATTGTGGTGATATGTTCCCAAATGTAAGAACTACCTTTGCCCAACTATCCATATTTGAACTATGTAGAAACTTCGTCCATATGAGGTTGAAGGTGCTCGGCCCAGCCGAATCGACAAAAATCCTTCGACAAGCATTCAACGATTCCGATGGTATTGTTCTGCCGTTAGTGCTGTTTGACCTTGAAGACCAACCAGCAAGCGTCTACGAGGATCACCAGAATCGGCTCGTACGTGATGATAGTGTTGCTGAGTTTAAGCAAATGGTACTAGCACGTATTCGTGGGAAAGCTGCAACAAGCTCTTTGCCTGACAATAGCGGGCTTTCTACGGTGCTCCATTACTGGAGACTCTATTGTGGCACAGAAGAGGAGACGCGAGAATGGTACCGTGGTTTGTCAGATAGCCCAGAAATGGTTACTCGAGTGCTGCGCCACATAGTAGGCACGCGATTAGTAGGTGGAATTGGGGTTCGGCCTGTCGTCTGGGGTAGGAACATCGATAACATTATCCCCCTTGAGGATATTGTTGCCAGTTTTGCCGCTGTTCCTCCCAAGATGCTTTCCGAGTCAGACGTTACCCACATGGGGCTGCTTCGAGAGGCACTTACAAGGAAAAGCCTAGGAGGAGACTATACTGAGATAAGGCCAGAGGGTGAGTAGCACCCGTCAGACAGGCACACCTTCCGTAGGAATGATCTACGGTTCATCATCTAGAATTCCTATCCACAATTCCGTCAGTGCCTCGTCTAGAAGTAGACTACCGTTCTCGTGTCAAGTCGAATATCAAGGACATACGCGGATTCGAAATGGTGAGTGCACAACGTCGATGTCTGCGGCTTCTCCCTGACAGGAATACCTGAGACGATGCTGCCAATATCGAAGGTGCGCTATTCGAAATCGGCCAGTCGACGAGCATTGTCCACTACCACAGCGATGAAGGGAGCGGAAAAACGGCTATTCTATCGGTCAGCCCGTTTCGCACTTAGAATATTGCTCAGTGCCAATAGTAACCCCATAGATGATCAGGACAACTCCGAATCACCGGTCTTTGTCGGAGCGTCGGTAGTATACATAGAATCCCGAAGTACGGCTCTTGAATGAGCGAACTTCATTTCACCACGATGAGTAAGAGATGTGATCCCACCTCGGAGTTCCAGATAGCGCAAGGCGACTAGCTGGCAGAGTATCGTCTCGACATCCTTACTGTGAACATTAATGTCCTCGATTCTTTCGATGTCAGGAAGTTTCTGAATGTATGGACGTATGCATGTGGAAATTCTATCCGCATCTGTAATCCACCTATTACGTTCTACATAGTGGGGCAGAAGCGCGTATATGATCGTATCCCATGACAATACGATGGTATTGCTCTCTTCTTCTCTTGTGCGACCTCGTCTATCGACATAGGATACTCTATATGAAATGGCATATGTGTCGTCGCGACCCTGCGCATACTGTGTCGTGTCAGCATCTGGATCCAGGTCCGCAAGACGTGACTTCAATTCCTTGTTCTCCTTATAGAGCCCTAGCATTTCTTTCGTTGTCTCCTCGTTTGTCGCATCCGCCCGGACCCACCCCGTTCGAGGATTGTGTTGCTTCTCCGCTGTAAGACTTACTGTGATGACGGCCCTCAGTTCCAACGGTGTAGTCCAGAACTTGCACATACGGCCACCTTGCAATGCCGTTCGAAAAGCATCGAGTTTCCTCTTCCTTTTTGTGGTGGTTTCAGATTGGGAAGCGAGAAGCGATCCAAGGTTGCCATGCAGAAAGGCAATCGTTGGTATGCCCTTCTCAAGAGCATACTCGTACTCCTTCTGCGTATAGCCGATGCCGTCCGGAGCAAGTGATCCATACTTCCCAGCGGAGATGACGATGTAGTAGTCACAATCGTCAATAATTCTCCTGATGTAGTCCCATTGGCTTTCACTAGAAGCTGGGAAGTATTCCATACCACATGGAATACAGCCAATATCCAGAAGTCCGTGGAATACTTCGCTTCGCTCTACTTTGAGATCTTCATACGTCGAACTGACGAATACCTGATATCGCTTCACTGCCAATGTTCCTGTGCATGCACTACTACAATGAATTTCGGTTAATATATCATTTTCCGAACGGAACTATTCGCAATGCTAGACACGGCTCTGTTGTGCACTATTGGTTCTGCTCGACCGTAGTCTGTCCTTCGTTGGCTTATTAGATAGAGATATGAGGCCCAATACTTCCTCTTGATAGGATTCTGCATGCATAGGGCTTCTGAAGCCAGTGGTATAGATGCTGAGATGATTGTAGGATCAGCGCTGCGTGGTACAACGCTATTCGATTGTCTTGCCCCCCGCGTGTAGTTATCTTCCGCCTGAATGGTATCGGTCACGTTGCCAACCTCAATAATTATTGATGTGTAAATACGTAGTGAACAAATCGATGAAGATCACCCGACCCTACTTCTACCTTCGAGTTATTGAAGTCATCACGGTACTCAGTGCGATAGGCGCGGTCTGTATCGCCAACGCTAGGCGTAGTGGATCGTTGCTGGATGCCCTCAGTGAGCCGAACACTGTAACTGCAATTGCGACAGTTGCAACGGTTGCGTTCCTCTATCTCGCGTGGAAGCAGGGAAAGTATGCCGCCGACGATGCAGACCGGCCACACATCTCAATCATGATTCGACTTCATCCAGACAGCTACCGAATTCTTGTTATCGCTAACACTGGAAAGAGCGTAGCGCTTAACACTCGGTTAAGATTGCACGGCGTGAAGGATGGGCTTGAATTAGAAACACCGCCTGGTGATCGTACAGGAAAGGTACTTAGGCTTCTCGACAACCCGCTTTTTACAGGAGAATGTGATTTACCGACTGACTGGGTGTATGAGTTCTTGATGCAGCGCGGTAAAGCGTATACTGAGGATATTGACGAACAGAAGTACCCGCGTAGGTTCTCCATTGATGTCAGTTTTGAATCATTGGGAGGTACTAAGTACGAGTATACCATCCCGATAGACATTAATACACATAAGAACTCCATTGTGCCGATGCGCTCAACTTCAGGACGATTAGAAGTTATCTCTAAGGAATGGCTACCTGTTGTGATGGATATCAAGTCTGAACTGGGCAAAATTCGGAATATCCTGGCGCAAGCAGCAACACACTATGAGGATAACACACCTATTGATGCTAAGGGTGACGATTAGCTATTCGAGCTGTATGGCGGACAGTTCCGCTCTGCACATTGTTGGAACATCAATCAGCAACCTGGTATACTCGGTACCATTCATCATCACATACCGCTCCACCGTATCTTGCGTTCATGCTCTACCATGCACGTCAGTATGGTGGATATGCACGGATAGCATTGTTTCTTCAGGAGGTTCCAATTGGTTTTGAGAAACCCCATGGAACCGCTGGAACTCGCAGTGGCTGTTTGCATTGGCAGTAGATCGTCGGATGGTAGTCGGTCTGGCACGTTCTTTAGGTAGCAATGCTCAATCTTCTCTCTTTGTTTCCTCCCCCATACGGCGGCGTGGCCATCCATGCTGTTCGCCTACTCGAATGTCTGATCGAGCGCAACATCGATGTCCGTGGCTTTTCCCTGACGGGGGTACCGGACACGGCACTGCCGATCTCGAAGGTCTCACTATTCGACGTAGCGCGGGGGATCGGTAAGCCGGGGAGTATCGTCCACTACCATAGTGACGAAGGGAACTGGAAGACGGCTCTATTGGCTTCACGATACTGGCGGCATCACCACATCCCGTACATCGTTACACTGCATTCATTCCGTCCACGCGATGTCTTCACCAACGGACTGATCCGGAACGCCCTGCGTCGGGCGTATGACGAAGCGGCGACGATCATCTGTATCAGTGAAGAAGTGCGCTCTTCCCTTGCCGAACTCATCGGTGTCCAACGGGATCACTGTACGGTGATCCCGTCCAACCTTCCCGTCTCGTCATTCGAGCGTGAACGCCCGCTTGACACATCCATTCCGTCCGCCTGGACGAACGCACCCGTACGCATCGTCGCTAATGCCGGCCGTGTCGTACGCTTTGGCGGTGAAGATCTCTACGGGATCGATGTTCTGTTGAAAGCCGTCACCGACCTCCGCCATACGGCACCGGATGTCTCGTTGCTCATCGTCGTGGGCAACGACGTCGTCAATCATGATCTCTACGCAGAATGGCAACGTATGGCAGAGCAGGACGCAGGAATCCATCTGGTGAACGGCCACCGTGGCCCACTCCTTCCCGCCGTCCTGCATTCGCATATCGTCGTACGGCCTACACGTACGGAAGGTGGGCCGAGTCTCACACTGTCCGAAGCACTGGAATGCGGTCGTATCGCCATCGGCTCGGATGCCGTACCACGCCTTCCCGGATGCCGTCTATTCGCGAACGGCTCCGATACCGATCTACTGCGCGCTCTACGGGAAGCAGTCCTTGACGTCCAGCTCGGCAGGCTGCCGCTGCCCAGGCGGACAGGTGAGGACATTCTACCGAGACTTCTCGATGTCTATCGAC
This sequence comes from Candidatus Kapaibacterium thiocyanatum, assembly GCA_001899175.1. Lineage (NCBI taxonomy): Bacteria > Pseudomonadati > Bacteroidota > Eximiradiia > Eximiradiales > Kapaibacteriaceae (SeqCode) > Kapaibacterium (SeqCode) > Kapaibacterium thiocyanatum (SeqCode). The sequence goes on along the minus strand of MKVH01000021.1, from coordinate 185,717 downwards.
GAAGTGGCCTGCGTCTTCCAGAGACTACGGGAATGTGAGGTGCCAACGCCCCGCAATCGCCCCATGGCAGGGTATTTCGTCAGCAAAATCGTCAGCATAGAAAGCCATACCGTTCGCAACTAGTTGATTTTTCACTAGTTAAAGAAAATCAACATTAGTCCCCGAGGGAGCACCAAGCTTCAGGCCGAAGTCCATATGCAAGTGGATTTCGGCCTTTTTTTTGGCCGGATTGAATGAGCGCGCTGGCCTCTCGGTACGGACCATTCCCGAATGAATGTATCGGGCGACAGTATCGTTCCGATATGGAAAGTATCGATAGTGCTATACCACGGCGTTATACTAATCTGATTTACATCCCCGATTGTGGGTATTCCCGGTAATCTACCGCATGATATCACCTGTGTGTCCATGCGGTTTGGTGCCTGCATAGTGGCTTGGTATCACTAAGCTTATCGAATCGGAACGCAGGGCCGTATCCGACGTTATGTGCAAAAAATATGCGTATGTAATACGGTATTTCGCGTAGAACTACGTTCTTCGTTGGCTGATTCCCGAGTAAGTTTGCAACGCTTTTTTCCGGGAAACGCGCCTACACTCCAGGGATCGTCATGAGGTTTCGATTGGTGACGGCCGCAGCGATCGGGCTGCTGCTATTCACGTCCGTTACGGCATTCGCTCAGAATACGCCGCGAACGATCCGCTACCAGGGACTACTGACGTCCATATACAACGATCCATTGCCTGGCGGCAGATATGCCGTGACATTCTCGCTCTATCGGGAATCGAGCGGCGGTACTCCGTTCTGGACGGAGACGCATACGTTGTCCGTGGTGAACGGTGGATGCGAGGCGATCCTTGGGTCGATCAATCCGCTGATCGCTCCCTTCACAGAACAATACTATCTGGGCATAGCCATCGCCGATGGCACCGAAGCGGAGCCGCGCCTCGCGTTGACGACGGTCGTCAGCGCCCTTCATGCATCTGTGGCCGATACGGCCATGTCGATCCGTTCGACGACGACAGGAGTCGTGCGCTCCGTCAATGGTCGCGAAGGCGACGTCGTCGTGCGGGGGGCGGGCGGTACGACCGTGACGACGTCGAACGACGGTATCGTCGTATCTAGTCCTGCGGGTGGTATCGCCTCCGTGACGGCATCCGATCCTTCGCTGACGCTCAGCCCTGTCGCTGCCGAGACGACGGACGTGACGGTCGCCTCCGGTGGCGTGACGACTGCGAAGCTCGCCGACGGCAGTGTGACGGCTGCGAAGCTCGCCGACGGCAATGTGACGACGTCGAAGCTCGCCGATGGCAGCGTGACGACTGCGAAGCTCGCCGATGGAGCCGGGACGACGCCGAAGCTCGCCGATGGCAGCGTGACGACTACGAAGCTCGCCGATGACGGTGTGACGACTGTGAAACTCGCGGACAGTTCGATCACGACACGAAAACTCGCCGATGGCAGCGTGACGATTGCGAAGCTTGCCGATGGCAGTGTGACGACTGCGAAGCTCGCCGATGGCAGCGTGACGGCTGCGAAGCTCGCCGACGGTAGTGTGATGACGTCGAAGCTCGCCGATGGTAGTGTGACGACGCCGAAGCTCGTCGACAGGGCCGCCACGACGAGAACGTTCGCCGACGGCAGCGTGACGACGGAAAAGTTGTCACCTACGGTCGGCATATCCGGAACCTATGGCGATTCCATGCATGTGGCCGTCGTGGATATCGACGACAAGGGTCGCGTCATCCGTGTGGAGGAACGACTGATCGCCGGTACGGAGCCAGGTGGGGCGGCCGGTGGTGACCTTACCGGTACCTATCCGAATCCGTCCATCCGTGATGGTGCGATCGTGACGAAGCATTTCCCCGATGGGGCCGTCGTGACGGTGAAGATCGCAGACGGCGCCGTGACGACTGCGAAGCTGGCAACGGGCGCCGTCACCACGTTGAAGATCGAGGATGGCAGCGTGACGACGGCGAAGCTTGCCGACGGAGCCGTGACGACGGTGAAGATCGCCGACAATACCGTGACGTCGAGGAAGATGTCGCCTAGCGGTGTGATCGCAGGAGCATATACGGATTCCATGCAGGTACGCCGGCTCACGGTCGATGCCTCGGGCCGCATCACGCGCGTCGATACGCTCACGATCCGCGGCGTTACGCCGGGAGGTCCTGCCGGTGGTGACCTCGCCGGCACGTATCCGAATCCGCAGATCGCACCTGGTGCCATCACGACGTCGAAGCTTGCCGACGGTGCCGTGACGACAGCGAAGCTTGCCGACGGAAATGTAACGACAACGAAGCTTGCCGACAGTTCGGTAACGATGCCGAAGATTGCCGATGGAAATGTCACGACGCCGAAGATTGCCGACGGAAACGCCACGACGTCGAAGATTGCCGACGGAAACGTCACGACGTCGAAGATTGCCGATGGTGCCGTGACGACCGAAAAACTCGCCGACAGTTCGGTGACCACACCGAAACTCGCCGACGGTTCGGTGACCACACCGAAGATCGCCGACGGCGCCGTGACGACGCCGAAGATGGCACCGACGGGCGTCGTTCCGGGCACCTACGCCGATTCCACACACGTTGCCCGCATCACCGTCGATCGTTCCGGCCGCATCACGTCGGCCCAACCCGTGCTCATCACGAACGTCGAGCCCGGTGGTCCTGCCGGTGGCGATCTCACGGGTACGTACCCGAATCCGCAGATCGCACCGAATGCGGTGACGACTGCGAAGCTCGCGAACGGTAGTGTGACCGCATCGAAACTTGCGCCCGGCAGCGTGACGACGCAGAAGATCCAGGACGATGCCGTGACCTCGCAGAAGTTGTCGCCCACGGGCGTCGTACCATCGACGTACGGTGACAGCACACACGTCGGCCACATCGCCGTCGATGCCACGGGGCGTATCACATCGGCGCAGCCCGTGCTCATCCGTTCGGTGGAACCCGGCGGTCCTGCCGGTGGTGATCTGACGAGCACCTATCCCAATCCGCAACTCCGTGACGGTATCGTCGGTACACCCGACATCGCCGATGGAGCCGTGACGGCTGCGAAGCTTGCCGATGGCAGCGTGACGACTGCGAAGCTTGCCGACGGCAGCGTGACGACTGCGAAGCTTGCCGATGGCAGTGTGACGACTGCGAAGCTTGCCGATGGCAGTGTGACGACTGCGAAGCTGGCCGATGGCAGCGTGATGACTGCGAAGCTTCGGGACAGCAGCGTTACCACACCTATTCTTGCTGACGACGCCGTGACATCACAGAAGATGTTGCCCACCGGCGTGCTATCGGGTACCTATGGCGACAGCCTTCGTACCGGTCAGGTGACCATCGATCGCGCGGGAAGGATCACGCAGGCACAGAACGTCACGATCCGTGGAGTCGAGCCCGGGGGCCCTGCCGGTGGCGATCTTGCGGGTACCTATCCGAATCCCGCACTCGCCACGACTGCGGGGAACAACATCGTCACGGCGATCAATGCATCGTCGTCCGTCCTCGACATCGCCCATGGCGGTACGAATGCGAATACGCGTTCAGGCGCACTCAACAATCTTCTGCCCGCACAAGCGGGACATGCAGGGGAATTCCTGTCGACGAACGGCACGGACGTTCTCTGGAAGAGCGTCGGCGATACGGTCGGTACATCCGCCGCCTTCACCGGCCAGGTCGCAGCATACTGGCCGACGACGAAGTCCGTTTCTCCCACCTCGGCGGTATGGGATTCGGCCGGCAGCTATCTGTCCATTGGTACGGGTGCCCGATTGCTCAAGGCGCCCATCAGTGTGAACGGACAGGCTGCGAAGCTCGCCCTCCGCTCGAGCGGCGGCTCCATGACCGGTTACTCGTCGAACGATGTTCATACCCGCCTCGTGACGGCGTCGGATGCCATTACGGTGTCCTACGGACATCTGCAGAACGGCCTGTTCTCTCCCACCATGCGCGTCAGCGGTATGGCATCGGGTGCTGAACCGCGTCTGCGTATTTACGGTACTGCGTCGGATTCCACGCTGGCCGGCCGCGCACAGGCGCACCTCGATCTGCACAGCACGAACGTCAGCGATCCGACCGCCGGACAACGCATCCGTTTCCACCAAAGCAACCAGTACTGGGGTACGCTCAACTATGCCGCATCGTCCACGATGGGCAACGGAACGTTCACCACGATGAGCCTGAACGTGATCTATAACGTGATCGAGAACCAGGGCGCCCTCATCCTCGCCGGAACGCCGGCCAACACGTCGATCGCTCCGGTCGCCGGTGGATTCATGCTCCGTACGAACGGTACGACCAACAAGCTGCAGATCTCGGAGAACGGTGGGGCCTTCTTCGATCTCTTCACCAACGACACGTACATGCGTCTCGGTCCGCCGGTACCCGATACCGTGATGGACCGTAGCAACTACCTGTTCAACATCAACTTCCAGCCCATGGCAGGAGCCGGCTACAGCGCAGGGATCAATTCCATCTCCACGGGTGTGGGTGACGTCGATGCCACGGGCCTGACGCTCGAGGCCATTCCGTCCGGCACAGGACGGGCCGTCGCGATGCAGATCAACGGCGGCGACGTGTACTTCTACGGTGGCTCCACGCTGCCGTCGCTGAACATCGGCAACTCGAGGGTATTCTCAGGCAGCAATACGCAGAGCCCCGGCCAGATCCGTCTCGGGCCGACTGGCGCCTCGACGTTGAACACGGGTAATACCATGGCTGGCCGGAAAGTCGGTGGACGGGCGGCAAACAATGGCACGAACTATATCGGGCAGAACATCCTGAACAATTCTCCGATGCTGACGACCAATGCGATCGCCATCGGTACGGACATCGCACCGCTCGACAGTACGGCGAACCATGTCACGTCGGTCCTCATCGGTGCCGGCGTTTCGCCGAGAGGATCGGGTCCACGCAATACATTCGTCGGTGCCGGATCGGGAGGTGACTCTTCATCCAGCACGGGACACAACGATGGCGTCGGTATCGGTGCACGTGCAGCGGCCGGTATGAGATTCGCCAACAGCTACGTAGCACTCGGTACCGATGCGCTGCGCACGGCGCAGAGGGCGACATCGACGACGGCCGTCGGAGACAGTGCGGGCGTCGACCTCCTGCTCGGTGCGGAGAATACCTATCTCGGCGCGTACTCCGGTAGCGGACATACGGGCGGAGATCGCAATACGTTCATCGGTGCGCGTACGACGACGACGACACCGAACCTCACCGGATCGATGGCCATCGGATGGAAGGCGCAGGTGGATACGAACAATGCCATCGTGCTCGGAAGTATCGCCGGTGTGAACGGCGCTACGTCGAACACCAACGTCGGCATCGGTGTCACGCGTCCGCGTGCACGTCTGCATGTCAATGGCCCCGTGCGACTCGGCACAGGTTCCGTCATCGCACCATCCATCTTCCGGCAGACCTCCACGGTCGACGCTCCGAACGTCGTGTCACGTGGTCATGTCCTCGTCAACGTTGCCGCACCGGGGGCCCAGGTCGGCCAGCGCGTGTTGCTTTCGCCGAGTGCCGATCTTCCGGATGGCATCATGGTCACTGCACGGGTTTCGGCTGCGGACGTGGTGACCATCGAATTCAAGAACGTGTTCAATGCCCCCGCGGATCCGCCGCAGGTGGACTTCTTCATCACGGTGATGTAAATGGGAGCGCACATGAAGAATCTTGCCCTCGCTATCGCCTGCGCCGCTTGCATCCTCGTTGGTGAAACCGCCCATGCCCAACAGAATCAGCCGCGGACGTTTTCCTATCAGGGATTGTTGACGGATGGCGGCGGTCAGCCTGTACCGGAGGGAAGCCATACCGTCGCCTTCGCACTGTACGACGTCGCCAGCGGCGGCACTGCCGTATGGTCGGAAACACATACGGTGAACACCTTCACGGGTGTCTTCGACGTCGTGCTGGGGATCAGTACGCCATTGACGATGGCGTTCGACCGACAATACTGGCTGGCACTGTCGATCGACGGTGGTGCGGAACTTCAGCAGCGTCTTGCGTTGACGTCCGTTCCCTATGCCATGAATGCCCAGGTCGCCGATACCGCCTATGCACTGTCGCCGTCGGTACGGGGTATCGTGCGAACGATCAACGGTCGTGAAGGCGATGTGACGATGACCGGTTCCGGTGGTACCACCGTCGTACGCACCGGTGATACGATCAGGATCGGTTCCACACCGGATGGCGTGAAGACGCTCGTGAGTTCGGACAATAGTGTCGCCGTGACGTCGGGTTCAGGACCGGACGTCAGCCTCGACGTCGCTGCGAATGCGATCACGACCGTGAAGATTGCCGATAGAAGCGTCACGACCGTGAAACTGGCCGATGGAAGCGTGACGACGTCGAAGCTCGCGGATACGTCGGTGACGACGTCGAAGCTTGCCGATGGGAGTGTGACGACGCCCAAGCTTGCCGATGGGAGTGTGACGACCGTGAAGCTCGCCGATGGAAGCGTGACGACCGCGAAGCTCGCCGATGGCAGTGTGACGACCGTGAAGCTCGCCGATGGAAGCGTGACGACCGCGAAGCTCGCCGATGGCAGTGTGACGACCGCGAAGCTCGCCGATGGCAGCGTGACGACCGCGAAGCTCGCCGATGGAAGCGTGACGACCGCAAAGCTCGCCGATGGAAGTGTGACGACCGCGAAGCTCGCACCCGGTTCCATCACGACACGTATCGTGGAGGACACGTCGATCACGTTGGCCAAGCTCTCGCCGACGGGTGTGACGGCCGGGATGTATGGCGATTCGACGAAGTCGGCCGTCATCACGGTGGACACGAAGGGGCGTATCACAGCGGCACGTGAAGCGACGATCACCGGTACGCAACCTGGCGGTCCCGCCGGCGGCGATCTCACCGGTACCTATCCGAATCCGTCGCTGCGCGATGGTTCGATCACGACGGTGGCCATCGCCGACAGCAGCGTCGGTACACCGGCGATAGCACCGGGAGCGGTGACGACCCTCAAGCTCGCCGACGGTGCCGTTACGACCCTCGCTCTTCAGGACGGTTCGATCACGACGCTCAAGTTCGCCGCTGGCGCGGTGAGGACATCGAAGATCCAGGATTCCGCCGTCACCAGCGACAAGATGACGTCCACCGGCGTCGCGCCTGGTACATATGGCAATGCGACACAGACGCAGCTGGTCACCGTGGACGAAGCCGGACGCGTGACGTCGATGAGAAGCGTCGATATCCGCGGCGTCGAGCCGGGGAATGCAGCCGGCGGCGATCTCACGGGCAGCTATCCCAACCCACGCCTTGCCGACAGCTCCGTTACGACATCGAAGTTTGCCGACAGTTCGGTGACGACTGCGAAGCTCGCCGCCGGCAGCGTGACGACACCGAAGATTGCCGATGGCAGCGTGACGACGTCGAAGCTCGCGGACGTCAATGTGACGACGTCGAAGCTCGCGGACGTCAATGTGACGACGTCGAAGCTCGCGGACGGCAACGTGACGACGTCGAAGCTCGCGGACGTCAATGTGACGACGTCGAAGCTCGCGGATGGCAGTGTGACGACACCGAAGCTTGCCGATGGTTCCGTGACGACGCCGAAGGTCGCCGACGATGCCGTGACGTCGCAGAAGATGTCGCCGACAGGAGTCGCGTCCGGCGCCTATGGAGATGCACAGCACGCCGCACGGATCACCGTCGATACCGCAGGACGCGTGACGACGGCACAGGATGTGCTCGTACGCACCGTCACGCCGGGTGGCCCTGCCGGTGGCGATCTCACGGGAACGTATCCTGATCCGCAGGTAGCCATGTCCACCGTGGTGACGTCGAAGCTCGCCGACAGTGCAGTGACGACGTCGAAGCTCGCCGATGCCAACGTCACGACGCCGGCGCTCGCGTCCGGTGCCGTGACCTCACAGAAAATGTCGCCCACGGGTACCGCCGGTACCTATGGTGATTCCAGTCACGTGGCACGACTGACGATCGATCGTGCCGGACGTACGACGACGGCTCAGGATGTTCTCATCACGAACGTCGAACCCGGTGGTCCCGCCGGCGGTGATCTCTCCGGTACGTATCCGAATCCGTCGATCGCACCGGGTGCCGTCACCACGATCAAGCTCGCCGATGGCAGCGTGACGACGCCGAAGCTTGCCGACGGCAACGTGACGACGGTGAAACTCGCCGACAGTGCCGTGACGACCGTGAAGGTCGCGGACGGCAACGTGACGACGTCGAAGCTCGCGGACGTCAATGTGACGACCGTGAAGCTCGCGGACGGCAACGTGACGACGGCGAAGCTCGCGGATGCTAACGTGACGACGGCGAAGCTTGCCGACGATGCAGTGACCTCACAGAAAATGTCGCCGACCGGTGTCAGCGTCGGCACCTACGGTGATTCGACGTATGTCGCATCGCTTACGGTGGAGGCCAGTGGCCGTGTAACGCAGGCGCAGAACGTCCTTGCACGCGGCGTACCGCCGGGTGGTCCTGCCGGTGGCGTGCTTACGGGAACCTATTCCGCTCCGACCTTCGCTGCCACTTCCGGCAATACCATCGCCAACGTCATCAACAACGCATCCACGACATCGCTGATCGACATCGCTCATGGGGGTACGGGTGCGGCGACGATCCTCGGTGCGCGTACGGCCCTGCTGCCGACGCAAACGGCCGACGAGACCTTCCTGCGTACCGATGGTACCAATGCATCGTGGTCGGGCATCAATGCGGCGTTCGGTCGCGGCACCGCCAACAGGGTCGCCATCTACATGGCGGCACGCACCTTGAAAGCCGACAACTGGTTCATCGATCCCGTGCTCAACACCATGGGTATCGGTACGCAGCGCACGGACGCGACGCTCAACTTCGCCGATCTGTCGGGACAGCAGCTCGCCGTCCAGTCCAGTGGACCGTATTCGTCATCGATCGGCACGTATCCGAATGAAATGCGTCTGACGACCATACCGGGAGCGGATCATAGCATCGAGGCGAACAACGGCGCGGGTACCACCCAGAATATGATCATACGTACCAACCCTTCCGGTGAAGGCAGGTACACGGTGGTGAGAAACGGCCAGCCCGTTTCGGCGCTCGCGGGCAGTGAAGCGCATCTCGAACTCTACAGCGCCAATTCCGGTAATCCCCGAATGGAAACGCGCCTGTCCTTCACACAGGACGGGCAGTATGCAGGTCGCATCAGCTATCGTGCCGCATCGACGAACGGTCCGGGACAGTTCATCTTCTCGTCGCACAACGATGCGCCGACGTCGATCGAGCATAACGGTACGCTGTCGATGATAGGATCCGCACAGGATGCCTTCATCACACCTACGTCCGGTTCTTCGGTGATCTACTTCGACAGTACGAGCCGGAAGGTCCTCGCATCCGAGAACGGTGGACCGTTCAAGGCCCTCAATCCGTTCGGACAGTACGTACAGCTCAACCTGCCATTCACGAACTGGGCCTCGGAGGATACGGTGTCCGACCGCTCGAAGTATCTCTTCGACGTGGCCTATGCGAGCACGGCGCCGATGGGACCGGCGCGCGGTGCACGCATCGAGGGTATCTCCACCGCACCGGGCAACAACTTCGCCAACGGCGTCCACATCGAGGTGACGAGGGTGGGCAACGGCGTCCCAAGGGCGGTCGTCGGCAAGGGTGACATGATCATCGACAGCGTGCACGGCTATATCATCGACTACTCCAACATGAAGTTCTGGCGCGGTGTTTCCGGCGGAACGAACATGTATCTCGGTGGAAACACCGGAACGGTACCGGGTAATACCAATACCATCGGTATCGGATTCAACGCGCTGTCTCCGATGGTCGGCAACGATAATATCGGCATCGGCTATCTCGCGGGTATGATCCTGAGCGGGGGATCCAATAACATCCTCATCGGCGAAGGAGCCCTTTACAGTTCGCCGGCTGCGTCGCCTGTCACGGCCGACGACAACGTTGCCGTCGGCTATATGGCGAGGGGGAGGGCGACGAAGACGGCGAGGAGGACGACGGCCGTCGGGGCCTCGACGCTGGCCATCGGAACTACCGACAGCTTGAACATCGCGATCGGCCAGTCCGCCGGGACCCAGATAGGGACGGGATCGCGCAACGTGCTCATCGGGAAGGATGCAGGCATGAACCTTACGACCGGCAACTCGAACGTCTTCCTTGGCCGGGGTGTCAGCTACGGGGCGACGGCGACCTCTGCCAACGTCGCCGTCGGACGTGATGCCGGTGGTACCGGTGTGGGCCTGGACAGCATGGTGAGTATCGGAGCCTTGCACTCGTATACCGGTGCCATGTCGCATGGAGGTGGGGTACTCGGAGCACGCGCGAACCTGCAGACCGATTCCGGTATGGTCCTCGGTGGTAATGGCGGGGCCGGCTATCCCAACGTAGGGATCGGTACCACCAAGCCCAAGCGCAGACTCGACGTCAATGGCGACATCATCATCGGCACCAATGGTACGGTCATCGAAGACATCATCAAGTACCCCTATACGTTGCCGTTCGGTACTACACCACAGGCCTTCACCGCCAATCAGGAAGTCATCCTGGAGGTGCCCGTACCCGGGGCGAAGGTCGGCGCATCGGTCGCAGTCACGTTGCGGGCCGATCCCGGCAACTACTTTCAGGAGATCACGACGTTCACCGGCTGGGCCTACGTGCCGGTGAATGGCACCGTACGGTTCGCGCTGCAGCCTGCGGTCTACAACTACACGAAGAATACCGACATGCCCATCGTCATCACCATCATCCAGTAACGACGTTATGAAGAAGCTTCAACGATTGATTCTCGTCGCCGCAGGGTGTGGACTGATGGCCATGCCGGCTATGTTCGCACAGTCTTCGACGAGCCCACGTATCCTCAACTATCAAGGACTGATCACGGATGCGGGGGGCCGGCCGGTGGCCGAAGGCAATCACGCCGTGACGTTCCGTCTCTACGATGCCGCCACGGGCGGTACGGCGCTGTGGACCGAGACCCATACCGTGCGGACTTTCGCCGGTGTGTTCGACGTCATGCTCGGCACGCAGTCGACGATCGGCGCGATCTTCGACCGTCCGATGTGGATGGCCATCGCCGTGAACGGCGGTACCGAGATGGAGCCGCGCCTGGCGCTGGTATCCATTCCGACGGCACTGCATACGAATGTCGCCGATAGCGTAAGCGTCGTCGGCCCGATGACGACAGGCGTCGTTCGTTCGGTGAATGGCGGTGACGGACACCTCGTCATCGTCGGCGAAGGCGGCACGACGGTAACGTCCAGCGGCGACACCATCATGGTATCGAGCCGCCCCGATCGTCTCGTCACCATCACCAGTCCTGGCTCCACCATCGACGTCACGAATCCTGCCGGTCCACAGGTATCCATCGAAGTACGCGACGGCGGGATCGCTGCCTCCCATCTTGCCGATGGTGCGGTGACGACGCCGGAGCTCGTCGACGGATCGGTGGCGGCAGAGAAACTCGCCGACGGCGCCGTGACGACTGCGAAGTTCGTCGATGGTGCGGTGACGACAGGGAAGCTTGCCGACGGCGCCGTGACGACCGTGAAACTTGCCGATGGTGCGGTGGCGACGCCGAAGCTCGTCGATGGAAGTGTCACGACTGCGAAACTCGCCGATGGCGCCGTGGCGACGCCGAAGCTCGTCGATGGTTCCGTGACGACAGGGAAGCTTGAGGACGGCTCGGTGACGACGCCGAAGTTGGCCGATGAATCGGTGGCGACACCGAACCTTGCCGACGGAAGTGTCACGACCATGAAACTCGCCGACGATGCGATCACGACGGACCGTATCGCCGATAACTCCATCACGACGGACAAGCTCACGTCGACGGGCGTAACTGCGGGAACGTATGGATCGGAAACGCAGGCTGTCCGCATGGACGTCGATGCCACCGGTCGTGTGACGTCGGCCGTGAATCGTACGATCCGCACGACGGTGCCGGGTGGCGCCGCTGGTGGCGACCTCGACGGTACCTATCCGAACCCCGCCATTCGTGACGGTGCGGCCACGACGGTGAAGATCCGGGATGGCGCGGTGACGACTGCCAAACTTGCCGATGGGTCGGTGACGACGATCGTGCTCCAGGATGGCGCGGTGACGACTGCCAAACTTGCCGATGGCGCGGTGACGACGCAGAAGATCCAGGACGTTGCCGTCGTGGACAGTGTTCTTGCCGACAGTACGGTGACGACGCAGAAGATGTCGCCTACCGGCGCAGTGCCGGGAGCATACGGTCTGTATACGGAAACACCCGTCGTGACCGTCGACCGTGCCGGTCGTATCACGGCAATCACCACGACGACCATCACCGGCGTACAGCCCGGTGGTCCTGCCAGCGGCGACCTCACCGGAACCTATCCCGATCCCGATATCCGCGACAACACGGTCGTCACGCAGCGTATCGCCGATGGTAACGTGACGACACCGAAGCTTGCCGATGGATCGGTAACGACGCCGAAGATTGCAGACGGCGCTGTGACGACCGTGAAACTTGCCGATGGCGCCGTAACGACACCGAAGCTCATCGATGGTGCGGTGACGACGTCGAAGATCGCCGATGCCAACGTCACGACCGCGAAACTTGCCGACAGTGCCGTAACGACGCCGAAGCTTGCCGATGGCGCTGCGACGCCGCCGAAGATCGCCGATGGGAGTGTGACGACGCCGAAGATCACCGATGCCAACGTCACGACGCAGAAGATGTCGCCGACGGGTGTCGTGCCTGGTACGTACGGTGACAGTACGCATTCACCGCGTATCGTGGTGGATCAGGCCGGTCGTATCACGGATGTGCAATCCGTACTCATCCGTTCGGTAGAACCGGGAGGTTCGGCCGGTGGCGATCTGGCGGGAACGTATCCGAATCCTTCCATTCGCGACAGTGCGATTACGACAGGAAAGCTCGCGGATGGTAGCGTGACGACGCCGAAGATTGCCGACGGGAACGTGACGACGCCGAAGTTCGCGGACGATGCCGTGACGAATGCGGCGATCGCTCCTACGGGCGTTACGCCGGGTACGTATGGTGACAGCACGCATGCCGTGCACGTGACTCTCGACCGTGCGGGTCGTGTCACCGACGCGCAGAACATCCTCATCCGCGGCGTTCAGCCTGGCGGTCCTGCCGGTGGCGATCTCACGGGAACGTATCCCGATCCGCAGATCGCTCCGCTCGCCGTGACGACGCCGAAGCTCGCCGACGGGAACGTGACGACGCCGAAGCTTGCCGACGGGAACGTGACGACGCCGAAGATTGCCGACGGGAACGTGACGACGCCGAAGATTGCCGACGGGAACGTGACGACGCCGAAGCTCGCCGACAGTTCGGTGACGACGTCGAAGCTCGCCGACGGCGACGTGACGACGAACAAACTCGCACCTGGTTCGGTGACGACGTCGAAGCTCGCCGATGCCAACGTCACGTCGCAGAAGATGTCGCCGACAGGAGTCACGACCGGTGTCTACGGCGACAGTACGCACAGCGTACGTCTTACGCTCGATCGTGCAGGTCGTGTGACGTCCGCACAGAACGTTCTCCTGCGTGGCATCGAGCCCGGTGGAAGCGCCGGTGGCGTGCTTGCGGGAACGTATCCGAATCCCACCATCGCCCCCACGTCCGGTAACACCATCCTCTCCATCATCAACAGTGTACCGACGACGGGCATCGTCGATGTCGCGCATGGTGGTACGGCCGCGTCGACGGCGCTGGCTGCACGGACGGGGCTTCTGCCTTCGCAGGCCGGGCATGCGGGCAAGTGGCTGGTCAGCAACGGTACGGATGTATCGTGGCAGGCACGGAACTATCTGTATGGATCGGGCCTCACGAATGCACTCACCTATTGGGCCGACGATTCGACGCTCGCAGCCGATGCGGACTTCACGTGGAGCGCCGCCGACAACCGCCTCGGTATCGGAACGACGTCGCCGGTGGCGATCCTGGATCTCGGTCCTTCGTATGGCCTGAAGGTCTCCTTCACCGATCGTGCACCGCATGGCGGTATCCGCGGTATCACGGTGAATACGAACGACGTGCAGTATCATACTGAGGATACGACGAAGGTCATCACCTTCGCCAGCGGTACCATGGCTCCTGTGGAGCCCGTAGGTTCCGTCATCTCCAATCGTAGTATGGAGAGTGGCGTTCCCAGGGTGCAACTCGTGTCTCCCTCCGTCGGTATGGCGAATCCCTATATCAACATGCTCGAGTTGTACACGCCGTTCACGCCGACCAGTCTCAATTCCGTCGCCATGAAGTTCACACAGGAAGGCCAGTATTCATCGTTGATCGGATACCGTGCCAGCCATCAGAACTACGTCGGACAATTCTACTTCCGCAACACCGCGGACAAGAGCGTATCACTTCTGCTGAACGGTGTCTTCCAGATGCGTAATGCCGGTGGTCCGGCCACTTTCGGCGATCCTGCGGTCAACAAGGGAATGTTGTCATCGATAGCAGCCAACAACGCGTACATCAGCGAGAATGGCAAGCCATACCGTCCACTGACGATGCCCGGACGGTACGTTCGGCTCGGCAACGGTAATCCTCCGGCCGATTCCATCCTGGCCTCGGGCCGGATGTTCCTCGACGTGCGTTATGCGCCCTCCGCACCCGCCGGCGCAGCCATGGGTGCCCGCATCAGGTCGGAGGCGAAGGGGCCCGGTAACTACGACGCCACGGCCCTCACGGTCAACCTCCAGGCCACCGGAACGGCATATGCGCGAGGTCTGGAGATCCGCAATGGCGGTATCTATCTCGACTCGGCATCGTCCTACTATCTCGGCGACAAGAAATGGCTGGATCTCGCTCACAGCGACTCGGGTGACGTCTATATCGGTCCGACACTGAATACGCAGCGCAACAGCGGATACAATACCTTCCTCGGATACAACACCGCTGCCAACTGGTCGAACATCGGCAAGCGCAATACCATCGTCGGTACCAACACCGCCCTGTCGCTGAGTACGGGATCGAACAACACGATCATCGGTAACGGCGTCGCATCGCTCGCACCGTCGCGGAGCGTGACGTCGAGCAACCTCACGGTCATCGGACAGTACGCGTTGCCGCGCCTGCAAGGTGGCGACGATCATACGGTCATCGGTTCGCATGCACTCGACCAGTATCGTACGGGCGACGACAACGTCGCCATCGGCGCCTACGTGGCACCGGCACTTCAGACCGGATCCAACAACGTAGTCGCCGGCGATCGCGCGGCGACTACGATGACGACCGGTAACGGCAACGTCATCGTCGGCGAGCAGGCCCTGGCCAACTTCACTTCCGGCGACGACAACGTCGCCGTAGGTCTTGCGGCAGGCCGCACGCTGCAGTCCGGAACCGGCAACATGTTCATCGGTGCCTACGCCGACGCAGGACAGGCCACGCTGCAGAATGCCACGGCCATCGGACTGCGCGCCGTGGTCGATACCAACAATGCCATCGTCTTCGGCGGTATCACCGGCGTCAACGGTGGTACACCCGTCCACATGGGAATCGGCACGAACAATCCTCCCGCGAACATCAGACTGGAGATCAACGGCTCCTTCCGCTTCGGTGTGGACGGTACCACCATCGGTTCGGTATCACAGATCGACATGGGTGTCGGTATGGCGCCGAATTTCACGGTGCAGTCCTGGTGGTGGAACGGCGGCTGGAACAACTTCGGTGTATCCATTTCCGTCAATCCGCCGCTGCCCGACGGCATCTTCGCACAGGCAATGACGGCGACGGACGGACGGCTCCTCATGTCCGTCACCAATCTGTCGGGTGCCGACTACGATGCATCCGGGCATGTCATCACCGTCACGCTATTCCAATGAGGACTCCATCCATGAAACGTCTTCTATGTCTGGCCGTCCTCGCTCTCTCCGCCATCGGTGCCTCCGCGCAGGTGCGAAGCGTCGTCGGTTCGGGGAGCGTCCACGCCACCGACGGCACGCTGCATCATCAAGGCACGATGGGGCAGGGTGTGATCGGTCACGCACGTCTCGCCGACGGCTCGCATCGCTATGCCGGTTTCTGGTATCGTCCGCGTACGGGCGTCACCATCGTCGCCGTACCGAATACCGAAGGAGAGGTCGGTACACAGGTGAACATTCCCGTCATGCTCATCTCGTCCAATAACCTCGTCGTCGACGGTCCGCGTGACTTCATCGTCAAGCTGCGCTATAATGCGACGGTCCTCGTACATCAGGGCTCCTTCCCGTGCGAACGTGACGGTGACGACTGCATCCTCACCGTGACGGGTACCATGCGCGACTCCGCCGGTACGCTCGCCGACGTTCCCTTCCTCGTCACGCTCGGTAACGCCGATACCACGGTGATGTCCGTCGATACCGTGGAGTGGGTCGGCGCCTCGACCATCTCGACCGAAAAGTATCCCGGCGTCTTCCAGGCCACGGGCGTCTGTATCATCGATGGGGTTCCGCGTCTCATCAAGAAATCGCGTGCGGCGGGTATCGCCTCGATCGCACCGATGCCGGCGAGTACGACCGCCACGATCGCTCTCGATATCGTCGAACGCGGCATGACGAGACTCTATCTCGTCGACAACGCCGGAAAGGAAATCGTCATGTTCGATACGCGTGACCGCGCACCAGGCAGACAAGAGGTGAGCGTCGATGTCTCGACCATCTCCAGCGGTACGTATCGCGTCGTCCTCATGACGCCAAGCGAATTGTTCACGAGCAGCATGGTGATCCGCAAATGAAATTTCGCTTACGATCTTCGCGCCCGCTCGGCGGGGCGCTGACAGCCGCCATCGGTATCGTGTCGACCGCAGCCTTGTCGCTCGTCACGCCGCTGTATGCGCAGAAGACGGATACGCTGGACCTGACGCCGTATCGGACATACAGTATCGGTGCCGCCGGCGGCGTATCCATCCTCAAGCACAGCGTCGCCATCGACGGTCTGCCAGGTATTCCGAGCTGCTGTCCGGAGTATTCCAGCGGTACGGGGCTCGGCCTCAACATCGCCGCACTCGGCGAATACTTCCTGTCGCCTCGTCTCGCGGTACAGGGCCGCATCGGCCTCGGAACGTTGCCGGGTGACATGACCACCGACGAACACGAGACGATCAACATCGACGGTACGGCCATCGACGGCATCTTCCGACATCAGCTCTCCACGCGCCGCACGCTCGTCACCATCGAGCCGCTCCTGCGGTATGCCGTCGTGGGTGATCTGAGCGTGATCGGTGGCATGACTCTCGGACTCGGTGTGGGGACGTCGTTCGACCAGAGCGAGCGGATCCTCGAACCGAGCGACGCCACGTTCGAGAACGACCAGCGTACGCGCATGTCGTATTCGGGTACGATTCCCGATGCCGCATCGATGTGGATGGCGGCCACTGCAGGTCTGCGGTACGAGCTTCCGCTCAATGCCGATCGGACGTTGTCCATCGTGCCGGAAGTACTCTACACGATCGGCCTCACCAATCTGCAGAAGAACCAGGACTGGAAGGCGAACGGGCTGCGCTTCGGCGTCGGTGTCCAGTTCAACACGTGGGTCGTGCCGGTTCCACCACCCCCGCCTCCTCCTCCTCCGCCACCACCCCCGCCTCCTCCCGAGCCCGTGCTCGCCGTCAACAATATGACGGTACAGTTGCTCGACGCACAGAACCTGCCCATCAGCGATTCCACGGTGGACATCACGGATGTCGTTCCGTTGAACCTGTACGCGGTACTGAACTACATCTTCTTCGAAGACAGTTCGTCCGTGCTGCCGGAGCGGTACGTGCAGATTCCCAGGGATTCCATTTCATCGTTCAACGAGTCGTCGGTCAACGGCCTGTCCACGATGTCCATCTACCATCACACGCTCAACATCGTGGGCACGCGCATGCGGCAACGCCCTGCGGCCAAGCTCACGCTGACGGGCTGTACGGCCGATGTCGACCGCGAGCACAACGCGTCTGCACTGGCCAAGGACCGCGCGCAGACCGTGAAGGACTACCTCGTGAACGTATGGGGTATCGACGAAGGACGGATCAAGATCACGGGCAGGGGACTGCCGTCGCTGCCATCGAATCCGAAGTCGCCGGATGGCCAGGGTGAGAACCGACGCGTCGAGATCACATCGGATGACAAGACCATTCTCGATCCGCTGTACTTCACGGATACCGTGCGCACCACCAATGCTCCGGTGATCAAGGCCGGTGCGAACATCACGGCCGATGCCGGTGTCAGGCGCTGGAAACTCATCGTACGCCAGGGCGACAAGATCATCAGCGAGCAGAAGGGTGAAGGAGCTCCGCCCGAGACCCTGCAGTACGATGTGGAAAGTTCCTTGCAGGAGTTGCCCAAGATCAAGAAGCCGCTCAAGATCACACTCGAAGTCGAAGACAACGACGGACGTATCCGTACCGCGGCCTCACCCGAAATCGCGGTGCGTCAGTTCACGCGTTCTGACAAGACCGTGGAACGCTTCACGCTCATCATCTTCGGCTTCAACGAGAGTGCCTTCAGTGCCAAGCACGAGGAAATCCTCGGCATCGTGAAGACGCGTATCAAGCCGTCGTCGACCGTCAGTGTGGCAGGCTATACGGACCGTTCGGGCAGCCCCGAATACAACATCCGTCTGTCCGAGAAGCGCGCCGTCGAGACCGGCAAGCGTCTCGCCGCTGCGGGCGACCGTGTCAAGGGCTTCGGTCCTACGGACATGTTCGACAACAACCTGCCGGAAGGACGTCTGTTCTGTCGTACGGTACTCATCACGGTGGAAACGCCCAACAAGTAGAGATAGGACGGCAGATCATACTGTATCGGGCCGGTCGATGGACAACCATCGGCCGGCCCGATCTTCGTATGTGCCTATGCATACGTCGAATCACTTCGCACGAAGATCGTTCGATGGTCATGGAATTCGATAATTCAATTATATTCGAATCATGGAATCGAAAACTGTCGTTGCTGCGCTGACCGCGCTCGCACACGAAACCAGACTGTCGGTGTATCGCCTGCTCGTACAAGCTGGTCCGGACGGTCTGGTCGTGGGTGCGATCGGCGATTCGATCGGAATACCTCCGGCGTCATTGTCCTTCCATCTGAAGGAACTCTCCATCGCGGGTCTGGTGAACGTACGTCGTTCGGGGCGATACCTCCACTATTCCGCCGAGTTCGGGAGGATGAACGACGTCATCGCCTATCTGACGGAGAACTGTTGTGGTGGCATGCCATGCCTGCCTGTCTGCAGTCCGGTAACGATTGATCTTCCGAAGAAGAAAGCGACGACGACCACGAGGAAGGAATCCGCACAATCCGTCGCCAGGAATCCGGTGAGGAAACGATGACGATACCGCACTCCCATACCGTCGGCGGGGAACACTACAACGTCCTGATTCTCTGCACCGGCAACTCCGCTCGAAGCATCATGGCGGAGGCCATATTCAACACGATCGGCAAGGACAGATTCACGGCCTTCAGTGCTGGAAGTCATCCGACAGGCATCGTGAATCCCTTCGCCCTCGAGCTCTGCAGGACATTGGGATACCCTACGGAAAGCCTTCGGAGCAAGGGCTGGGACGAATTCGCCCTGCCTGGAGCACCCGCAATGGACTTCATCATCACGGTATGCGATCGTGCCGGTGGCGAGGTATGTCCGATATGGCCCGGTACACCCATGACGTTCCATTGGGGATTCGAAGACCCTGCCGCAGTGCACGGGACCGACACCGAGAAGATGGTCATGTTCGACGACATCTTCAATCAGATCATGAACAGGGTTCGCTTCTTCATGAGCCTTCCACTGGCTTCTCTCGACGAACTATCGATCCGCAAAGCGATGGATGGTATGCATGGTTGAACACAGGCCGACTGCCATCGGTTTCTTCGAGCGATATCTTCCCCTGTGGGTCCTGACATGTATCGGAACAGGAATCGGACTTGGCAGGCTATTCCCAGAACTGTTCGAGGTCCTGGGTTCGGCGGAAGTCGCCAGGGTCAACATTCCTGTCGGGCTGTTGATCTGGGTCATGATCGTGCCGATGCTCATGAGAGTGGATTTCGGAGCACTTCATGAGGTCCGACGTCATTGGAGGGGGATCGCCGTCACTCTCTTCGTGAACTGGGCCGTAAAACCGCTTTCCATGGCCTTTCTCGGATGGTTCTTCATCCGTATCGTATTCGCTCCGTATCTCCCTGCCGTCGAGCATGATGGCTACATAGCAGGACTGGTCCTCCTCGCCGCCGCACCGTGTACGGCGATGGTCTTCGTGTGGAGTAAACTGGTCGATGGCGATCCCTTGTTCACGCTCACGCAGGTAGCTCTGAACGATACGATCATGGTTCTGGCCTTCGCGCCCATCGTCGGGATGCTCCTGGGCGTCTCTTCCATCGTGATACCGTGGAGCACTCTTCTCCTGTCGGTAGGATTGTATATCCTGATACCGGTCGTCATCGCCCAGATATGGAGATCACGGCTGAGAGCGGCGGGGCCGGAAGTACTGGAGAACGTTCTCCGACGATCGGGGCCATGGTCCACGGCAGCACTTCTCGCCACGCTGGTCTTGTTATTCGCATTCCAGGGGACCGCATTTCTCGCGCAGCCACTGATCATCGGAATGCTGGCCGTACCTATCGTCATCCAGGTCATCTTCGTCGCAGCACTGGCCTACCTTCTCAATCGGTCGGTACGGGAAGCGCATACCGTCGCAGGACCATCCTGTCTCATCGGTGCATCGAACTTCTTCGAGCTGGCCGTCGCGGCTGCGATCAGCATGTTCGGGATCACATCGGGCGCGGCACTCGCAACTGTCGTAGGTGTGCTGGTAGAAGTTCCGATCATGCTCTTCGTCGTCGCGATCGTGAACCGAACGAAAGGATGGTATGAACACGGAGGCATCTGAGACGTGGCAGCCGTCTACTCCGATAGTCCGATGAAACGGTTCCCGTCGTAACGGTACAACCCGACGTTCCTCGTCCCCACCCAGACGCGCCCGGCCTTGTCCTGCAGCATGCACCAGGTTCCGTAGTTCCCGAGGCCGTCCTTCGTGGTGAAGTTGGTGTAGGATCTTCCATCGAAACGCCATATGCCGTTGTCGGAGCTGTAGCCGTCCTTGTTCTCGCTGCCGCCGAACCAGATGTTGCCTGCGCGGTCCATGATCTGGGGACAGCCGAGCCCGTCTTTCTCCTGCATGAACGTATGCCCGTCGTATCGCCACGCTCCGCGATGTCTCGTGCCGATCCACAGATGACCCTTCCCGTCGAATACCATGCGACGTATCCATCCTTCGCCACCGGGCTTGAAGCGGGTCATGATGCCGGTTGCCGGATCGTAACGAATGATACCTTCCATTCCAGGCAGCATTCCCGATGCGAACCAGATATTACCGCCTGCGTCCTCGATCATGCAGTCGACCATCCTGAGATGCAGGTCATCCTTGTTGACGATGCGGGCATCGTCCAGGAAGCGATCGAATGAGGTGCCGTCGTAGCGATAGACGCCATCGGTCGTACCGAACCAGAGCTGTCCGTTCCTGTCCCGCATCATGCTCCATACCATGTTCTTCGCGGGAGGTGTATCGATCGACGAACCGGAGGGCTGGAGGTAGCCGGTATGGGGTACGACGAGCGGGATGCGGCTGATGGTCTTCCCATCGTAGCGTGACAGCCCGTCTGCGGTGCCGAACCAGACGTTGCCGGCCCCATCCTCCATGATGGACAGTACGGTATCGCTGTTCAGACCATTCTTCATGGTGAACTGCGTGAAGCTCCTTCCGTCGTATCGATAGACTCCTTCCTTCGTCGTACCGAACCAGAGATTGCCTGCCTTGTCTTCCAATGCGCAGTAGACGTTGGAGTACTGGTCCGAGCCTCGCGTTCGTACGAGTTTTGGTTGCCCATCTGACATTCCTTCACGCGTATGTGCCTTCTCCCGCTCCCGGACACTCGCCCCTCCATCACACGAAGTGGACAGTAGCAGCGACAGGAGGAGGCAGCAGTGAATGCCGAACTGGTGACGATAGATCATGTTGCCATACCTTCCGTGTCGAGATTCCTTGATTGAATGAGGTTCTATCGGACGATCGGAGGAAGCGGGGTGTAGTGCGCCCATCGTTGCCGTACGATACTATCCCAAGGTATGACATGTTTCCGTCATGACATGTCGTGGTGGTGAAGGGGGCTCTCGACGTACGTGTCGGTCGACATCCACGAACGATGTCACCGTGATTCGAGTCCTGGCAGGACTCGAACCCTGTCTACGGCACTCGCAACGAAAAAGCCCGACATGCATTCGCATATCGGGCTCTCGTATGATCTGTCGTAAGATATCAGATCGTTAATCAGAGGGTTCAGGTCCATAGCGACTTGAACTCAGACTACCTCACTTGAACATCTTGAGCAGGATGCCGCCGTTCTGGGCGAAGGCCTGGGCGAAGACGAGGGAGATGATGGCCATGAGCTTGATGAGGATGTTGAGCGACGGACCCGAGGTATCCTTGAAGGGATCGCCGACCGTGTCGCCGACGACAGCGGCCTTGTGCGTGTCCGAACCCTTGCCACCGAGTACGCCGGTTTCGATGTACTTCTTGGCGTTGTCCCATGCACCACCGGAGTTGGCCATGGAGATGGCCAGCATGACGCCGACGACGAGGGCGCCGATGAGCAGGCCGGCGAGCATCTGTACGCCGAAGAGGAAGCCGACGACGAGGGGAGTGAGGATGACGAGGAGACCGGGGGCGATCATCTCGCGGATCGATGCCTTGGTCGAAATGTCGACGCACTTGCCGTATTCCGGGCGTCCCTTGCCTTCCATGAGGCCGGGGATGGTACGGAACTGACGACGTACTTCCTCGATCATGTCGAAGGCGGCCTTGCCGACGCTCTTCATTGTCATTGCCGAGAAGGCGAAGGGCAGGGCACCACCGACGAGGAGGCCGGCGAGAACGGTAGGCGAGAGAAGGTCGATGACCGTGAACGTCGGATCGACCGTACGGGCACGCGTGATGAATGCGCTGGTGAGCGCGAGTGACGTGAGCGCTGCCGAACCGATGGCGAAGCCCTTGCCGATGGCGGCCGTCGTGTTGCCTGCGGCGTCGAGTGCGTCCGTGCGCTTGCGGATGTCCTTGCCCATTTCGGCCATTTCGGCGATACCACCGGCGTTGTCGGACGTCGGGCCATAGGCGTCGATGGTGAGACCGACGGCGATGGTGCCGAGCATACCGATGGCCGTCAGTGCGATACCGTACATACCGGCGAACGAATAGCCGATGACGACGGAGATGGCGATGAGGAGCATCGGCAGGACGGCGGAGTTATAGCCGAGAGCCAGACCGTAGATGATGTTCGTCGCGGCACCGGTCTTCGATGCATCCGCTACCTGACGCACGGGCGAGTAGCGGTGCGACGTATAGAATTCCGTGATGAGACCGATGGCGAGACCTGCGATGAGGCCGGCGGCCAGTGCGATGAAGACGCCCGTGTTGGACGACGTGACGTCGCCGATGGCGAACGTGGCGGGCAGCATGCTCATCGTGACCGGGTAGAGGCCGACGAGCATGAGCAGCGTCGATACGATGAGGGCCATCTTGAGTGCGCCTTCGACCTTCTCTTCCGACTTGGGTCGTACGAAGAAGAGGGAAATGATCGAAGCGACGATGCCGATACCGTTGACGAGCATCGGGAAGAGCAGTGCCTGGAGGCGGATGCTTTCATCGAGTGTGGCGAAGGCCACGGCACCGATGACCAGGGCCGCACACGTGGATTCGGCAACGGATCCGAAGAGGTCGGCACCCATGCCCGCGATGTCGCCGACGTTGTCGCCCACGTTGTCGGCGATGACGGCGGGGTTACGCGGATCGTCTTCGGGAATGCCTGCCTCGACCTTACCGACGAGGTCGGCGCCGACGTCGGCAGCCTTCGTGTAGATGCCACCACCGACACGGCCGAAGAGAGCGACGGCGGAACCACCCAGGCCGAAGCCGGAGAGAATTTCCATCTGGATGTGCGGTTCGACTCCCGGCAGGATGTTGACGATGCCGAGCCACACGAGGCCGAGGCCGATGACGGCGAGCCCCGTAAGGCCGAAGCCCATGACGATGCCGGATTCGAAGGCTACCGAAAATGCCTTCGGCAACGATATGCGTGCCGCGGCAGCGGTACGGACGTTCCCCTTCGTGGCGATGCGCATGCCGATGAAGCCGCTGATCACGGAGATCAACGCTCCGATGAGGAATGCACCGGCCGTGTACAGACCGTCCTGTACCGTAAAGGCGATGATGACGGCAAACAATGCCATGAAGATGCCGAGCACACGATATTCACGGCTCAGAAATGCCATTGCGCCTTCGGCGATGGCCGAAGAAATCTCCGTCAGACGTGTCACTTCATCCGCCGAAGCAGCGCCGTCCTCGATCTTTACAGCAAGCACGCGCTGGCGGTAGAATGCCGCCACAAGTAGCGAGAGCACACCGAGTCCGAGGATCACCGAGAGGATCATACGTTCCCTTTAAAGGTTGTTGCGATGAATAACTGAATGTTCGTTGTTTTCGTTGTTGTTTTTGAGGACCAAACCTTGTTAACTTTGCCATTCTCGATGACGGACTCTTAGCTCAGTTGGTTAGAGCGTTACGTTGACATCGTAAAGGTCACTGGTTCGAATCCAGTAGAGTCCACTTCACCTCCCCGTCCTCCGAGCGGCAAAGATACAAGGTTCCCGGCTTCACAGGGAATCATCGGCGCCACGCCAGCCGCCTTTTTCCAGCCACGACGAACAGCAACGTAAACGACGTCAGTGTCCACTGCAGGATGCGTCATGCGCATGCCGTATACCGGTGCCGTGGATGATGCGGACGATACTGCGATGGAAGTCGGCGAAGAATGCATGCGATGATTGCGTCGTAGAGAATCCTGTGTCCTGAACAGAAAAGCCCGCTCGGGGGAGCAGGCATTTCCGTAGGTACGTCTATGTATCACCGGCCGGAACGAGTCCGGCAGGTCCTTATGCCTTCGAGCCCAGCTCGGCGAGGGTGAGCGACTTGGGACGGACGATCGGAGCGGCCATCATGCGGTTGACGACCATCTGCGAGCAGAGGCCGATAGCGCGGGACACACCGAACATCACGGTATAGAAGTCGAACTCCGTCATGCCGTAGGCGTAGAGCAGCGAGCCGGAGTATGCATCCACGTTCGGCCAGGGATTCTTGGCCTTGCCGTGTTCGCGGAGAACGCCGGGAACGATGTTGTAGATCTTCTGGACGATCTGGACGTTGTCGTCCTTGATGTTGTGCTGTTCTGCGAACTTGTGGAAGGCCGAGAAGCGGGGATCCGTCACGCGCAGTACGGCATGGCCGTAGCCCGGAATGACCTGGCCGCTGTTGAGGCGTTCCCACGTGTAGTCGCGGAGCTGTTCGTCCGTCGGAACCCCGCCGAACTTTTCCTTGACGCTGATGATGAAGCCGAGACATTCCTGGTTGGCGAGGCCGTGGAGGGGGCCTGCAAGACCGCCCATGGCGGCGGCGACGCTGTAGTAGGGATCGCTCAGTGCCGAGCTCACGACGTAGGACGTCATGGCGCTGACGTTACCGCCTTCGTGGTCGCTGTGGAGCACGAGATAGAGGCGTACGAGTTCCTTCCACGTTTCGTCGTTGCTCACACCCAGCATATGGGCGAAGTTCTTCGAGAGATCCTGCTCGCCGGCGAGGGGAGCGATGATGTCGCCCTTGTTGTAGCGGATGCGGTAGATGGCGGCAGCGATACCGGGGATCGACGCGATGAGGCGTACGGCATCGTTGACCATGAACTGCCAGAGCTTGTCCTTTCCTGCACCCTGATCGTATCCGGCGCGGAATTCCGATTCCTTCTCCATCGCCAGAAGACCGACTCCGAGCATGGCCATGGGATGGGAATCCTTGGGCATCGCCTTGAGCGTGTCGATCACGTACTGGGGAACGGCATAGTGCTTGGCGAATTCGGCACGCAGGGCCGTGAGTTCGGCAGGCGTGGCGCGTTGGCCGGTGACGAGCAGCCAGAAGGTCTCTTCAGGCGTGGAGTCCGTCAGCTCCATGATGGGGATGTTACGGATACGCAACCCTTCGTCGGCCGATACGCTCGACGTATCGCAGACGAGAGCGGGAACACCGCGCATACCGCCGAGAACCTGCTCGATGGTGACGGAGCCCAGAACCGTTTCGCCGTGCTCTTTGAGAAGTGAGGAGCGAGTCGCACGCAGGGCATCGACCTGGGCGTTCAGCTTTTCATGCAGGATGTTGCTCATTGGGGTCTCTCCGAACGAAAATAGCACATCAAAATACGAAGCTTTGTCCGAACGGACGAAGCTTTGTCCGTTCGGATTGCGATAAACGGTACCATGATGAAGGTTTCATCGCCCCGAATCGTTTCGACTGTATCCCGAAGGCGGGAAGCACGTACCGTTCGTCCGCTGGCACCTGCCTATCTTGCCGGCGCCAACAGGCATCATCATCTGTCAAGGAATGGAATATGTCGGCTGCCACGACGAAGATCGGCGTCATCATCTCTCATGAATACCTTACCCGCGTCCGGAGCAAATGGTTCATCCTCAGTACCTTGCTCGGCCCGCTGGCGATGTCCCTGCTCGTCCTGATTCCCGCGTTGGCGATGATGCTCGCAGGCGATGGCGCCAATGGCAAGGTGGCGGTGCTGGATCGTACGGGGCGTCTGGGTGCGTCCATCGTCGCGTCGGATACGGCGCTGTTCACCACGGGCGGACAACGCAGCGAACAGGATCTGGCCGAAGCCGTCCGCAAGGAAGAACTCCAGGCCTACGTCATCATTCCGGCCGATATTCTGGACAAGGGCCGCGTGACGATGTATTCACGCGGTGGTTCGGGCATCTCCTTCGAACAGAACGTACGCGAATCCATCGAGCCCTTCGTCGTCGATGCCCGCCTCGAACGCGCGGGTGCGGATACGTCGGTGATACGACTGGTGCAGCAGGGCGTGGAGATCTCGGCACTGAAGATCACGGACAAGGGTGTGGAGGAGGATGCCAGCACCGTGTCCGCAGCAGTGGGATATGCGGCAGGCTTCATCATCTACATCCTGATCTTCCTCTATGGCACGATGGTGATGCGGGGCGTGGTGGACGAGAAGGCGAATCGCATCGTCGAAGTGCTGGCTTCGTCGGCCAGACCCTATCACATCATGATGGGCAAGGTCGTGGGCATCGGTCTTGTGGGCCTGACGCAGCTCGTGATGTGGATCGTGCTGGGTTCCGGTGCGATGATGATCATCGGTCTGCTGATCGGCAGCAGTGGTGCGACCGTCGACCCGCAGGCCATGGCGGCGATGTCGGGCGGGCCTGGTGCCGACAAGGCGGCCATGTTCACGAAGATCACGAGCATTCCCGCGCTCTCGTTGCCGAGCCTCGTTCTCTTCGTCTTCTACTTCCTGTGCGGATACTTCATCTATGCGACGCTCTTCGCCGCCGTCGGCTCGGCGGTGGATCAGGAAGCCGATGCGAATCAACTGACGTTCCCCGTGACGTTCCCCGTCATCCTGACCATGCTGTTCATCGGTAACGTGATCGCATCTCCGAACGGTACCCTGGCCGTCGTCCTTTCCCTCATACCGCTGTTCTCGCCGATCCTGATGACGGTGCGCGTGGCGGCGACGGACGTACCGCTATGGCAGATCCTCGCCTCCATAGTACTGATGATCGGTACGTTCTTCGGCGCGGTGTGGCTGGCTTCCCGCATCTATCGTATCGGCATCCTGTCCTACGGCAAGAAGCCGACCTTCCGCGATATCGGACGCTGGATCAGAATGAACGTGTGAACGGTGCGGACAGGACCGCCTTCCCGTCCACGCTCATCCGAACGATATAGGAACCGGCTGGCAGCCCCGTGGTCGTCAGCCGCGTTCGTTCCTGGCCTGCACCGATCGTCGTGGACTGTACGATGCGTCCGTTCATGTCGACGATTTCGATGACGGCTGCGGACGCGGGCTTCGTCGTCGACCTTCGAACGACGATATCGTCGTGAACGGGATTGGGAGCCAGCGTCATCGTATCGTGCGAGGCCGTGCCGCCACGTTCTTCCATGCCGATGCTCGTGACGGTGGCCACCTCGACGAGGCTGCGGCACTTCGTGCCGCTGTTGATGCGGAGCGTCGACGGATCCTGTACGAAGAACTCGATATCGCGATCCATCGTGAAGACGGTGTCGACCGTGCAATCTGCGCCCGCATTGGGATCGAGGCAGTTCCTGTACGTCACGTTCAGGGGAAGGGTATGGAAGTCCGGCCACAGGGCATCGGTCGCGATATGGCTGACGCGTACGCGCCAGCGATCCGTTTCCTGGATCAACGTCGTCGTGATGCGTGGCCAACCCATTCCGAGGATCCAGTCATTCCAGTACTCCGACAAGTCGCGTCCGCTGACTTCTTCGAGAACGTTGCGCATGTCGTCCGACGTGGCGTTGCCGTAGGCATGGCGTCGCAGATAGGTTCTCATGCCGTCGAAGAAGATCGAGTCACCGAGAATCGCACGGAGCATTCCCACGACGACGGCGCCTTTCTGATAGATCGTCTGCGGATAGTTGGATGACGGTGCCTGCCGGGGGAAGTCGTAGAGCGGGAAGATGCCTTCGCCCGGCGCGATGGTACGGATGTACTGACGGGCCTTGTCTTCCATGACCCTGAGATATTCGTCGCGACCGGACAGTTCCTCGGACCACAGCGCCTCGCAGAAGGTGGCGAAGCTTTCCGTCAGCCACGCATGCCTGAAATCCTGTGGGGACACGTAGTCGCCGAACCACTGATGGGCGAGCTCGTGCGCTGCCGTGCTGTTGACGGTATCCTGACGTTGTGCGATCACGACGGGGAAGCTGATGAGCGTCTGGTGTTCCATCGCGCCGAGCTGCGTGTTGACGTAGCCCACCTTGTCGAACGGATAGGGGACGAAGCGCCGTGCGAACGTCGCCGTCATGCGCGGGACGAGGCCGTACGAGACCTTCGATCGCATCGTATCGCGACGCAGGACGTAGGCCACCTGCGGAATGTCGTCGACGGTGCCGAGATCGAGCTTCGCGAACGGGCCTACCGCGAACGTCAGGAGATAGGTCGCCGCAGGATGATCTTCCTTCCAGTGCCAGACGGAGAGAGGGCCGGAGGAATCGACATCCGTATGACGTCCGACGGATGCCGCGACCATCGATCGCGGAACCCGAAACGTGGCGTCGAAGGTGGCCTTGTCCGAAGGATGGTCGTAGCACGCGAGCCAGTGCTGCGTGGTGGAGACGTAGTTGGCGCTGAAGCCGACGCCCATCGCATACAGGACGTTGTCCTGATAGTGCACACCGCCCCAGGGCGATGTACCGGGTTCCGCGGTCATCGTGCCCGAGTAGTCGACGACGATGTCGAGGGTATCGCCCGGGGCGGTCGTGCGATTCAGCACGATACGATGATGATAGGTCGCGTCCGCAGGCTGTCCCTCGTCCACGACCTGCAGTCTCGTACCGTCGAGACGGGCGGAATCGATCGTCAGGTCGCGCAGATGTACGGGAAAGGAAGCGTCCGTTGCCGCGACTGTCCATGCCACCCGTATCACGACGGTGGCCCTGATCATCCGCGTGGACGGCTCGGCGATCGTGGCATCGAGCGTATAGGAAATCACGTCGAACGGCTGCTGACGATATCCGGTCGGTGTGCTGATCGGCTGGGCGGCGGTGCCCATGGAGGCCATGATCAGAAGGAGGATCCGGAGGGCGAGGCTGACGGGCGATGGTCTCATGTCTGAAAATAAACAAAGGCCCGTCTGCATGATGCGGACGGGCCTTCGGATGCTCATGTTCGCCGAATCAGCGTGAGATGACCAATGGGAGAGTGGCACCGCGGGTGCCGTTGGAAATCTGCACGAGCATCATGCCTATCGGCAGGTTCGACGTGTCGAGCGTTACGGACGATGTGCCCGGGAGAACGTCAACGGATTGCGTCGCCAGAACCATGCCTGTCATCGATACGATACGGATGTTCGCCTTGCCCTGGATGGACGGGAAGGAGAACGTCGCCGATGTGTTCGCGGGGTTGGGATAGAGTACGTAGCCGGCGGCTACGGGATCGGTCGGATTATCGACGCCCGTCGTCGTACCGGCGAGACCGAAGTCCGCCGAGACATCGCCGCCTTCTGCGACGTCGATGGTCTGCGTTCCCGGTTCGAAGCCGAAGCGGTCCACCGTCAGCGTGATCGTTCCGGCCGACAGCGTCGTCATTTCGTATCCGCCTTCGTTGGCCGACATGGAGAAGTCGACGATCGTGCCTTCGCTATCGGTGGCGATGAGAAGGGCGCCGGCCAGACCGCCCATGCCTTCCGTGCGATCGTCCTTGACGACGATGCCGCCGTCACGACGATCGAAGACCCTGCCGCGAGCGTGGCCACGACCGCGTTCGGTGTTGCCCGTACGGAGGAGGATGTCATGCTGGACCGTGAGCATCACTTCTCCGACTTCGATACGCGTGGCATCCTTCCACGACTTGGCCGCCGTTGCGCCCATCACGTACCAGCCGGGTACGTTCGGACGCTGACTCGGTGCGCCGAAGACGAGGTAGACACCCGGTGTGAGATTGTCGAAGTGGTAGTTGCCGAGGCTGTCCGTTTCCACGGACGCTACGGGAACCCTGTGGCGTTCATCGTCGTTGCCGCGTGCGATGAGCAGGAATGCCGTCACCTTGCCCGGAGTTCCTTCACCCGTGGCTTCGACCTTGAGCGTGCCGCCGAAGCCGTTCTCGTAGGTCGGGCGCTTGTCGAGGGTGAAGTTCAAATCACCCTTGTTTTCCGTGAGTGTGATGACCGTTGCCTGGGTGGCATCGTGCGTTTCCTGCCACCATTCCGTCAGGTAGAGGTCGGTATTCGCGCCGTCGCGCGTCTTGGCGGCGCGTGCGAAGGCGATGAAGCCGATGCCTTCGGGCAGTTCGACGCGGAAGTTGCCCTCGGCATTGGTTTCGACGCGGACGGAGAGCCAGCGGCGATCGACGTTGTCACGGGTACGTGCTTCGAAGGTCACCACGGCGCGCAGTCCTGCACCCGTTTCCGCATCCGTGACGCGGCCTTCCACGACATGGATCTTCGGTGCCGGCTTGGCCGTGAGGTGCATGATGAGGTCCAGGGTGGACTCGCACGTCAGGGTCACGACCTTCGCATCGCCGAGTTCGACGACGTCTTCATACCATTCGCGATTGAAGCTCTTGCCTTCGGCGAGGAACTTGTAGTCGCCCGCACGAAGCTTGAGATAGAAGTTGCTCTGCTGGATCGGGGCCGTTGCGACGGGTTTCCACACTTCGCGCCACACCGTATCGCGGTCTCCGCGGACGGAGTCGCGGCGGAATGCCGTGACCGTACCATCCATGACGACGGTATTCACGTCGTCGAAGAGTGCCTTGCCGACGACGGCCGCACACTCGCGATTCGGATCGTCGTCGCGGCCTTTCACTTCGATGACGAAGCTCTGGAACGCTTCGGCCGTCACGACGCCATTGGCGCCGATGGTCGCGCGGATCTTGACTTCGAAACGACCTGCGGCCGACGGCATCCATTCGATGACACCCGTACGGGCGTCGATGGTCATGCCATCGGGTCCGTGGACCAGGGAATAGGTGATTGCCTGGTTGAGGCCACCCGTGGCCCTGGCCGGATATCGGTATGCGGTACCGACGACACCGGTCTTGACGGGCTCGGTCACGAATTCGAGGGTAGCGCCGGCTTCCTTGAGAACGACGACGCGAATCCGCGTACGTTCACTGAAGCCATCGGCGTTACCCGCCTTCACGAAGAAGGTATAGGTGCCGGGCTCGAGGTCCGTGACGAGATAGGTGATGTATTCCCGCTCCGGGAAGGGATGCTGGGGATCGGCTTCGACGGAACCGACCTTCGTGAAGTTGGCGAGGACTTCCGTTTCGCCGCTGGCCTGGTAGATGTCGAATACCGTGGGACGATCACCTTCTGGGTGAGCGAACCATTTCAGGAGGACAACCTGGTGTCCCGGGGCCCCGTCGACGATCGCATTGAACTCGAGGGGGGTACGGGGGGCTGCCGCCTGCAGGGCGTAACTGCTGATGGAAAGGAAGAGCGTCAGCAGTAGGAGCCGCCACGATGAAGACGTTCGCATGGAACTGCTCCGGATGTATTGAGAAACAATCTCGACGATGACAACCGGAGACAAAATACCGTTATTGCATATTCAGTTACAATACCAGCTCGAACAATCCGAAGACCTGTTCCTGCTTTTCCGCGGGCCAGAAGCTGTCCTTGTTGGCCAGCACGTAGACGCTGATCGTGATACGGCGGGGCTCGCCGGGCTGGCGCTGTGGTTCGGACACCAGGACCCAACCGGCATTCGACGATGTGGCGTTGGTCGTGAACGGCCCGCTCTGGAGGTTCAGGAGCAGGGACATCTCGTTGCCCTGGAGGTTCTTCTGATAGCCTTCGCCCGGGACGGAATCCGCCTGGATCCTGAAGGACTCGATGAGGGGTTTGTTGTCCGGGGCGTTCTGCTGCTCCATCGTGACGTCCATCCAGACCGTGGCAGGCGACGTCGTGGTGTCGACCTTGAAGATCGGCAGGCCCTTGATCCGGTAGGAGCTTTTGGCGTTGGTGAAGTCTGCCGACACGGAAATGGGCGTGACCTTGGCGGCCGGCGTCACGGGTGTGATTTTCCGTGGCGCATCGGCATCCAGTGGAGACGTGCAACTCGCGAGCCAGAGGGCCAGGGCCGTCAGGAGAACGAGGATGAACAGGGTGCGTACAGGTGTCATGATCGTCGGGTTGATGTGTGCGTTGTTCAGAAGCGTACTGCTACGCCGTAGGTTAGGCCGAGTTTCGAGGAGGAGAACCACTTGTTCTGGAACTGATATCCCATCATGGTGCCTTCGACGCCGACCAGGAACGACAGAGGGCCTACCGGCGTGTATTCGAGCCCAACGGTAGCCCGGCCGAGCGGGCCGAACTTCGTGCCTCCGGCAAGGATCTGGCCGAACGGTGCGACCGATCCGCCCGGCTGCGCCATGCGGTAGCGGTAGAAGATGCCTGCCCACATGGAAGCGGGCTGCTGTTCGTAGCGGATGATCTGGCCACTCGCCCTGCTGCCCTCGAAGACCTGCGGGAACGTCTCGCTGCCGAATTCCAGACCGATGCCGTGGTTGTCGGAGAGCTGATAGAGCATGGCCAGGCCGATGTTCTGATACCAGGCCGTCTGCGCCGATACCGTCGTCTGCGTCAGGGGAGCGCTGGCGATGCCGCGCGCCTGGATCATGAAGGCCGGATATTTCTCCCATGCCGACGGCATGACGTCGAGCTTCGTCATGGCGAAGGTCTTCGGTTCGGTATCGCGCACGAGAGCCATGGAATTGGTGACCGTGACCATGGATGCCATCGGCGTGGTGACTTCCTGATTCATGGTCGTTCCGTTGCCGTCGTCCGTGGTGCTGACCGGTTGTTGCACGGCCGGTGTGTGCTGGCGTTCCAGAGCGGCCATTTCCCGGCGGAGGGCCGACGTTTCCCGGCGCCGGGCCTCGAGCATACGCTGGAGATCGCCGTTCGTGCGGGCGAGGCCGGCATTGGTGCGTTCGAGTTCCTGGAGGCGACCGTCGTCCGTTGGCATCGTCTGCTGCCCCGTCACCGGCGTGGTCGTGACCGGAGCATTACCCGCCACGGCCGTCGGATGCGCCGGCGTCTGACCATCGGACGTGACGGCGAACCACGTGATACCCGTCGCTGCAAGGGCCGACAGCAGGGGAAGCCCGAGCCTGGACAGCCAGGAGGCGATGATTCCACCTCCAGCCGCACCCGCCACGGCACCGGCGAGCGGGGCGGCGAAGCCGAGGCCCGAAAAGACGGCATTCGTGAGATGGGCAGGGGGGAGCAGGGCCATACGGTCATTCTGGACCGTGGACCGGATCGCCAGTTGCTGCTTGAGCTCCGCTCTCAGGTCCGTGTTGACGGCCAGATCCGAGAACAGAGGTTGTTCGTGAACGGCGTCGAGCTCACCATCCAGCAATTGCTGGATCCACTCGTGCTGTTCGGGAGGTACGGTTGACATGGTTACTCTCGGTGCATCTCGTTGAGATACGGTTCAAGAATTTCTCTGATTTTCTGCCTGGCCCGGAAGACCCGGACCTTGGCCGTGTCGAGCTTGATGCTCAGCATGTCGCTGATCTCGTTGTACGACAGGCCGTCATACTCCCGCAGGACGAAGACTTCGCGCATGTCATGCGGGAGCAATTCCAGTGCCGTGGATATGAGATTCAGCATCTCATTCCGGTCGGCTTCGCGTGACATGCCGGGGTTGTAGAGGGTGTCGTCGAATTCGATGACGTTCGTCTGTACCCGCTTCTTCTCGTTCAGGCAGAGATTCCGGCAGATGGTGAGCGCATAGGCCCGCACGTTATCCAGGCCTTCGTGTCTCTCCGCGCTTTGGTAAAAGCGGAGGAACGTCTCCTGGAAAACGTCGTAAGCTCGATCCCTGCTGCCCAGTACCCGCATGCAATAGGAAAAGACATTGGGCGATAGTCGAGCATAGAGCTCGCCGAATGCCTCTTCCCTGCGCTCGGTGCGTAACATGGCGTAGAGTTCCGAGTCGCTATATTCGCTCAGTCGCCGCTTCATTTCATGTTATCAACAACGTCCGCATCAAAACGTTACATTGACGGTACCACTCTTTCCGGGCACGTTGGTGCCCTATCAACTGATACGGTCGCGCAGGCGTTCCCTGTCCGTCGAAATACATCCGGATGGCCGCCTCATCGTCCGGATCCCTGCCCGCACTCCCGTTTCCGAAGCCGAGCAGTTCCTCCGTTCGCGTGCGGAATGGATCGCCACCCGCCTTGCCAGGGCCGCCGAGCAGCGTCAGGTGATACCGCCCCTGACGACACCACGGCAATTTCACCATCGCGGTGCGGTATTCCAGTGGAGGATGCCGACCGATTATGCGAACGACGGCGTTTCCGAAACCGCATTGTTCGATCGCCAAGTCATTGTCCCGAAACGATTTGCATCTAACGAAACCACTGCCTGGCGTTGGGTGGAAGGCTGGCGCCGGCGTGATGCCGAACGCGTCTTCGGAGAGGTGATCGCCGGGATGCTGCCCGCATTCGGTGTTCATGGTCTTCGATACCGCACGCTCAAGATACGCCGTATGCGTCGCAGATGGGGAAGTTGCAGTTCGTCGGGAACGATCACGCTCAACGACATGCTGGTCCGTACCCCCGATCCCTGCATCCGCGTCGTCGTCATCCACGAACTCTGCCACCTCGTCCACCTGCATCACGGACCCGACTTCCACGCCCTGATGAGATCGATGGAGCCGGACTACCGGAAACACGACGCTCTGCTCGATACGTGGAGTTCCGTGCTGACGATGCCGGAGCCACAAACGACGGACGGGGCACGAGGCCCCGTCGAAGAACGCTATCTATGGCTTGCTTAGGCCGAGGCCTGGGCGCATAGTTCGTCGAATGCCGTCGTCAGCGCCGAGGCGATCATCTCCGGCGTGCGGCCTTCGATATGATGGCGGGGCATGAAGCCCACGAGCTGGCCATCGCGCATGAGGGCGATGCTGGGCGACGAGGGGGCCTGGCCCGTGAAGTACGTGCGGGCGCGTTCCGTGGCTTCCAGATCCTGGCCCGCGAATACCGTCAGCACACGATCCGGCAGGACGTTATGCTTGAGTGCGAGTGCGACGCCCGGGCGTGCTCCGCCCGCTGCGCATCCGCATACGGAATTGACGACGACCATCGAGAAGCCGGGCTTCGCCATGGCGGCATCGACTTCTTCGGCCGAACGCAGTTCCTGGACTCCGAGTTTGGTCAGGTCTTCGCGCATGGGTTGGACGAGCATGGGATCGTACGGCATGATCATTCTCCTTGAGGTGAGATGCGGGACAACTGGTCGAGAGCGTCGCGGAGATATTCCATGCCGATCGGTCCGGCGATGGCCGGGAACTCCCGGTCGAATTCCTGACGCTTTCCAGGTTCCAGCGAAAAAGTTCTGTGCAGATATGGAATCGCCGTATGGGGCTGGCCCGCTCCGCAGAGCACCTTGGCGGTGGCGAAGTATCCTTCGGACCATTCCGGTGCGAGGCTGATGCACTCCGAGAAGGCACGCAGTGCTTCCATGACGTCTCCGGTCTCCAGCAGCGTGCTTCCGTAGTCGAACCAGCATTCCATGTCGTTCGGTTCGATGTCCAGGGCCTTGCGGTAGCAGACGAGCGCTTCCTCGAGGCGTTGCAGGTTGTAGTTGGCGTCGCCCTTGGCATACCACAGATCGGCATAGGACGGATCCATGGCCAGAGCGGCATCGTAGTCGAGCAGCGCATTCTCGTACTGGTCCAGTGCGTCGTGACACGTGCCGCGTCCGTACAGACTCTGCAGGTGCGTCGGTTCGAGCAGGAGCGCCTTGTTGAAGATACCGATCGCCTCGGCGAACAGACCTCGCTCCTCGAGGGAGGAAGCCAGATTGTGGAGCACCGAGACGTCCTTGGGATCGAGCTCGTGAGCTTCGCGATAAGCGGCGATGGAGTCGTCGAGCCGGCCGATGGTCGCATAGGCATTGCCCATGTTGTACCATGCATTCACGAAGTCGGACTTGATCGTGACGGCCATGCCGTAGTAGTCGATGCTCTGGCGGTGTGCGCCCTTCCTGCCCAGGATGACGCCCTTGTTGAACCAGGCATTGGAGTCGTAGGGATCGGTCTCGATACACTGTTCGTAGATCTCGCCCGCTTCGTCGTTGCGGTCCAGGCACTCGAGGCAATAGGCCATTTCGAAGAGGGCGTCGCGACGGAACGTCTCGTGCCGGGACAGGTACTGGAAGATCCGTACGGCTTCGTCGTAGCGTTCGAGTTTCTGGAAGATCATGGCCTTGCTGAACAGGGCATCGGGATTGTCCGGCTCGTTGCTCAGGGCATATTCGATGACGGCCATCGCCTCGTCCAGACGTCCGCTCTGTTCGAGCGCGATTCCTCTGTTGACATGGATTTCGATGTCGACCGGATCGAGCTCCGTGGCCCGTTCGTACGCCGCGAGTGCATCCGCCCAGCGCGACACGCTGCTGAGGGCGATACCGTACTTGTGCCAGGCATCCGCAGAATAGGGAGCGGTCTCCTTCCACATGGTGGCGAAGACCAGGGCGTCGTCGAACTTCTGCGTTTCCAGACAGTAGTGCACGATGGTTTCCAGGGCCTCGGCCGATGGCGAGCCCTGTTGCCAGTTGCCGCTCCGATGGTATTCACGGAAGCGGTTGAGCGTTTCGTCCATTTCCTGCCGATTGGGTTCATCGGCATCGTCGTCGTAATCGTACTCAAGCATGATGGCTCACTCCATGATTGGTGGTAATGGCATCAGACCTGTTCGGTGCAATGTAACTCAACACTGGACCACGTCAAACACGAGGAATTTCAGGTACTGCGTTTCGGGCATCGCAAGCAGGACCGGATGGTCGGGTGCCTGTCCGCCACGGTGGAGAAGACGTAATCGGCGGCGCAATCGTGCCGATTCCCTGTATAGAATGTCCATAAGCATCGACTCGGGAACGAGTTGCGTGCAGCTCGCCGAAACCAGCAGCCCACCCGGCGCCAGCAGTTTCATGGCCGTGCGGTTGAGCTCGGCATAGCCTGCCTGAGCACCCTTGACGGCACTCCTGGATTTGGCGAAGGACGGAGGGTCCAGTACGACGATGTCCCATGTCCGTCCCTGTTGCACCTGTTCGCGGAGGAGGTCGAAGACGTTGGCCTGTTCGAAGCGGCAATTGGCGAGGCCGTTGAGCTCGGCATTCCTGCGCGCCGCCGCCACCGCCGCCGCCGAGCTGTCGATACCGACGGCTTCCGCCGCACCGGCCCTGGCAGCGTTCAGGGCGAAGCCACCCACGTTGCAGAAGCAGTCGAGGACGCGCTTGCCTTCCGCGAAGGACGCCACGGTACGGCGATTGATCTTCTGGTCGAGGAAGTATCCCGTCTTCTGGCCACCGGCCAGATCGATCCGCAGGTTCAGCCCGTTCTCCACGATATCAACCGTGTCCGGTACGGTGCCCCGGATCACGCCTTCCCTGAGGTCCAGTCCTTCGCGCGTCCGCGTGGCCGCCATGTTCTTTTCGACGATACCCTTCACGTTCGGAAACACCGCCAGCAACGCGTCCACGATCTGCGGCATCCGCCGGTCCATGCCGGCCGCGAGCGTCTGGACGACGAGATAGTCGCCATAGCGGTCGACGATGAGGCCGCTCATGAGGTCGGCTTCGCCGAAGACGACACGATAGGCGGTCTCTCCGGGAAGGACTCTTTCACGGACGGCCTGGGCCGCGCCGATGCGCTGGATGAAGAAGTCGGTGTCGACGTTCTCGATCTCGCCGCCGAGCAGGCGTATGGCGATCTTCGATTGCGGGTTGTAGAAGCCCGTGCCCATCGATGCGCCGTCGAACGTACTTACACGGACGAGGGCGCCGGATTCGGCAGGGATGACGTCGCTCAGTTCATTGCGATAGACCCACAGGTGTCCGGATTTGATGCGTTGCTCTTCGCGCGGGCGCATCGTGACGATCGGTAATGCGGCTGGTGTCGTGTTCACGGTCGGGAGAAGTGGTGTTTGCCTCAGGCAGGATACGGATGCAAATTGCATCCAAAGTCGTGTTCGATCCACCTGGAAACTTTCGCGCGGAAATCAACTCCTGCACCGTATGCGTACGATCCTTCTGCTCATCCTGTGTTCTCCCATTGTCATGTTCGCGCAACATGAGTACGACGTCTGGCACTTCGGCGAGAATGCCGGTCTCGAGTTCTCGTCGACGGGCGTGAAGGCCATTCGGGGATTCTTCAGTACGCAGGAAGGAAGCGCGTCGATCTGTAACCGGACGACGGGTGCGCTGCTGTTCAGCACGGACGGTATCATCCTCTACGACCGCAGCGGCTCGTCGATGCCGAACGGCAGGGGGCTCCTCGGTGGATGGTCCAGTACGCAGAGCGCCCTCATCATTCCGATGCCGGGCGACACGTCGAAGTACTACGTCTTCACGCCGGGAGACCTCTCCAATAACGGTCAGAGACCGGGCCTGGCGTATTCGGTCGTCGACATGACGCTGAACAACGGCATGGGCGACGTTACGGTGAAGAACGTACGCCTCCTGGATTCGTGTGCGGAAAAACTGACGGCCACGTTGCACTGCGACGGCCAGTCATGGTGGGTCGTGGCACATGCGATGACGATACCCCGATTCTACGTCTATCGGGTCGATGCCGACGGCGTCCACCCGCCCATCGTCAGGAACGTGGGCGAGCAGTATACGGTCGAACCCGGTCAGCCCGGTCGCGAGTATGGGCTCGGCTATATCAAGTTCTCACCGGAAGGCACCCTGCTGGCGATGGCGAGCCCGCATGCGGCGATGCTGGAACTGTTCTCCTTCGACATCGGAACGGGCGATATCAATACTCCACGTACCGTTCGCCGTGGGCTGCCCTTCTACGGCATCGCATTCTCGCCGTCGGGTTCGATGCTCTACGGCACCACGTGGAGTAGTGTATGGCAGTTCCCAACGTTGACCAGTTATCCGCCCGTCGCCGGTATCGAGCTGGGTCCGATACCGAGCTACGAACCGTCGTTGTACAGAGGCGGCATCCAGTGCGGGCCTGACGGAAGGATCTACGTCGCGGACGGGGCGAACCTGCGGGTCGTCCAGTATCCCGAACGGTATGGTCAGGAAGCCGTGTATACCACGACCTATGCCGTTCCGCTCGACGGCGGCATCGCCGTACTCGGAATGCCGAACGTCACGGAATGTCTCTATGACAGGAGCAGGATCGTCTTCTGCGGTCCGCCCATCGCCGGTATCCTCGCGGATACGGCGGCCTGTGTAGGATCCTGTCTGACGATTCGTGACGCGACGGAACGGACGCCGACGAAATGGGAATGGACCTTCACCGGAGGAACACCGGGTGTCTACGATGGCCGGGTGCCGCCCCCGGTATGCTATTCCACACCTGGAACCTATGCCATTCGCCTCGTGGTGAGCAACTCGTACGGTGCCGATACGACGACGCGCACTGTACGCGTCGTACCGCTGCCGATCGTGGATGCGGGGCCCGACGTCGAGCTGTGCGATTCCTCGTACGGGCGTCTTCATGCGAGTGGAGCAGAACGATACGAATGGGAACCCGACATCGGTATCAGCAGCAAGTACGCCCCGGATCCGATCGTGCGCGTCTTCAGTACCACGATCTATCGCGTCAAGGGGTATACGGCCGAAGGCTGCGTGTCCGAGGACGTTGTGACCGTGCACTACCGGACGTTCGATCCGACCATCTCGGGCAGTACGGAACTCTGTCGGGGCATGGCCACACGACTGACCGTTTCCGAAGCCGATAGTGTGCTGTGGAGCCCATCCGACGGCGTGAGCGACCCGCGTTCGCCCGTGCCTCTCATATCCCCGGATACGACGACGACCTATGTCGTCGACATATGGAGCGGCGCATGTCATCAGAAGCGTACGGTGACGGTCACCGTACGTACGGGTGCGGGAGAAACGGACACGGTCGAAGCACGGGTCATCTGCGAAGGCGATGCGGTCGTGCTTACGGCACCCGAAGGCCAACGATATCGTTGGGAGTCGAGGCCGGATATCGCCGACCCCGCACAACAGTCCGTGACCGTACGACCAGTGACGACGACGACATATACCGTAACGGTCTTCGCGGCGAACGGGTGCAGCAGTACGATCGTATTTC
Organism: Candidatus Kapaibacterium thiocyanatum; assembly: GCA_001899175.1. Classification (NCBI taxonomy): domain Bacteria; kingdom Pseudomonadati; phylum Bacteroidota; class Eximiradiia; order Eximiradiales; family Kapaibacteriaceae (SeqCode); genus Kapaibacterium (SeqCode); species Kapaibacterium thiocyanatum (SeqCode). Next base: position 145,056 of record MKVH01000021.1, on the reverse strand, counting down.
CGGTTACGGTCTACACGGGCGCGAGTGGAACCGATACGATGCCCGCACAGGCCATCTGCGAAGGCGATGCAGTCATGCTTACGGCACCCGAAGGCACGCGCTACGAGTGGATACCCGGACCGGATATCGACGACCCCACGCAGCGATCGGTGACCGTACGCCCGCTTCGGACGACGTCCTATTCGGTACGTGTCTATGCCGCCTCCGATTGCAGCCGCCTCGTGACGTTTCCCGTGACGGTGACGTCGGCCGCAACGGCACGGCTCGCCTTCCAGCCTTTCCAGCTCGAGCCCGGACAACGTTCGACCATCGAGCTGCGTGCGACGAATCCGGAGTCCTTCACGACCTTCATCGCCGAAGTCGTCATGCCTCTGCGCGCCATCGCGCATCTGACGGTGGAAGAAGGAGTGGACCTCGGCAGCACCGTGGGCCTCACGGAGCGCACGATGCGTATAGGCTATGCTCCTTCCGCCACCGGGTCGATCCGCTTCAGTGGCGAAGCCATGCTGACCACTGAGACGGATGAACCGTTCATCTGCAGGGTCGTATCCTCCGAAGGGTGCGGTACCATCGTCGGCGATACCTTGCGCGGCGTGGAATGGGTCGGATGCAGTCTGGATACGCGTACGGTGCGCTTCAATGCCCCGTCGCTTGCCGTGCTCTTCGCGACTGCCGGTCATGACGGTATCCGGATCGGGATCCGTGCAGCTACAGGAACGCATTGTATCGTCGAAGCATGGACGCCCGACGGCCGCCTGTTGTCCGAGACGGACGTGGTGACGCAGAACGATTCCGGATTGGCCACCCTGCGGCCCTCCTGCCGCGGTCCGCTGTTCGTGCGCGTACGGAGCGGTGTGCAGATGCAGGTCATGGCTCTCATGGCGTGGTAGACCGGCTATCAGCGATCAGTACCGGATACGGCAATGAACGGATTGATCGATACCGGATGCTACCGCATATTCACGTCATGAAACCAACAGTCATATCCGTTCCCGCAATCCGACCGTTCAGCTTCGCCGAGTGCCTGCGGTTCCTCGATCGCCAGCTCGACGACTGCCTTCACGTCATCGATGGTGCGGCAGTCCGGAAGGTGCTGACGATAATGGATCGTACGATCCTCACCGAACTGACGGGAGATGACGAGGGTGTCCACGTCCGTATTCTCGATGACGGTAGCGGATCGATCACGCATGCCGACGTGAGGAACCACGTCCGGGATCTGTTCGATATGGATCGGGATATTATCCCGTTTTATGAATTACTGACGGAGCACGATGATCTTGCATACATGCCGAAGATCTTCCGTGGCCTGCGCATGATCGGGATCCCGGACCTGTTCGAAGCACTGTGCTGGTCCATCATCGGGCAGCAGATCAATCTGGCTTTCGCGCACAGGATCAAACGCCGACTCGTGATGGACTACGGTAGCTCGATGATCCATGGAGGAGCGCCTCACTACGCCTTTCCGCGTGCGGAGGTCCTGGCCGATGCGAAGCCGGAGGATCTGAGAGCGATGCAGTTGTCGCGCAGCAAGGTGGACTACATCATCGGTATCGCTCGCGCCGTCGCCGAGGGCAAGGTGAGCAGGGAAGTCCTCCGGCATATGGAAGATGTCGCCGAAAGACGCCGGTCGCTGATGGAACTGAGTGGTGTCGGGCCGTGGACTGCGAATTACGTGCTGATGAAGACGATGAGAGACCCGTCGAGTATTCCTCACGGCGATGCCGGAATGATCAAGGCTCTGGTCGATCATGGAATGATCGCGGACAGGAAGGACAAGGCCGGTATCGAACGCTTCTTCGTTCGGTTTCCGGGCTGGGAAAGCTATACGTCGTTCTACCTCTGGCGAAGCCTCTATCGATGAATCCGGTCAGCTCGCGGCATCGTGGAAGATGATGCCCAGCGTGTGGCGCTGGCCCTCCCGTACGGTACTCACGCCATGCCTGACCGCCGACCTGTAGTGTCCACGACTTCCCCGTACCGGACGGAAGTTCGTCGTGAAGAGCAGCAGATCACCACGCCCGGGATTCAGTACCGTAGCCCTCGACTGTGCTCTGGGGAGCTGTTCCGTAAGCACGAACTCACCACCGGTATGGTCCTCGCCCGACTGGCTGAGGAAGAGGACGAGTTGTATCGGGAAGTACAGCTCGCCGTAGAGGTCCTGGTGCAGTGTGTTGTAGCCGTCGGGGCCGTACTTCAGGATCAGGGGCGTAGGAAGGCTCTGGCCGCGGTCGTGGCATGACGCCAGGAACGTCGCATGATCCGCCGGATATGCCGTATCGATACCGAGCATGTCCATCCACGCGTTCGCTACCGGTGCGATGCGAGGATAGATGGCCGTGCGCAGATCGGCGACGATACCGGGCAACGGATAACGGAAGTATCTGTACTCGCCGATACCGAACCTGTGGCGTTCCATCTTCACGGTCTTCCTGTAGAGCGTATCTACGTCGTAGGATGCGATCAGTCCGTCACATTCGTCCTTCGTGACGACGGAGGGAACGATGGCGTATCCGGTCGTATGCAGGCTGGTAACGACGTCGGGCCAATCGCATCGCGCGATGCGTTCGATGATTGCAGGCATTTGGTGCGATGGGTGATGATGAAGAGATGTCATTCCATGATCGGTGCCGCGACGTAGGATGTATCGCGGATCGATCGTTCGTCAGAGTATCGTTCTGAACGTGATGTTGATTCTCGGCTCCGATACGTTCGCCCGTTTCGGAAGACGGTGGAGCCAGTAGTGTTGCGTGGGGCCGCACATGATCAGCAGGCTGCCATGTCCAAGGGATACTTCCGCGCGTGCCGGTGCGTCGGTACGGTGGCGGAACTGGAAGGTTCGCGTTGCGCCGAAACTGACGGAGGCGATGAAGGGATCGCGGCCGAGCTCCTTCTCGTTGTCGGCGTGCCATCCCATGCTGTCTTCGCCGTTGCGGTACAGATTGAGCAATGCCGTCGTGAAACGATGGTTCACGATGGATTCGATCCTGTTCCTGATCTCCAGCAACGTGGCGGTCCACGGATGCGGTGCCATCGTGATTCCCGAATAGCGGTAGGGTTTGTCCTCATCGCCGTGAAGTGCCGTCAACCGCGGCTGCATGATCGTCCTGCCCATGATGACGATCGGTTCCTGACGCCATGCGATCTCCGTCATCAGCAGATCCAGGTAGCGATCACCGTCTTCCTTGTCGAAGAACGTGGCGAGCAGGAAGGCCTTACCGTCGCGCGGAAGGATGTTCGTTCCGTCATCGATCATGGCTGGATTCCCGATGTTCGGCAGGGTGCCATCGTTCGAAGTGTTCACGCATGCAATGGGCGCATGGACGATATCCGGCTGCGATGGCCTCCGCTTCGTCGCGGAAGAAGACTCGGTTGACGAGCTTCATACGCCTGCCCGACGAGCAGTCGAGTCTGCCGTAGATCCTCAGTCGACGATTGCCTGCCAGTGCGATGCTTCCGTCGCGTACGAGCTGCCATAGCCTCCGTCGTCGTTCCGATGCGGTGCTTCCCATATCGGAATGGGAGATCATCGTACCATGGGGATTCTTCGGTGGTGCGACCGCTGTCATGATCGATGGCCCGTATCGCCGGTCGTATCGCCGAACACCCTGGAGGCCTCCCAGCCGATCATGGCATTCTTCCGTGTACTGCCCCAATGGTATTCTCCGATCTCACCCGTGGCCTTGATCGCACGATGGCAGGGAATGAGGAAGGCGACGGGATTGTCGCCGATCGCCGATCCCACTGCACGCGAAGCACCGGCATTACCGATCTGCCGTGCGACGGCCGAGTACGTCGACAGTTCGCCCATGGGAACCTTCAGCAGGGCCTCCCAGACCTTGATCTGGAACTCCGTTCCTTTCAGGTGCAGTTTGATCTCGCCGATCCTGCTCCAGTCCTGCGTGAAGATGAAGAGCGCCTGCTGCTGTACCAGATCGACCGTCATCCTGTACCTGGCGTTCGGGAAGCGTTGCTTCAACTCCTCGAAGGCCCGATCCCTGTCCGTATCGAAGAAGGCCATGTAGCAGATACCTTTCGGCGTCGATGCGATGATCACCATGCCGAACGGACTCTCCGCGAAGCTGTAGTTGATGTCGATGTGCTCACCACCGTTCCTGTACTCGCCCGGTGTCATACCTTCGATCTTCACGAAGAGGTCGTGAAGCCTGCTGGTACCTGAAAGTCCCGTTTCCAGTGCAGCGTCGAACAGCGACGCCTGTCTGTCTTCGAGCATGGTCTTCGCGTGTTCGATGCTGATGTACTGCAGGAATTGCTTGGGCGTTACGCCGGCCCAGTTCTTGAACAGGCGCTGGAAGTGGTATGGGCTGAGGTGGATATGTTCCGCCACGTCCTGCAGTGACGGCTGGTCCTTGAAATTCCGTTTCAGGAAGTCGATCGCTTCGGCGATCCTCATGTAGTCATAGTCGTTCGACATGGTCAGGATTCCCTGTTGTACCGTGGCAACTTAGCGTCCCGACAGCGTTCCTGTAACCCGATTATTGCTGTGTCGTCCTGGGAGTGAGAAACCAATGACAGCGCGGCCGTATCCGGCCGGGGACATGGCCTGCGTACGGGACGGACCGCAGCACTTGAACCGGTAGACTGCCGATTAGGAGTCGTTGGACTTCACATCCGTGGCGATGCTCCAGGACCGAGTTACAGAGCAGCAGGAGAGATTTCACGTTGCACTGCCGCGAATCTCTTTGGCTGGTACGTGACATTCCGATCCATTGGAGCTTACGATTGATATTCCGTGGCTTCCGATGCCCGATGGCCTCGGCCGGGTCCTGGTCCAGGGGCTGGTATGCGGGGCTATCTGGTGACCACAAACGATGTTGTGACGACGCGTTTGCCCGTTGCAACAACGAAGTAGGTACCGGTGGCAAGATTCTCGAGCATTACATGCTCCATGTCGGTTGGGAGTGTCGCACTCACCCTCCCTATCGCATCGTATATCACACATGATAGCGTGCCAGCCGGTATGGTAATGCGAACATGTCCGGTTGTTGATCGCGGCATACATTCGCCGTCCATTGAAGGGAGCCGATTGTCGTGTGTTGGCTAGCTCACTCCATTCCACGAGATGGGTATTCGGCCAGCAACCACTCAGGACGGTCGGTGTTCCGACAAGGCCGGCTTGTTGCAGGACGAACCGCTGCCCGCTGACGGTACCGTGGACCTTGTTCTGGAAGCCGAAGCCTGCGCCCTGTGTGTCGCCGACCATCGGCGTGAAGTTCGTCGTGTTGACTGTATACTCTGGCTGATAACGGATGCCGAGGACCTCTGTGAGTGCGATGGGATCGTCGCCGCTGAAGGTCATGTCGATACGGCCTTTGGGTTCCTTGTATCCGCTATCCCAGAGCGGAACATACCAGGGGCAGACCGTTAGCATAGCCGTACGGTCATACGGCCGTGCAGGGGCGAGGATGAGCTTCATACCATCCGTCGTCTTGGACATTTCATGATAGGGCTCACGGACGAACGGGTCCGTCCCTCTTGTAGTTGCCGAGAACGGGCTTCGTAAATGCCAGACGTTCGAATGGAGATCGGCGTTCACCTGATGGAGCGACGCGCCCCAGTTCCAGCCGATGAACACCTTCGGTCGGACGGTGTCCATGACCATGTCGATCATTTGCTGCGTTACGGGTGATCCCGGACCGACGACAATGGGTGTCGGCGCGCAGTCCTGGGCATAAAGCCCCCTACCCATGCCCACGATCATGAGCACGATAGCTATGTAGCTTCTCATAGGTTCAGTTGTTTGGTGTGTGGCAAATCGGATTGTAGTTCAGCGTCCTCTCAGCAGGAGAGAACACGGCGCACCTGGAGGTGGGCTTGCTTACTGGACGACGGAGAACTTACCAGTGGCCGCTATGGAGCCTGCTTGCAGACTACAGAGATAGCTTCCGGTCGGTAGGCCACCCACTGAAACGGAGACCGGACGGCCACCCAATACCACCGTGGATCGCTGCACGAGTCGTCCGCTCATATCCGTGATGGAGAGAAAGCCTTCGCCAGCGGCATCGGATGGTGGTGTGATGCGGAGGGTGCTGCCATCGACAACCATCATGAGAGGTGTCGGCGCACCGGGCTCGGGTACGGGTAGGGTCGGACCGATGGCGCGGCAAATAAACTGTTTGGGTATATAGTAAAAGTTGTTATTGACGACATCAACGAATTCACGGTTTATCCCCATTGGTTCGCCAAATAGCATGATTGGTTCATTGATAAAGCACTCCGATCCAATCATTCTTTCTATTTGGAATCGCCGAGCAAGGACAGCAATGGTACGCTGATTACGAACCTGATGCAGAAGAGCGCTTTGCTGGTCAGGGGAGATAGTCCAGCGTGCAAGAATGTTCCAGCCAATACACCCACACACATCAGAGGTATTCTCCGGACACTCAAGCACCACACTACGTCCGCCCGTCTTCACATTCAATCCCAGGACTTTTGCTAGCCGTAGTCCCGGCTTCTGAAGATCCTCACCAAATACGAGGAGCGTATCGGAATCCTTTAGGCGGCACATCGGCCCGTACGTCGCCAAGCCCCACTTGTTCAGTTCCTGACCAGTCGTAGCATCAAGTTCGACGGTCCAGTTGCCGAACTCACCGCCCCACTTTCCAGTACCGACATAGATGCGCTGGTGCCATTCGTCCATGAATACATACTCGATCAGGCTATTGAATCGTTTGATGGTTTCGCCTGTCGTCAGACTACGAAGTTCATAATCCTGAGTATCACTAAATCGAAGTAGCAGACGATCAAGTTTCGTCGACATCGCCATGAAGCGAGCCTGTTCGGTCTTCTGCCACAGAAGGCGGCCATCGGCAACGTTGTAGAGCAGCGTGGTCGATGCCGTGCTTTCCGGCGTGATCGCACCTGCCATCAAACAGAGTGTACCATCCGGGCTACATCCTAGCGACGTGGAGCCGATGAATCCCGGCAGGCGTCGCCGTTCGATTCCTGTCATAGGATCGACGACGAGAACGGCAGTATCGGGCCGTCTTCCGAGGAATACAACATTTGCCCCATCAGGTACAGCGAAGTTGGCGATACTATCCTTCGTCCACCGGATTGGCCCGATATGGACGGCCGCGTCGCCGTCCTGTGGCGTAGCCCCTGAAGATGCCGTCAGCAGTACGATAGCACCTAGGAACCCGAGTAATTTTGACCTATACACGATTCGCTCCTATACTCAATGAACGAGTAAGGGATACTGACACCCTTGCAGATAACAAATTTATGAAGTGGCAACCCGTCTGCTCGTCCGTTACGGACTGGTGTTGATTCGTTTTCACGAGTGGAAACCTAGGAGAAGATGATCCGTGGCTCACCTTAGCAAAACCTTTACTGTTTTAACGCCCTCGTTATTTGTGTATGCGCAGTGAATAAAGGGATGATGACAGGAGTGAAGGACTTGTTACCGTGCCAGCAGATGCGCACGCGAGGACGACGGGAGCAGGAGTTTGCCGATCGCACGGACACGTCCCTTTTCCGCCCCGTGCGGGTGAGGTTCCGATGTCGTGTTGTTGGTCCGCACGGGGTGAAAGGAGATAGCGGGGTAGGGGTAGTGTCTTGGAGGCGTCGAGCCATTCGTAGGCGAACAGCTCGTCGTCGAAATGTTCATGGCGCTGACTCATGTCCATGCGTATTCCGGCGATGCCCGTATAGGCTCGTTTGAGTATATACTGCAGCTAGGTCTTACAAGAAACGCACCAAAGTGAAGAGAAAATGCCTATTCGTGCCCTTTCTCTTCATTTGTAGCTTCTCATAAGTTCAGTTGTGTGGATTGTGGCAGATCGGATTGTAGTTCAGTGCTCTTCCATCGGGAGAACGCGTGGCGCACGTGAGGGGCTACTACTGGATGACGGAGAACTTACCAGTCGCTGATATGGAGCCTGCTTGCAGACTACAGAGATAGCTCCCGGTCGGTAGGCCAGCAATCGAAACGGAGACCGGACGGCCACCCAATACCACGGTGGACCTCTGCATCAGTCTTCCGCTGATATCGGTGATGGAGAGAATACCATCACCCGTGGCATCGGAAGGCGTTGTGATGCGGAGAGTGCTGCCATCGACAACCATCATGAGAGATGTCGGCGCACCGGGCTCGGGTACCGGGAGCGTAGGCCCAATCGCACGGCAAATGAAGCTGCCCCAGTAACTATTAGGTAGGTAGTATAGATTCTGATTAACATCATCGGCAACATAGGGAGCACCCGTCGTCAAGGCTAGCTGATCATTAAGATAACATTCGGCATTGTCGAGTTGTCCATGATGGAATCGTCGAGCAATGACTGATCGATCATTGAGTCCACGAATACGTTGTAGAATCGCATTCCCACCGTCTCTATTCAGAGACCAATGGTAAATATTGATCTTAAAGCAACTGCACTTGTCTGAGACATCCGCAGGACATTGAATAATGGGGCCCCGTCCTCCTGTTGCAATATTTAGAGCCACTACTTTTGCTAGCCTAAGGCCCGGTTTCTGCATATCCTCCCCAACAACAAGGAGAGTATCGGAATCTTTCAGGCGACACATTGGCCCGTACGTGTTCAGTTCCTGACCAGTCGTAGCATCAAGTTCGACGGTCCAGTTGCCGAACTCACCGCCCCACTTTCCAGTACCGACGTACAGCCTGTTGTGCCACTCGTCGAACCATACATATTCCCACCCATCGAGCCACTTGATCGTTTCTCCTGTTGTCAGATCGCGCAATGCGCAACCGGCAACATCTCCGTCCTTCATCAGGACGCAGGCACGTTGCAGCTTCGCAGAAATGGCCCACGCTTCCGAGCTTTCATTCCATTCTCTCAGAAGCTGGCCTTCACTGCTATAGAGCAAGGTTAACGTGCGTCCGTCGATGCTTCCCCCTCCCATGAGACACAGCATACCATCGGGGCTACACATGAAGGATGATTGATCCTGGACATATCCGCGAAGCCGTTGCCGCTCAACACCCGTGTTTGGATCGACGACAAGGATGGCCGAATCTGGCTTGTTAGCCAGGAATAGGACATTTGCAGCATCAGGTGCGGCGAAGGCACCGATACTGTCCTTCGTCCACCGGATTGGCCCGATATGGACGGCCGCGTCGCCGTCCTGTGGCGTAGCCCCTGAAGATGCCGTCAGCAGTACGATAGCACCTAGGAACCCGAGTAATTTTGACCTATACACGATTCGCTCCTATACTCAATGAACGAGTAAGGGATACTGACACCCTTGCAGATAACAAATTTATGAAGTGGCAACCCGTCTGCTCGTCCGTTACGGACTGGTGTTGATTCGTTTTCACGAGTGGAAACCTAGGAGAAGATGATCCGTGGCTCACCTTAGCAAAACCTTTACTGTTTTAACGCCCTCGTTATTTGTGTATGCGCAGTGAATAAAGGGATGATGACAGGAGTGAAGGACTTGTTACCGTGCCAGCAAGAAGCATACTTGATGAAGAACAAGCGGGCAAGGAAAACACTCAAGGCGAATCGGAATGACTATGTGTTTCGTTGGTCTTATAGCTCACAGTCGCGCTTGCTGAATACTGTGAAACGTGCAATGCAGTTCTTAGGCTTGGACGTCAAAAGGGGTTTCCACACCTTCAGACGGACTTTCTGTGATCGATTGCATCAAGCCGACGTCGAAATGTATACCCGGCAGCAACTCCTACGCCATAGGAATACTACGACGACAATCAATTGTTACAGCTATACGAATGCCGAGCGTCTGGCCAAAGCATTGGACAACGTCGAAAAGAGAAAAGGACAGGAGGTCAAGGATAAGGTTCACAAAGCTGGATAGCTGGTTGCACGTAGTAGTCAGATTCATGCACCTACCGGATCGTATCTGTTGGGTGTTTTTTGTATCAGGAAAGGCGTTGATAGCAACAGAATGTATGGGCGGAAGGAAAGATGGCTAGCTGATTTCTGCACGGAAACTGCACGAAAGTCTATGCTATTCTATGTATGGTTTATGTCAATCTAAGCCATTCTATCTGCTGACTCTGGATGCTCCCCGATACGCAAAAAGCCGTATCCCATCAGGGATACGGCTTGTAGCTTTGAGCCGATTGCCAGACTTGAACTGGCGGCCTGCTGATTACAAATCATGATGCTTCGGGCTGGGCAAGAATCCTTGAAACCAAGCCACAGAGCCAATGGATGGGCATCAGGGCGCGATTCTGTGGACCCCTCGATCTGACGTTTGATCCGTATTTGACCCCAATTTGACCAATACTAACACGACTATCATGGCACGACTTTCACCTGTTACGGAACGATTGCGAGACGCCTGCGTCGAGTCAATAGACCGCTTGCTCAACGCAGGAAAGGCTCCGACCATCAAGGCGGCTGCGCGGGTGATATGGTCACTAGCGCGGCAAAAACATCAACAAACAGGCTTTACCTTGACGGATTTTGAGCGGTTCTACTGGACGTTGTTAGTCTGGTATCGAAAGAGTAAGAATAGGCGAGACGATAGGTCGAACCTGACAGAATAGGAGAGCCAGGTGTAGCCGCACTGTTGGGGGCGAACAATTGTCGGCGCCACACATTCGCAAATCTTAACATTCTGATTCATAAGGGCTTAGGATTGGGGCGCACCTTCCCAAGGCTTGACGGAACCGCGATGTTCTTAGGCAGAGCAAGGTAGATTCAAAGTGATGTGGTAAGTTTCCGCTCATTGAAAGGAATATTATCATGTCTACCGACCAGGTTCCCGATTCGGGGCAGCAGCACATCGACTTTGAGGACTTCCGTCAGGAGAATGGTGCGCCGTACTGGTGGGGTAGCGACCTGATGGTAATGCTTGGTGTTGATCACGCTGAATTCAGGAAGGTTGTTAGCAAAGCAATCAAAGCATTCATGGCTGCGGGGATGGAGTGGACTGAGGATTTTCGCTCATATGATCGCGATGGCACTACGGATTGGAAGTTGAGCCGTACAGCCTGTTACATGACTGTAATGAATGCTGATTCCTCACTACAACAGGTTGCAAAGGCCCAACTATACTTTGCCAAGATGACAGAGAGCTTCTTGGCATTGGAAGCTCCTGATGAGATTGAACGCATTCTAATTCGATATGAGCTTGGGGAAGCAAATAAGTCTCTGGCTCCTACTGCCCGTAAAGCCGGGGTCAACGACTTCGCGAGGTTTGTCAATGCTGGTTACAAAGGATTGTACAACATGTACAACCATCAGCTAGCAAAGAAACGTGGGATAGAAAGCAAGCGTTTGATTGACCACATGGGACGGACGGAGTTGGCCGCAAATCTTTTTCGTACTACAGTAACGGAAGAGAAGATTCGGAATGAGAAGATCGAAGGACAGATAAGATTGGAACAGGCGCACACAGAAGTTGGCCGGGACGTCCGAGAAATGATCCAAAGATCAACGGGCCGCAACCCCGAAGACCTGCCTGTACAGACGGAACTGCCCAAAGTCAAGAAAGCGTTGAAGGCCACGAACAAAACGTTGAAGGCACAGGATAGTAGCAAGAGGACAAAGGGAGACGAGTAGAAGGCTATAGCTGTATATGGAAGATACGGTCCCTCGAAAATTGATACAAGGTATTACGCTTGTTACTACCTACCTTGTTGTGTCGCTGTTGTTCGCTGCCTGGTACCAGCATATCTACGATGGCGACCCGTCACTTTATGTTGTTAACAGTACACTGATCGTTCAAAAGCAGCGCGAGTCCATCGCAGCAAAAGAACAGGTCGAACGTGACTTCGCATCTGACACTCTCGAAGCATTCTATGACTTGAAGCTACTACAGTTTACACGATACAAGATTGCGACTGAATATGATAGTCAACGTATCGGAGGGCTACTACGCAACAAAAGTGGCACATGCGCTTGGGGAATCGAGAACCGTACATTTGGCCGTGGGACGCTTGATTGTGAGTTCCAACGAATACGAGGCGCTATTAATGCGGGCGAGCTTCTTGTGACTGTCATCAACGACAAGGGAAAGACCTACTCAACGAAGGTGACCATCAGAACCTGGTCAAAAGCAGGTCTCAAGAAGTATCGCACGATAGGTGAGTTGCGTCAGTTCGCGCTGGAAGGACTTGACAAAAGGATTCATGAGCGGGAGGCTGAATTGTCTGAAGCACGGCATCCAAGCAGTACAGACCTTGGTGCAATTCCAGAAAGACTTGGCTACTGGGATTTCCTGTACTTCAGTCTTGGTGCGATGTCTGGCATGTCGACGTCAGATATCACCCCGCTGGATACGACAGTTCGACAGGTCGTTATGATTCAGCACGTTGTAAGCGTTATCCTGACGGCCTTTGCGGCATTTTTCTTAATCGACAAAATTGAGAAACGCCGTCCGAAGTAAAGAACGGCAGGATTCTATTAGCCAATAGTGGGTGGTTATAGTGTAGTTCATTGTTCAACAGTAAGGTCATAGGAGATACACAATGGCATTCGTACAGAACAAAGGTTGCATTCGCACGTTGGAACACGAGGCGTTCAACGCTATTCACAAGCCGGGTACGAAGGTGCCGTATTCTGGCATTTACCAATGCCAGGGTTGTGACAATGAGATCGCATCCAATGCAAATGGTAGCGATCGATTCCCGCCGGAGAATCACCATCAGCATACTCCCGAACAGGGTGCTATCCGATGGAAACTCATTGTAGCCACTAAGTAGGCTCCGACTATGTATAGGCCTTTAGGTAGTAGATTGGTGTAGTATGCCCTTCATACATAGTAACTAGGTATTGATCAATTACACATGGTCAATCGCATGTGGAAGATCAATATTCCACACTTCACTATGATAGGCATGGTCCAATAGTATGTGGATGCTTATACCTTCCGCACATTATTGGAGATCTATTTCCTTCCATCCTTGTACAGGGTAGTACATGTATTACGTGATCATCCGATTATCATATGACAGGGACATTCCCAGTGTCTACGTCCGCAACCGCGTTGCGGCCGTTCTCAAGGACGTAGACGGCGGCTCGTTTACGAACACGATGTCGGGTACGTGGGAGAAGAGAGTCAAGAAGGCCAGTGACGCCCTGGCTGCCGTCACAGAGGTATCGGGCGTACTGAAGCGAGCTTGCACTTCCAATCCGAGTATACTCGATCACCTATGGATCATGGTCGACAAGCAGGATAAGGAAGGGAGAAAGAAGCCCGGAGCGAAGAAACAAGTGGCGAAGAAGCGACGTGCGTGAACAGACCTACAGGCCCCACAATACCGTGCTACCAGAGTCGTATTGAAACCGTAGGAAGCATTCCCTAACCATCCCGACAGGACGAACAATGGCACGCAAGCGAGCTGCAACGGAGAAAGCTGACAAGGATTCCTCCCAGGGAATACCGGAGGAACAACTACTTCGGCACACGCCGATCGATGCGAGCGGCTACGACCATATGGAACACTCTGTTCTCCGCGCGCACCAGAAAGGGAAGGGCGGCATTGTGCATGTCCCATACTCGGCCAAGGACGACCACGGCGGGTTGACCTTGCCGTAGCCCTGTAGGCACAGGAACTTCCTCTATCTTCCTCTGCCCCACGGTGACAACTCGCCGTGGGGCATTGACTTATGCGGACGACGGTATGGCGGCTCTCTTTCCCACCCCTCATGAGTATATGGCGACGCCACTCGATCCTACCATAGAAACCCAGCTTTCGGGCTGCTATCGCGTCCGCATCGCAACACGCAGGCGTGACCGGATCATGGAGGAAGAGCGGCGACGCGACCGGATGCTTGCCACACTCGTGCCGGGATATGCCGCAGAACCTCGCCGAAGAATGCGTCGGAAGTAGGACGGCCAATACCATTGCCGCCCTTGCCAATGCCCGTGAATCCCAACGCCTGGGATATGCGGTGCATCGCCATACGGGAAGTGACATGCTTCCGGTTCTGAACGGTCTTCTTGACGGCCTTAGATCGGGCGACGTCCCAGGCGAACAGGAGCTTGCCCGGAAAGCTCTTCGCAATCCCCTTGTCGTTGCGGCCGCCATCAGTGCGTTGCCGGGTGCCATTGCTGGCGGTCATGCCCCCGAATTCTCTCCGTACGCGGATCTGTTCCTGGCTCCAGAGCAGACGCAGGAACAGCCACCGGCGCAGAAACCGACACAGAATGCGCCGCAGCCGGAGAGCGGCAGCCCGTCGGATGATTCATCCCATGACACGCGCAGGACCGAGACGCAGGCAGGAGCGGACGCCCCGCCTACACGCCGCATCGGCGGCGGCCTCATCATTTGCGCTCTCGCCATCGTGACCTTCCTCATGTACCGAGCCATGCGGTGAGCTACTACGCATCATCCCTCGGCAACTGCCTCGGCCCATCTCCCAGCGGAGAAACGAATCTCAGTGGCCTGCCGGAAACGGCGTTCACCCTTCGGTTCGGCTCTGCGCCGCCGTATGCCGATACGCTGGAGAAGGCCGTTCAGCTCGTCTACGTGCGCAGCAACTACAACCGCAACACGACAAACAACCGGGGAAGCCTGCCGGGCTTCCCGACGGAATACTACAGCAAGGGGTTGGTACAGGACGTCATGGACCAGTACCGACGATTCTCCGGTACGGGCACGGCCGCGCACCTGACGACCGTGACCATTTCGACTCCGGCAGCGGCAGACACCTACGGGCAGGTGACGACGGCGCTCATGCCACGGTATCCTGGGGCCAGCGTCGAGGTGACGAGGGCAATTCTCCGTGACTGGTTCTATGCGACGATCGATGGCAAGTCGAAGCCGTCGCTTCTGCTTCCGGCGGCACAACGCTATCCGACACCGGGCGCACTGGCAATGCTGGCTCTGGAAGACGAGCAGCGGAAGGTACAGGAGCAGAAAGCAGAGCTGGAGAAGGAAACCTTCTTTGGCCGTATCGGTGCCGCCGTTACGAATCTCTTCAGCGCGCCAGGCGAGCTTGCCAGTGCTGCGACGACAACGGCCAAGGTCGCAGGCATCGGCGTTGCGGTCATTGGCGTCGGCGCACTCGGTCTCATTGGATGGGCCGTTGCTGGCAAAATCAAGCAGTTCGACGTGAACCGCGCCTACGGCGAGTCGCAGAGAACGGCACGCACGATCGGCCCCGACGTCGCCCGCGTTGCCGTGACGAAGGGGCTTGCTGCATGATCACGGCCCCTACGTCCCGCATTGTTTCACGCACGCCCGTCACTCTACTCGATGGACGCACGGCAACGCTGGTACGCGAGAAATTGCCGCCAGGCGACGGAGGCGTCCGCAGGACACTGCATATCATGCGGGACCTCGCGCGTCGCGATGCCGCAGACGATAGGATTCGCTCCATCGTACGACGTCATCGCCAAGGCACTGCCGCCGGTACTGCGCGCGCTGCCGCCTCTGACGCCTACCTTCAGGAGATCGCGTCGAAGCACCGAAAAGGCTCCAGCCGCGAGACGGCGTATGCCCTGTGGCAATTCATGGTCCGGAACTTTCCCTATGTCGCCGATCCGGATGACATCGAGCATGTGAACGCGCCGGTATACACGCTGACGAAGACCGCGCCCTTTCCGTACCGCGACTGTGACGACCTGACGTGCGCCTACGCCGGACTTCTGACGGCGGCAGGGATTCCGAACAGATTCAAGGTCATCGCATGGAGAAAGACCAGGCCCCCACGCCAGTATACCCATGTCTACAACGAATGGTACGACACGGGCACCCGCCGGTGGGTACCCGTCGACATCGTCATGCAGCGGGATGGGTGGAACAACGAGCGAAAGCCCATCCTCCGCAGTGAGACCTATCCCGTCTTGAGCCGCACGGAAGTCGGAATGCGTGAAACACTCAGCGACGGGGCAGTGGGCGCCGCGATCGACTACGAGGCGATCGGCAAGGATATTCTTACGCGGGCGCTCCCGAAGCCCTTCGGTCAGGGCGAGAACATCGGCAAGATTCTCCAGGAACATGCCGTTTCTATCTGCCTGGGCAGCGTCAAAGCCCATCTCTATGCCCATCGGTACAAGCTCATGGCAATTGCGGGAGCGGGCGCACTTCTCTTTGCGACAGCAGGGTACGTAACAGCGATGGCAACGCTTCCGGAGCGCGCACGCAGGAGGGCGGCATGATTATTCAGTATCTGGCTGACGGTCCCCAATTGCCACGGGCGATGGACAACCGCTACGCGTTCACGCCGATTCCAGGACTCGGCGCAGCAGCGAAGCCATGCCGAAACTGTGGCCGTGGCGACGTCAATGTGAACGTCAACGTGAACACGGGCAGCAATGCATCCGTGGGGTCGTCCAGACAGCACAGCGAAAGCGCGCCCCCCGATACCATGCCGCCTGTCGTGCAGCATGTGGAGCGAGAGACCCCGAAACAACAAGACGTGCCGGATGTGCGGCGCATTCTCCGGGAAGAGCTGACACGTAGCGGGCTTGGCAAACCATCGTTCGAGGGTCCCCAACGGCCCCCAACAGCCAAACGTCAGGTCGAATATCGCCCGGTCTTCATTCCTCGCGACCGGATCGTCGAGAGAGTACAGTACAAGCCGTTCAATGTCGTGTGGGATCGCCTGCGGCGCGTCTTCACGAACCGCGACGTCATGCACCCCGTTGACCGCGTGCGCACGGTTCCAGCAGCCGCAGTACGGCCATCATTCGAGGGAACGGCGCGCCGATGATGGGAGCCATGACCATATCACCCAGGCGGCCTACGGCGAACGCTCCGCTTTCGGACCTTTCGGACCTTTCCCCGATGGCCAGCCTTATCGTCTGCGTCGCCCGGTCGTATGCCGCGACGCGCTTCGTCGAATCGGCGAAGAACAACCGCGACGTCTGGACCGATGAACTGTGGAGCTGCTACCATCCGTACGGCAACTACGGCAGCTACTGCGTTGTCGGCGCATATGCGATCATTCGCACGGCATTCGACCTCGCGGCACGTTCCGGCACGGCCTGTATTCACGGTTTTCCGACACGCCCGGCGGCGGGATCCGGGAATCGCGAACGCACGCTCTACGGCAACGTCTACAGGACGCTCATGGAGATCGAGCGCGCGGGCATCGTGCCGACGGGCCGCGAGCCGGAAGTGGGCGCAATGTTCTGCCGTGCGTCGAACGACGCAGGCCACAACCATGCGGGCATCGTCATCGAAACGCCGATGACGGATGCCCACTATATCACGACGGTCGAAGCCAATACCACCGTAAGCGGCGGAAGCGGAAACCCTAAAGCCTTCGTGACCGTGACGTACAGCCGTGCCGCGTATGAGCGGTATGTATCCCGTCCGTTCACGAAGTCCGGCGATGCGGCGCGGAACTACGCAGGCGCGGCCATTGCAGGATGGCGGTTCGTCTACTTCCACCGCATGTGCAACCTCGCGGCCATGCCGGTCATTCCCGAAGGCTACAGGGCGTGTCTCGGCGTGGACATCGTCTGTGAAGTATCGCGTCTTCCGGTGCCGAGCCCCCCGGCGTGCGACATCATGACGCCGCCCCCCGCTGCGCCTGATGACGACCAGTATCAGGACTGGCAACTCTTCAGCAACGTCTATCCTCGCACGCTGCCGAATGGCACCGTGCAGACGCGTCCGGGTGCGAACGACGCCCAGGTATCACCTGACGGATGTTGGGTCAGGTACAAGCGCGGCGTCTCGCTTCTGCCGCCGGACGCCGCGCCGCCCACCGACGCACCGCCGTGCAAGGAGACGTTTCTTCTGAAATCGGCGTGCGACCCCCACGACGGACAGGGCCCACGCACCGTCCTGCGGTTTGCGACCACGGACGGCGTCGTGACGCCGCAGGACCTGCGGGACTACGGCGTATGCGAAGCGCTCATGTCCTCGGTCATCACCCGTAACGATCATATGGGACGCGGCTACAGCCAACGGGCAAAGGCCGTCTACGACTACGTCCCCATGATTCGCCTGGATAACTGCAATGCGTTCATCCTCAGCGAATCGTCGGAGATGTTCAGGATCTTCGAGCAGTTCTCCCTATGGGGCCCCAATCCCCGTATCGTCAGCATCGACCGTACACGATTCTCGGATGGCACGGGCGGCGGATGGGCCGAGCGGCTTGGCCGGTGGCTGCATCCGGAAGGACCGAAGATGTTCTTCCCTGAATCTTCACTTGACGGTGTCCTCGACCGGCAAGGGTCGTACTACGCCATGTACGTGCTACGGGGCATCGGTTTCAACCAGAAGCGTCTCGACGCACGGGATCCGTTCTACAGCTACAAGTTCGGCGACATCTCGGAGAACGGCTTCGACATCAGTCTCTTCGATCTTCTCCTCGAATGGGACAAGCGTGCGAAGGACCGTGCGGGGCAGAATCTTGTCATCGTCTGGCGCGGCGATCCGATCACGGTATGGGATGCCGTACGTGGCCCCTTGCGTGTCATCTCCGGCCTCATTCCAGGCGTGGGTCCCATCTTCAACGTCGTGTCGACGACGATCGACACGATTCGCGCGGCACAGGGTACGGCGATCGACGTGGCGTTCACGCTCACGAACGGTATCGCTGCGGCTCTCGGCTCTGGCGTCCTGGGTGAGAAGCCCTTCGGTGTCGATGCCAGCGTGTTCCGCGACATCCAAAGCACGTCACAGCGTGCCAATGCCGTCTACAGAACGTTGCAGGCAAGCCGTGGGCAAAGCGGCCTGCAGGCGGCTCTTGCCGTCGCACGGGAGTTCGGGCGTCAGTTCCCGGAGGTAACGTCGGCGGTGCAACGCGAGTTCGCCGATGAAGAACGCTGGATTCGGAATGCCGCGTCGGAAGTGGACCGCTGGTGGAATGGCGCGCTCGGTGACGTGCGCTCGACGGTTCATGGCATTGCCGACAGTTGGTCGGCGCAGGCGATGGGCAGCCTCATCAGCCTTCAACAGGGCGTGGAATCGACCTTCGCTCATCTCGTCGCCGATGCGACGTCGATCACCAAATCGGCAACGCAGATACCGTACGTGCAGGAACTTCTTCTTACAAAGGCGTCCGCCTCGCTTCTTGCGCTCGTGCCCGGAGTCAACAAGGTCGCGGGCAACATCCTGAAGGTCGCCGACATCTTCCGTCAGGACGTAACCGATGCCGTCGTGCATTCAGCCCTGGCGGGTCTTGCTACCGGCAAACAAGTGATCGATGGCGCGTTGGATGGCCTTGTCCTCAGTAGTCTCCTGAACAAGGCCGATGACTTCGCACGCCGGGGCTGGGACTTCTCTCTTCCCATCACGATGCAGAAGGACAAGGCCGAGTGCTTCGCCCATGAGGTGCGTGTTGTCACGGGCCTTGAGTGCTGCACGCCGAAGAAGTATGTCTGCGGCTCGTGCGTTGACCCGAAGACGCTTGCGCCGTGTCCCCCTGAACAGTACCGCGACAGTGACGGTTGTTGTGTCGAGCGGCCCGTACTGCCGAACAGCGGCGCGGACGCCCCGGGCACGACGGGCGGAGGGGAACGTACCGGCACGGGACCAGGCGTAGGCCCTGGGGCGGGGCCAATGGGCCGGGATGACCAGGGTATCCCTCGATATGATGGACCGATCCCTGCTCGTGGCCCTGACGTTCTGCCGTCCTGCATCCGTGTCACCAGCGGGGTCTACCGCTACTGTCCGCCGCCATACTGCGGCGTGCGGCCGGGAAGTGAGGCAAGGCCCGTTCCACAGACGCAGGGAACCGAACAAGCGACGATTCAACTGACGAACAGCAATGGGGGGGCCTTCGAGCTACGGGCAACGCGCAGCGTTGGGACTCTTCAGTGGGGACAGTTCGAGGCGCGTGCCATGCAGCCGTCCGGCAATGGCTGGGTTCCGTCGCCAACGATGTTCCAGGCGGTGGACACGCGCAGCATCATCGCGGGTACCGTCATGTCGCCGGAGATGTTCGAGGCGATGCGCGTGGGTCAGCGGGCTGAACCTGTACGCGCAGGGCTCTCGGACATTCAGACCTTGCCCGGCGGCGGACCGCTTCCTGCGATCGAAAGAGCGATGCAGCAACTGGACGTGCCATCAGGACCGAAGGATGCGTCTACACTACCAATGGATGCGCGCGAGAGTGCGGTGCTTCCTTCATGCACGGTCATGTATGAAGCACGGTATTCGGACGTCCCGTATCCGCAGTGGCACGCGCTTATCGGCGCGCGCTGGACGGAGATCGTTGACTGTTGCCCCCGGACGGATGACGGATGCTGCCAGGAGACCAGCCGTGAACTGGCTGAGCTTCGCAGGGCCGTCGGCGAGGCAACCGCCGAAGCGCGCCAGACACGGACGCTCGTGACGGCAATACGTGAGCAGCAGCAGGCTATGAGTGAGCAGCAGCGAAACCTGTCCCTTGACGTTCAGAAAATCATGGAAGGGGTCTTGCGGTGCGGCGCAGGTGAGAAGGTCGACGTCAGCGACATCCGGCGCGACCTGGCGTTCATCCGCTCACAGCTTCCCATGCAACCGACGCAGTATGACGATGCGGCTCTTCTCGTCCGCATCGGTGATCTGGAGCGTGCCGTCCGTGAACTACGCATTCCGGGGACGTACGACGATGCCGCGCTCCGGCGTGACATCATGGACCTCAAGCGCGTCGTCGAAGCACGGTGCCAGCAGTGCGAGACGCGGAACTACGACCCTCGGTTCGACAGCATCGAGGCGATGATCCGTGCCATCGTTCTTCCGCCGCCGGTCGTCCTGCAAGGGGGAACGCCTGCCGTGCAAGCAGCCGTTGACTACAGGCCGTATTTCGAGAGCGTGCAGCGCACACTTGCCGAAATCCGGACAGCGACCGGAACGAACTACGACGAGACGTTCCGGGAGCTTTCCACGCTCATCGGCCAGATGCCGAAGGTCTGCCCGTCGTGCCGGGACATTGACCTGGCTCCTATTCTCGCGGTACTCGCGCGCATCGAGCAGAATACGCTTCGGAACTACGACAGCGAGTTTGCGGCCATACGACAACTCATCACGGCAATGAAGAACGACGGCGTGCGGGACTACGACGCACGCTTCGACGAACTGGAACGCCGTATTGCGGCGATCCGCGTAGCGGAGTCACGCGATTATACGGACCGCTTCAGCCGCCTGGACACTGCCCTGGACGCTATTCGTACGGCTCTTCCAAAGGGCACGTATGATGACTACTTCACGGCGATCCAGCGGAGCCTGGACGCCATTCTCGTACGCCCATCCCAAGACACTCCTGCCGCCGGTCAAGAGAAGGCAGCGCAGAACTGTGACTACAGGTGGGACGAGGTGGTGCGCCTCCTGGGGGAGATTCGGACGCTTGCGTTCTCCCGTGAAGGGCCCGCACGGGCGGACTCCTTCGCGGCCTACATGGCGACGCTCGAAAAGTTGATCGGCGAAGCCACAACGCGCGTGACGACCGCCGTGGACTATCGCTACGATGACGTGACCCGCCTCGTGCAGGGCCTGCGTGCGGAAATGGCCTCACGGCCTGACTGCCCCGTGCCGCCGACGGACCCGCGCCTTGACGAGATCACGCGCCTTCTTCTGGAACTACAGTCGACGTCGGCGATGATGACGACGTCGATTCGGAAATCGCAGGAAGATCTTACGCTTCTGCGTGAGAATGCCGCGAAGATGGACACGGCGTATGCCCGGCACATTGACGAACTGCGGACGGCAATCCGTACGACAGGCGGCACGACGGACATCCTGCAAGCTCTCGAACGGGCGCAGGCCGAATGGCGGTATCAGCAGGCGAGATACGAAGAAGAGATTGCGGGACTCAATCGGCATCTAGATGACGTGCGGGAGAGTATGCAGAAGCTGCCGAGCAGTAGCCTGCCGCCACTTCGTCCTATGCCGCCCACCGAACCACCGTACAAGCCCACCGAACCACCGTACAAGTCCACCGAACCACCGTACAAACCCACCGAACCGCCGTACAAGTCCACCGAACCACCGTACAAGCCAGGGACACAGCCGCCACCGCCTCGGCGTCCCGTCGAGAGAACGCGGACGTATGAAGGACGGGAGTGTGAGGATTGCCCAACCCTGGTCGAGCGGCATGAGCGCTATGTCTACGGTCCCTTACCGGCAGGCACGCAACGCGCGAATGACGAATGCGAAGAACCTTGTGCGTGACAAGTATGATACCCTGCGAATGATGAACATGAAAGGATGACGACATGAACATGACCTACGGCACATCACTTCAGAACCGAAGCCTGTATCCAGGGCTCTCCGGTCTTGACATGGACTTCCAGAGTATCCTGGAAACGGGTGCGAACCTTCTACCTGACGGCGTGCAGCGTACGGGACAGGACATCATCGACAGCGTCAAGGCACCTGCCGAAGAAGCAATCCGCACCGTTGCCGGTGAGCGTGTTCTGGAAACCATCCAAACCGCAGCACAGCAGGGCATCGACGCCGCACGCCAGGGCGCAGGACTGCCGCCTGCGACTACAGGAAATACCACGTCCGGCAGCACGCAGACGACTGCGAAAAAGGAGGCCACCACGAACGCTTCGGGAGCAACCGAGGCGGCGGCGGCCGTCGCCGGAAGCATCATTACGCCGTGGGGCATCGGCGGGGCCGTCGTGGGCGGCGGCGTGACCTACGCTCTGACGGGACGAATGAAGAAGCCCCCGAAAGGATTGCGCCGCGTTGTCGCCTCGGCCCTCGTCGGTGTTGCGGCAGGTATCGTTACGGGCATGGTGACAGCGAAATGACAAGCGCATCGCCCTGCGAAAGACGTACGTCACAGATCATGAATCCACCTGAAAGACAGACATGTCAACGGCAATAGCACCACGACGCACCCCGGTGAGGACACGAAGACCGCTCCTCATAGGGACCGAACGGCCGCTTCCCGTGAGGGCACGCAGGCCAGGGGCCGGGCGTCTCAGCACGCTCATGTGGACCGGTATGGACAACCTCAAGATCACGACGGCAACGCGTCCTGCATGGACCGACCATAGCCTTGCTGTCGTCGGTGGTCTCATGTACGTCACGCTGCCGACGGCGATCGAAGCAGGCTTCGGCGTTGACCTCACGGGATGGAAGGGGTTTCTGACATCGGTCGCGGCGAACCTCCTCCTTGGCGGCGTGTTGCTGTCGCCTGCGTACATGGCGGGTACTCTCGGCGCGGCGATGGCACATCTGACGTATGCCAAGATCCAAGACCCCTTGTTCCTGAAATACCTCAAGAAGTACGCCTATCGGTTCGATCCGACGATCGTGACATCGAGCATGTCGGACGACGCGCCGCTATTGCCCCCCGGTACGGTTCTACGGACGGTCGCCGGAGAACAGATCGCCGCATTCCCGCCTAGTCCGTCTGCCGCGTCGGTGGGCATCGCTCAGCCTACCACAATGATTCAGCAGCCTACCGCAATGAACCAGCAGCCTATGTCAACGAATCAGAACGTGCCTCCTGGCACGCTTACCGATGGATATGGACGAACGCTTTCCGCGCCGCACCTTGCCGACCAGTATACGCCGAAGCGGGCGCGCGTACGCGCGCACTACAATCAGCCCTTCAATGCAGGATGGACACATGGCATGACATAGTGTCCACCCGACGACCCTGATACACCGTGCGAACGATCATGTGGCATCATGAACGATCATGAAGTAACTGAACGATCAAGCAGCATCCACCGCGTGCATTGCCCTTGCACCTGACAACAACCTGCGCTATTGCCCGGCGCATCTCTTGACATGGGACTCTTCACGGACATGGGACGACCGTTTTCGCTATCCCATTTTTTTCGAGGAGTTCTTTCATGACCCAAGCACAGATTCTTTCCTCCAACCGCGACGTACGCGCGGCAATGGATCAATATGGCTATGCCGAGGATGACGAGAAGGTAGCTCGTGCGCTCAGGATCGTTCGCTCGACACACTACTTCGCCGCCGGTGAAATGCTGACGAGCAAGAAATTCTTCCAGCAATCGATGATCGACGGCGTCGGCTCCAACTACGCATTTCCGCAGAACGAAACGGCGGTCGACATCATCGGTCTGAAGATCATTCACGGCTGCCGGTTCGCATCAACACCCGTCGACATCCAGAACAAGATTCAGCAGCAGTTTGAGTTGAATTCCGACTTCAGTCTGACGTACCAACGCCGTCAGGACCGTATCGCCGGGTCCGTCTCCGAGTTCGTGCCGCACATGTTCGTCAACAACGGCGGTGCCTTGGTAGCGGTCGACAAACCCAATACCAACCTCAATAACGGCTTCTTCATCCTGCCGACGCCGCTTCAGATCGCGGCTAAATCATCGCCCGAATGGAATCTCACGATCCCGTCCGGCTTTGCCCTGGGTGCAGCGAAGAATACCGGAGCCGATGCCGATCCCGTGATCCCTGGACAGGCGGGGAAGACCGCTTTCATCATGCTTCAGCTCATCATCGAAGAGAAGTTCGTCGCACAAGGATGATCCTGGTGCGACGACTGGACATGTCCTCTTGCTGGCGTTCCCTTTTTCGCGTCCGCATCTCCGGCATCCCCTGATTCCGTGCGCGTGGGCGCAGGCTGGTACTACTGCCAGTGTGCAGAAGCGCGTACGGGATAGGCCGGAGAGAATCTTCACTTACCAGAGAAGCCATGTACTTCATACAACCACCACCGGGCGTGCAATGGGATGCGCCCTACAGCTACGTGAAGCGAGCGACGATATCTGCGCCTGGACAGAAAGCAACGCTCACGATCAACGTGGACAGTGACCAAGGCGTATGGATTCGTCGGCATAGAATCACGGCCTTCTATGTGATGGGCGGCAACCTCGCTCGCATGGTGCCGACGACGGTCGCACAGGACCGTCTGGAAGTTTCCGTCAGGCGCGGCAACGGCGTCCTCAACATGGACAATCCGATGGACGTCCACGACTGGAATGACATTCCGGATGACTTTCTCTTTCCTGGGTGGACACTACCACCGGCAACGGTACTGACGGTCGACGTCGGCCACGTTTTTGTGGGTGCGGCCAACTTCGGCGTCCCCATCTGGCTCACGCTCAGCCTGTCAGGATTCCGTATCGGGAGGGGCGCGTGATGCTCTCCGACTGTCTACGTCCGGAAATCGTCCGCGAGTACCCGCATGTGCGGGAGCTGCTTTTCATGTCGACTGTCGACGCGAATGAGGAGTATAGCTACAGCCATGTCGCCAATACTCCAACGGGCTATGCGGCGGAGCTGGAACGCTGCGCACAGTCGTCGTCACAGGTGGGCACAGGACTTGTGCAGGCGAATCCGTATTCGACACGCCTCATGCCCGTATCAGTGCAGGACGACGTCGTGGGCATCGACACGGGCGTCATGCTGGAACAGGCGACCTTTATCGGCTACGATGCAACGCTCTCCGGATCGCCGCTTCAGAATGCAGCGAACAACGCGGAGATCATCGCATCACAGGCGTCGCCGACGGACGCCTACGTTGCGTCCCACTTTCGCTTTGGTATCATGGGGAACTGGCAGCCAAACTACTGCCGTCCGGAAATACGCATCGACGGCGTTGCCATTCTCTCGATGGGCGACAGCCAGGTCGTGAACCCCGCAACCGAGACACGCGCCCACCTGGGCCATATGTCGATCGGCGTGGCACTGCCGTACACGGTGCATTTCTACCGCGAGATGGACCGCGTCAGGAACATCGAAGTGTTTTGTCCCCTGGGGCAACCGATCCTTTCGTCAGCGGAGCCCACCGAGAAGATCGTGCGCTATCCGGTCCTCTGCATGATGCGGTGGAGGACACGATAACCAATGGAGGACATCCCTATGGCCAAGAACGTGCGCGACGTGCGCATCAGTAAACAGAAGCAATACCTCTTCGGTCCTATTGCACGTGGGGCCGAACAAGCCGACATCGATCCCGGCGAGCTGGTGCAGTTTCTGACGGTATCCGAAAGCGGTATCAACTATCCGCGTGAGCATGACGGCACGCACTTCACGGAGATGGGTATTGCGACCTTCGCCGAGTACCTGAACCGGAATCCAGAGGGCCTACGCCCTGGCAGAAGGTTTTTCTTCTACGAGCAGACGGCGGATGGATACCGCCTGGTGCATACGGGCACGATGAAGCCGCCGAAGGATGCTCGCTCCGTATTGGGAGACGAAAAGCCTCATGCCGACCAGGAACCCGTGCAGGCTTCTGGTCAGCAGCCGCAGATCGTCGTCCATATTCCTGAAGACCACCGCCGGCCGACGGCTCCCCGCGTCAGCCTGGAAGAGATCATCGACCAGATGCGCGACGACGTGCGCTCGCTGCGTGCGGAAAATGCGACGATGGTCGGCCGCATGTCGGAGTTGCATACGAAGATCATCGAGGCGGACCAGAAGAGGCTCGTCGCCGAGAACGAACTCGTGCTTGCCCGTGAACGACATGAGCGTGACATCGAAGCGCTCAGAACCGAACATGCACGTGCCATCGAGACGCAGAATGCCCTGCACGCCAAGGACCTCGAAATCCTGGGCGGCAAGGCCATCGAAGAAGCACGCATAGCCCTGAAGGACGAGTCCTTGCAGGATGACGACGAATCGACGTTTGAGCGACTCATGGACTTCGTTGCCCCGTTCATTCAACCAGCGGGTGAACTGGCGAAAACGTGGCTCGAAACGAAGCTCCACGAGAAACGCGTCCGGCAGCACCTCCCTGCCACACCTGTCACGAATGGGCCTGCGCCGGCCACGAATCATGTACATGAGTCTGGTCAGCCTGCCGCATCCGCTGCGGCCGCAGCACCACAAGCCACTCAGTACCCCATTGTCCAGGACCCCATGATGATGTTCCAGCATGTGCAGGCATAGGACTACAGCGACTCACACGTACCACGTTTCACCTTCACAACGAGCGACGACACGATGATTGCAACCATCAACCAGGACGTACCCCAGGCTCTTCTGGACCTTCTCCAGGAGATCGATTACACGAGAATGTCCACAGGCGAGTACCGCACGGCACTCCGTGACCTCGAAGCGTATATCGATGCGAAGAGAATTCTCCCCAGACGGCGCGCAGCCGTGCAGCAGACGACGTATACCCTGCCGAACGCTGTTCCCGTCGAGGCAATCGATATGATCAACGGCTACGACTATCGGAGCCTGAAAAGCTGGCAGGTGAAGGCGGCCATTCCCTACGTCCGTGCCGAACTGCGTCGGCGCGGCCTTCTCACGTAACGCGCCCCCGCATGTCACTCGATACACGATACATTGGTCTGGACTCCGGTCTTGCGCAGTATGTCCCACCACCGGCAAGCGGCGGTTTGACGTCCGTGGGTCTTGCCATGCCCGCACCATTCGTCGTGACCGGAAGTCCGCTGACGGCAGATGGGACTATTGGCGTCGCCGCCCTGCCGCAGAGCGCAAGCAGCGTATGGGCCGCTCCCCCCGGCGGCGGCGTGCCCGTCTTTCGCATTCTCGATCCCGTAGACATTCCTGCGCTCGATGCGGCGAAGGTCACAAGCGGCGTTTTCACTACGGCCCGACTCGGCAATGGCGCGCCGAGCGCGGGGACCTTCCTGCGTGGGGACAGCCAGTGGGCCGCAGTGCCGGGCGCAGTGCCGGGCGGCGCACCGTCCCAGGTGCAATACAACGCTGCGGGCGCGTTCGGCGGCTCGGCAGCCTTCACGTTCAATGCCCCGACGGGACAGCTCGCACTGGCGACGTCCAATACCGGGAATGCGATGACGGTGTCGGCGTTGGGCCTCACGACGACGGGCCTTGCCGTCACGCGCAGTGCGGGCACGGCTGCCGCGATCATGGCTACAGGACCAGCACAGACGGGAACGAGTCTTCTTACCGTCAGTGTGACGACGCCGGGCGCACTTCTGGATGCGGCCCTGGGATACACGGGAGCGTATGGCGATGCCGCCGTCGCTGGCATCACGCGAACGCCCTCCCTCATAGGGGTCCTTGCCGCCGCACAGATCGGCGACACGAATACGGTGCAGACCCCGCTTGTTATCGGTCACGACACGACGGCGTTCGCATCCATTGCATCGGGCTATGGTGTCGGCACCGCCTTTCGTCTTCGGACGGCGACGACCTCGCCCATCGCCGGACAGCACTATGTGTCATGGCTCGATCCGGCGGACGGAGCAACGTCCTCGCAACACACATGGACGACGGTTCATGCGGGAGGACCGCTCACGGAACGTCTGCGGCTCTTGTCTGATGGCGAGCTTCGTATCGGAACATCCGTCGTCTACGTCGGCCTTCGTCCTGCGGCATCGGGCACGCCGACGTTCACGCTGCCAGGGGCGGCAGGAACGAACGGACAGGTACTCACGACGGACGGCGCGGGCGGGCTTTCGTGGACGACGGGATATGTTGACCCGCTCAGCATCAACGGCGACCTTCTCGTGCGCAGCGGCGGCGTGACGACGCGCCTGGCCATCGGCACGAACGGACAACACCTCGTCGTTGCAACAGGCGTGCCCACATGGCAGACGCCGACGGCGGGATATGTCGATCCGCTCACGACGGCGGGTGATCTTCTATACTTCGATGCGTCCACGACGCGCCTGGCGATCGGAAGCCTTGGTCAGTTCCTGCGTGTCTCCGCTACTGGACGTCCCGCGTGGCAGACCGTGAGCCTGTATACCGATCCGCTTGCCGTGGACGGCGACCTTCTCGTGCGCAGCGGCGGCACGACGACACGTCTGGCGATCGGCACGAACGGTATGGTACTGACCGTCGTTGCCGGTCTTCCGACATGGCAGACAGGCGGTGCCGGATATGTCGATCCGCTCACGACGGCGGGTGATCTTCTGTACTTCGATGCGTCCACGACGCGCCTGGCGGTCGGGAGTACAGGTCAGTTTCTTCGTGTCTCGGTTGCAGGACGCCCGGCGTGGCAGACCGTTGGCCTTTATGCCGATCCGCTCACGACGGCGGGTGATCTTCTATACTTCGATGCGTCCACGACGCGCCTGGCGATCGGAAGCCTTGGTCAGTTCCTGCGTGTCTCCGCTACTGGACGTCCCGCGTGGCAGACCGTGAGCCTGTATACCGATCCGCTTGCCGTGGACGGCGACCTTCTCGTGCGCAGCGGCGGCACGACGACACGCCTGGCGATCGGCACGAACGGACAACAACTTGTCGTAGCAACGGGCGCGCCCACGTGGCAGACGCCCACAGCAGGATATGTCGATCCGCTAAGCCTGAATGGCGACATGCTTATGCGCTCCGCAGGCGTGACAACGCGTCTCGCTCCCGGCACCGCAGGCCAGTTCCTGCGCATCTCCGGCGGCCTACCAACGTGGCAGACCGTCAGCCTGTATGTCAACCCGCTTGCCGCAGATGGAGATCTTCTCTACTTCAACACGACGACGACACGCCTTGCGGTTGGAAGCATCGGCCAGTTCCTGCGCATCGTCGGCGGGCTTCCGGCGTGGCAGACCGTAACGATCTATGCGGATCCGCTCAACACTAACGGTGATCTTCTCATGCGCAGCGGCGGCATTACCACACGCCTGCCGGTCGGCACGAACGGCCAACACCTCGTCGTGGCTGCGGGCCTTCCGGCGTGGCAGACCGTAACGATCTATGCGGATCCGCTCAACACCAACGGTGATCTTCTCATGCGCAGCGGCGGCGTGACGACGCGCCTGCCGGTCGGCACGAACGGCCAGCAACTCGTGGTGGCTTCGGGTCTTCCGGCGTGGCAGACGCCGCCTGCCCTGTACAGTGATCCCATGACGACGACCGGCGACCTCGTCTACCGCAATGGATCGAATGTCACGGCGCGCCTACCTGCGGGCGCCAACGGACAGTTTCTGCGCATCGGAAGTGGCGTGCCGGGTTGGCAGAGCGTCGTCATCTACAGCGATCCTATGACAACGATCGGCGACGTCATCTACCGCAACGGCGCGAACATCACGTCGCGTCTTGCGATCGGTACGAACGGTCAATTCCTCATCGCCTCGGCGGGCCTACCTGCATGGCAGACGGTCGCCTTCTACAACGATCCGCTCACGAGTGACGGAGACATCGTTGTCCGCATCGGCGGCGTGACGACACGCCTGCCGATCGGCACGAACGGCCAGACGCTTACCGTCGTCTCCGGAGCCGTCGCCTGGCAATAACACTATCGGCAACGATTCTCTTCATCACGAACAGTTCTCACCACAACACATACACCACATCACATTCCAGGACTACCAATGGCACGCTCGGCACACACCCTCGCAGAACTCACGGCGATCCGTGATGCGCTCACAACGCTCGGTAACATGGTCCTGCCGATCGGCTATCTGATCGCCAAGAATCTGCGCATCGTTCGCACCATCGTTGACGAGGCACATGCGATCGGACGTGAGTTCACGGAACGCCTCATCGAGGGGCGTACGCCCCGGCTGGTCGTCATCTCCGAAGCGACGAAGGAGGTCTTGCGCCCGTATGCCGACGGCGACGTGGTCGCGAGCGGTGAACGCGTCGCCTACAACCTGACGGACGACGACCGTCGTCGTCTCGCTGCCTTCGAGCAGGAAATGAACAGCACGGACCACGACGTCGAGTGGCACGGCATCGCCGAATCGCTCGTGGAGGCGCTCACGCTGCCCGGTAATGCGGTGGAGTGCCTTCTCGGCAACATCATCACGGGAAGCGAGCGGCGCAAGGAATGAGGCCAGAGCATGTATGACTTCGCGACCTACGACGCAAAAGGTCCCGCGCCCGGCACGCTTGCGCTATGGGAACGTGTACGACGCGAATGGCCGGGTGCCAGGTCCCTTGGCATCTACGTTGCAAGAACCATACGCGGCGCGGACCGCCTCTCCCTGCACGCCGAAGGCCGGGCCGTCGATGTCGTACCGCCCCAGGGCGCGCGGGACAGGATGGCCGAGTGGGCGCGAAGTAATGCGGAGGTATTGGGCATTCAGGAAATCATCGTCTACGAAACCAAACGCATCTGGACGTCGCTGCGCCCGCGGGAGGGTTGGCGGGAATACCGTGGACCGTCGGCGGGACTGCATCATGTACATATCGGGCAGCACCGTAAGGGGGCTGGCATCGCCCCCGGCGGGGTCGACGCGGCCGTCCTCACGGCCACGGCCCGCAACATCGCCGAGGAACAAGGATTCGTTTGGTGGCATGTCGGACTCGCCGCCGCACTTGCCGCAGGACTCTACTGGCATGAAAGGAAGCTGACATGAAACGCATCGACGCAGCAGGAATCGCCATGATCACCAAGCATGAGGGCGTGCGCCTGCGCGCCTACCAGGATTCCGGCGGGGTATGGACCATCGGCTATGGCCATACAGGCGGTGTCACCAAGGGCATGAAGATCACGCAGCAACAGGCAATTCGGTTTCTGGAGCAGGACGTCGAACGCTTCGAGACATGCGTAACGAACAACGTACGGTCAGAGTTGACACAGGGCCAGTACAACGCCGTCGTCTCGTATGCGTTCAACCGTGGCTGCGGCGGATTGCAGCGAAGTGACCTGCTCGGCCTCATCAATGCCAGGCGGTTCAATGAGGCAGCGAAAGCGTGGCTCGTGAGCGCCATTACCGCCAAAGGAAAGAAGCTCCGGGGCCTCGTCCGACGACGACGGGCGGAGGTAGCCATGTTCGAGGGCAAGACCGAAAGCAGCAATAAGGCCCTTGCCTCATGGCTCGTCTTCGGCGCGCTCAAGGCCCTATCGGGACGGGTATGACGGGACGGATGTTAGAGGCCAGGACGAATGTGACACACGTGCGAATGGAATGCTATGCGATCGCCGAAGGAATGGCTGCACGCCGCATGACGGATACGGACGCATCGCATGAGCGTCTTGTCATCTGTATGGCATGTCCGGACCTGAATGCTCTCAGCGCACGGTGCCGGAGATGCGGGTGTCCCGTGCGTCTGAAGACGCGCGACCCACAGGAACGATGTCCCGAAGGACATTGGTAGGATGGTGCCCTTTCCGGCGCTTCGTGGGCGTAGGAATACCGTGAACAACGTAAGGATGACTTGTCATGAATCGGTTGCAACAGACGCCACTGGAGACACTCATGGCTATGCGTGCATCGGCGCGTACTGCGCCGGGACAGAGATTTTCTCCGGCGGCCGTGAGAGCGCGGACGCTCAGCGATGATGCGCCCAGGGACTATGCCGCCGACGTCGGCAGGATGATCGAGTCGGCACGCAGCCCCGTCGCCATTGCCAGTGGCATCCTGGGCGGCGCAGGTGCGGCCTACGGCATCACTAGGCTGCGCCGCCAGCGGCCACGCTCCGCACTCGCTCGGTATCTCGTTCCTGCGCTTGGCGGCCTTTTCGCCGGAACGATCACGCATGGTGCGGCATCGTGGTTCCTCTACCAACGTTCACAGAATCCGATTGCCGATACGTCGGGTGCGGCCCAGCCGCCGAATCCCGCAACCGACCGGGAAACGGCCCTCATGACGCGCGCCCTGTATCATCCGCTTTCCATCGGCGTCGGAATCGGTACCACTGCCGCGTCGGGCTATGGTCTGTGGAAGTGGCGTAATCCGCCTGGACAGAAAAAGACCCGTTGGGGCATTCCCGTCTTCGGCGCACTCATCACGGGCGGGATGGCGCAGTCGCTGACGGCATCGATCGTTCGCCAGGCTCAGAACGATGGAGAGATGCAGCAGAGTAGCGGCCCCACACAGCTTGCAGGCATTACCGACTTTTCGTCCGTCGGTTCGACGATCATGACGGCGGCCGTGATCGTTGGCGTCTTCGGCGGCGCGAAGTATCTCATTGACACATGGCCTGCTTCCTGGCGCATGAGACGAAGAAGCGAACGAAGGAGCGCAGGCCGCACGCCGCGCCGCCTCTCGGATCATACAGGATACTCCAGGCAGATACGTACCCATGCACCTCTTCCCGTGGTGACACCATGACGACTACCCAGTCCCAGGACAATGACTCGGCGGCACCTCACCCTGTCTTCGGCATCGTAACCCTCGCATGTCTTCTGCTTGTTGCGGCAGGTACCATCTACGTCGTGCAGGGCGCAGCAACCGCAGGCGATCCGAAATAAGCATGGCGGCACCTAACGCCCTACACGCATTCATCCTTCTCTGACTACGAAAGGTACTCTCTCATGACGACGACATCTCTTGTTCCGACGATGCCCATGTCGCACCCCGACGCCCTGCCCCCGGCAGCGATGGCATCGGCATCACTGGCCGATTGTGCCGATTGCCGCAAGACGAGCTACGATCACCTTATGGACGACGCGTCCCCGTCATTCTGGCAGCGGCACGAGATCGATGGCAAGCCGCCGTATTCCCGCATGGAGAAAATTCTTGCGGGAGGAAGTGTCGCGGCTCTTCTGGTCGCCGCCGTTCTGCTCTCCCGAACGAAGAAGTCCAAAGGTTTGAGCGATGGCCGGTACGCCAAATCCCTGGGTGATGGCAGGTATGCCAGGTCTCTGGACGACGGTAGCTATTCCCAGGCACTGGATGACGGTCCAACAAAGACGCGGCGGTCTGGATCGCGGCGGCGCGCGCGATGAAGACGGCGCGAAGCGCGCGTGGCCGTGACGGACGGATCGACATTTCCACGGCAGCAGCCGTCGTGTCGATGATCGTTGGCCTGGGGAGTCTTGCCCTCTCCTGGTATCAGATGACCATCATCCGGCGGCAGACCATTTCCACGGGCAGCGAGGCTACCAGGAACAAGGCATAGCATGGGCATCGAAGACGTCGGATGAAGGGAACGCCGCAAGAGGACATCAAGCACGTTCCCATCACGACCCGGAGCCGACGACATGGCAACGAAACGCATAAGTGCGAAAGGCCGCACGAAACGCGCACCATCGCGTGCGACAACGCGCACGACGAAGCGTAGCACCACTTCCACAGCAGGGAAGGCGAAGAAGACCACGGCGCAGAAGAGGACAACGAAACGGGGTAAGGCGACGACCTCTGCCAAGCGCACCATAACGAAGAAAGCGTCGAAGCGGGCACGCCATGCCGCCAGGAAGAGGAAGGCGCCCAAGCGCGCACGCCGTGCCGCCAGGAAGAGGAAACCGTCCAAGCGCACGACGAAGCGTGTGCGCGTGTGCATGACTGCCTGATGAACGTTCACCAGGCAGGTCCATACTACCCGTTCCATACGCCGCAGCATTCACGCCGCAGCAAGCATGTTCCTTCCTTTCATATCTGTCACGAGTACACAATGCGTTCTCTTCATACCTCCGGCAGTCGCTATGCCGACGAACACGTCACGATCGGCGTGACATGTCTGGAACCACGATCCTCCGGCTCCTCGGTGCGGCACGCGCGTCGCCACACTACGCCGCCGAAATACACCACACGAACGCGGCGAACGGAGCCAGCAGAAGAGCGTCCACGGCGCAGTAGCGTGACCAGACACAGTAGTGGAACAAGGAAGACCAGGGCTACGCCGCCGCGAGTGCCATGTGAGGAACCACGCACCCCACGCCGCGAGCGGCGTCAGAGCCAAGGGCGTCAGAGCCAGGAGCGTCAGAGCCGCAGTCTCTTCCGCATCTTTCGGTCGCCGTGGCGCGAGCAGTTGGCGCGGCGGCAAGCATTCTCGAAAACGACGGCGAGAGGAAGCGGCCTCGGCGACACATCCCTCGATGGGCTCGAACCCACGCCAGAGCAAATCGCCTTCGTCAAGGCTCTCAACGACAAGTTCCGCCGCCTCATGTCTCCCCTGGGAGCAACGTTCCGCGCCTACTGCGGGGGCAAGGCGGGATACATGGTCCGCCGCTTCGCTCCCGGCTGCGATGAGGACGACATCCTCTCGCAGAACAAACCGATCGGCATGGGACCGAAAGGTCTTGAGACCTACTTCCAGAAGCACTACGGTTTCTCGTGGCCGGACTTTCTCGCGCTGCCGTCCAGTGAACTGACGGTGATGCTCGAAAAGGTCACGGAGAAACAGGCCCCAGGAGTACCGCGACCGACAGCCACGAAACGGCCTGCCGCCGCGCGGCCCAAGACGTCCAGGGCAAAAGCATCCAACGACGCATCCGGCGCATCGTCCGCCGCTGCATCAAAGCAGCGCGCGCCAAGGACGCCCAGGCGCGCGCAATCCAGCGCGCCCGACATGACCACGATGAACGTTGACATGCCGCGCGAAGCGGCAACGGAGCCGCTACCCGGCAACGCCTCGAACGAGAGTGTCGAAGACAAAGGACTGGACGCCATCGCCGAATCCATGCGTGAGCTGAAGGAATTGATTGCACAGTCGATGACAAAGAAGTAGCGATTTGATTCAACCAAAGGACATAGGACGTCAACAATGACTCGCCATGAAACGCTCGTTCGCACATTCCGGGAACTGGCCGCGTTGTATCAGCACGCCCGCATGAGCGGCCATATCGCGCTGAGTCTCTGGAACACGATCGATGCGCAGTTCCATGTGTTGGGTGAGCGCCTGGGCATGTCACGCGCCGACGTGGACGCACTTCTGGATGCGTCGCCGCCCGCCGCTCGTGGGGCAATCATCACGGAAGAATCGTCTTCACCGGCAGAACAAGAAACAGTAGCGAGTGCGCCCGAAGAGACGAGCGGATCTTCGTCAATACCATTCGTGCCGGACATCATTCCGTCAGTTCCAGGCAAGGCATTATCCGTCGCAGACATGAAGCTGGCCCTACGCGGTCATGAGGAACGACACATCTGGCTCCCCGTCGGCACGACGGGATGGGAGATGTTCCAGGAGAACGACCGCGCGGCCACGCTGCACAACACGGAGCATCAACCCAAGTGGGAATTCGGTGGCTATCTCTACAAGCGAACGGTACCTCAACACGTCGTCCACGGCATATTCGGATTGCGGCCAGGTGCGCTGGTCCTGGGAACGAACGGCGACGCACATGGCCGGGTTACGATGATTCCGTCCATTCTTGGCTCGATGACCACCCTCGGTTCTGAAGCCTTGAAGATGAACACCTGGGAGCCGTCCGATGGTCCCCGTCCACGGCAACTCACGACATACGACAGGAACGAGACCTACGCGAGCTATGCAGCCTGTCCACTGCGATATGTCGTAACCCCAGACCAGGACTCTGCATCAGGCTCCGAGTCAGTGCAATACATGGTCGAACATGACACGATCGTGGAGTTGCAGGACGACGACGGAAGTCGCATCGTATGGAAACCCGGGAACGGAGAAGAGCGCGTTGTGGCAGTGCGGGAAGAGATCGTCCGTGCCGCCTATGATCGTCTCGGCCTCGAAGAGGCGTGTGGAAAAAAGCCGAATGTCAGGCTCAGGGACGACGCTTCGTGGGACATGCCGGACCCCGATGACTACATCGCGTTCGTCGTAACACACGCACGGCTTCTACATGTGGCGTGGATTCTGCAAGAGTTGTATTCGGTGTGGTCCGATGCCCAGCGACTTACGTCCGACCTTGCCTTCGTCAAGCGGGGCCGCCAAAGGAAACTGGCCCAGAAACTGGCGCGGGAGCTTGAAGATGCGGAGAAGACCCTCAAACGGGTAACGGTGGACGATCCTTCTGCCTACTCGTTCCCACGCACGTTGCAGACCCCTCGTCTCTACCGGCATCTTCTCTATTGGGTCGTCGCAATGGCGGAACTGCGGTGGCGGCAACCCGCCGTATTCGCGACCGTCTGGAGTGAACTGACGCGTGGCTACCGGACCGATGAGCGTGGGTTTCTCGCTTCTCTCAATCCCATCCATGCCGAAGGTGAGAGTGGTCGGGAGCCGCCGGCTGACCTCAGTACCATCCTGGCACCGATCATCGCCACGGCAACGTCGCATACGCCTCCTTTGCAGCTCACGCAGGAAACGGATACCCGTGATGGATCGCCGCTATGGGTTGCGCGCCTGCCGGACCGCATCAGCCGGGGCGACTACGAACGCCTCCGGGATGCTGTCCGTCCATTCGGCGGATACTGGTCATCCTACAAGAAGGGGTTTGCTTTCAAGACGGACCCAACAGACGACCTGCGCTCGGCGGGTCTTGCCGATGAACTGTCGGCACTTGCCCGCAGCGCACGCCTGGAAGACGGGGCGTCTGCGCTCGGCGATGACACCTCCGGCACAGCGCGCCGCAAGCACATGTTGGGCCTGATGTTCAAAGACCTCGTCGCATTCTTCGCCGCCGCCCTCTGTGCCGGACAGATCAGCGCCCATCTGGAACCGGCGATCGATGCCAGGTTCGAGACGATCGCCAAGGCCATAGAAGAGGACTATCGTCTGCGGAAAGCGCAGGAACTTGATACCTGTCGCCACGAAACCGCAGCAGGTAATGAGGGTGATCACGACAGTGATACGATTGTCGTACCGACACAGATCATCGATGCGCGGCCCATGATCGAGCAGCCGATCGGTGTTTCGGCGTTCATCCGCTATGGCGAACCCACCATTCTGGAGCAACTGGCGAATGAGGCCAGTGCGGAATGGGAAACCAGCAAAGCGGAGATCACCACCGCCGAGCGTGTGCCGGACACATGGCAGGCAGGGCGTGAGGCCTATCTGGAATCGATTCGGGAAACCCTCCTGGGCCTGCGTGAACGCCGCGACCTGGCCTACCGGCGGTATGTCTCACTCCGGAATCGCACGGAGCTATCCGCCGATGTGGATCCCGACATCGTCCAGCGCGTTACCGATCGCGGCACGGAACTGCATCGGCGCTATGGCGGCGTTCTCCCGGCAGAGATGCGGGAGAAGGCTGCCGCAGAGTTCACAAGGCGTGCCTATGAAGGACGGGCCTATGAACACTATCCGACGCCGCTGCCCATCGTCCGGACGATGCTGGACCTTGCGGACATCCAGCCAGGGCAGCGGATACTGGAACCCTCGGCAGGTGAAGGCGCCATTGCCGAACAGATACGCGCCCGTCAGCCGGATGCCGCCGTGCATGTCGTCGAGTACGACACGCTCCTTTCCGACGTTCTCCTCTTGAAGGGATTCAATGTCACGACAGGCGATTTTCTTACCTACAACAGGGACCGAGCCCTTCAGTTCGACCGTATCGTCATGAATCCACCATTCGACCGAGGCATCGACATCAAACATGTCTATCATGCCTACCGAATGCTGAAGGACGGCGGGACGCTCGTGGCCATCGTCTCCGGCAATGCCATCGACGGTAGTGATGAAGCGAACTATCTCTTCCGTGACTTCGTGAAGGAGCGCGGATCCTGGCGGCTCTATACTCCGTCGGAATACATGGGCCCATCCGGCAAACTCGCGAACGGCCGGGTGATCGGCATTGTTATGGCAATGCTCAGCGTGACGAAACCCGCAGGCGACACGTTCGGAGTAGCCGTAGGAGCGGCTGTGGAAGCGGACGTCAAAGCAGGCAACATCGTCTACGATACGCAGGGCGCACAGGCATGGGAGATCGTCAGTGTAGATGTAGACCTTGGAACCGTTGCTCGGAATATCACGACGGGTGCAACACGCACGTTCTCTGGCGTACTCCGCACGGGAGGGCGTTTCGTCCTGCAACCCGACATGGAACAGGCGCGCCGTCTCGTCACAGGCGCGGCAGGCGACGCGCCTCGTAATGCCGACGGCACCATCCAATTGCCGCCACGTACGGATAGGGTGGACACCGAGATGCAGCCCCTTCGCATTGTCACCTCACGTCCTGAACTCATGCCGCCGCCGCCATCGGACGCGCTCTATGACACGGAGATCGCTTCGCGCGTAGCACTCACCCCCGGTCAGCTCGAAGGCATCAACCGCGCACTCGCGGGAATGTATGGCCCGTCCAGGGCCTTTCTCCTGGCCGACGGTACAGGGTTCGGCAAAACGTTCCAGCAATTGGTCGTCGCGGCGTCGGTCGTGCGGCGTGACCGCAAGCCCGTTGTCATCATCACGAAATCGCCGTCGATCATCACGACGTCGTTCTATGATGATGCAAAGAAGCTCGGTATCGTTGTGCCGGAGGATCGCGGCAAGAAAGAAGCAGCCAACGGAACGAAGCCCGGCATCACCCTCAGACGCTTCACGCGGATCGAAGAATTGTCGGAAGATCTTGATGCCGACAGTATCTATATCTGTTCCTACCATATGTTCGGCCTCTGGAAGGGCGACCAGCAGGAAGCGCGTATGCTGCGGGAGCATGTGCAGAATGTCGTGCGAAGGATCGAGGCCGACTTCAGTGAACGCCGCAAGACGATACAGGTCAACGTAAAGAATGAAGCGGAGAAGGCGCGGATACTGGAAGCTCTACGCGCCGAGGAAGCATCCCATCCTGACATCATCCTCAAGCACACCCTTGAGGATCGTGTGCGGGAGAAGAACGAAGCCACCTTCGGTATCGTAGGACGGAAGCTCGGCGCCGTCGTCTGCGACGAAGCGCACGCCTTCAAAAACTACGATCCTTATGACTTCGAGGACGGCTCGAAGCAGGCATACCGTGGCATGGTTCTCTTAGTGAATGCGGCGCGTACCATGCTCTCGACGGCCACACCCGCCGACAAGGTGGAGCATATCCGGTACCTGCGTGGCCTCAATGTCTACAAGACCGAAGGTCAGTATTTGAGGATCATGGGACGCCTCGGCTTCTACTGGAAGGCACCCATCTATCACAACGGCGAGCTGGTCGAGCGTGGTCGGTTCAACCGTGATTCGAGGATGCCGCCGGAAATGGTTCTGAACAACATTTCCAGGCTGTTCGAGAACCTGACGATCGCCGGTACGATGGTGAAACGCGAGCTGTCACTGGATAATTTCTCGGCCTACAATGTCATGATCGGTGGTCAGGGTGCGCATCCTGCCGAGCTACTCGCCGTCCAGCAGGCAACGAATATCCTCTCGACGATCGAAACGCGGCTCGGAACGGAGAAGAAGTGCAAGGCCAGCATCATCAACGAAAAGAAGTTTGCGCTCGAACCCTACAAGATTCAGAAAACGATCGAGCTGACGACGAAGGAGCTTCTGGAAGGTCGCCAGGTCGTCATCTTCTGTTCGCTCGTCAATGATTCGGATTCGTCGTCTACGGGAAGCCCCTGTTCCGTCGTACGGAAAATCTCGACTGTCAACGTCCTGGCCCGTGAACTCGGCAATCTCTTCGGTCAAGACACGATAGGGTTCGTCACGGGCACGCGCACGAGTACGCAGGAAGTTCTTGGCGACGCTGTGGACTGCGCCGCGTGCCAGGACCCGGTGCCGGAGCGGTGGTCCTGGCTGGACGAAGAGCATGAACGCAAGACGTTCGCCGCGCTCACAGGCGAGGCGCCCGCAGCACTCGGTGATGCGGCGCAGAACCGCCGCGCCGATGACATCAGAGCGTTTCAGGCCGGAACGAAACGGATCCTCATCGCCACACCCGAAGCGGGCGGCACAGGCATTTCCCTGGATGATACTGTGGGGAATGCTCCCCGAAGCGTCATCATCATGACGGCCCCCTATTCATCCGTGGAAGCCGTGCAGATCATGGGGCGGATCAATCGGGCGAAGACCAGATCGCGGCAGCGGGTATTCTTCCTGTGGGTCAACGTGCCGGTCGATAAGCGTCTCAGGGACATCATC
The DNA here is from genome assembly GCA_001899175.1 of Candidatus Kapaibacterium thiocyanatum. Lineage (NCBI taxonomy): Bacteria > Pseudomonadati > Bacteroidota > Eximiradiia > Eximiradiales > Kapaibacteriaceae (SeqCode) > Kapaibacterium (SeqCode) > Kapaibacterium thiocyanatum (SeqCode). The sequence goes on along the minus strand of MKVH01000021.1, from coordinate 104,750 downwards.
GCCGCCAAACTCCGGGTCCTGGGTGCTGCCGTCCAGGGCGAAGTCAAGAACGTCAGTGTCGAAGAAGCCGAATTCGCCAGCGCGGAAAATGTCCAGGAGAACTACGACCGGCACAATATCGACAAGGATGGTAAAATCCGGGAGCATTCACTCTTCCATGCGCAGATCATCCGTGGCCTGGAACTGCCGTCGCACGTGCCGTTCATGTTGACGCACAAGGAGACGCTGACCGACGAGCTGGATGACGAGCACACGAGTCGGCGGCGGTACGCTCCCATACGGCTAAGATCTGAACTGGCCGCAGGAGGACGCCGTCTGCTCCTGGACTGGATGGAGCAGCACAAGGACCTCGTTGAACAATACAGAATCGTACTCAACACCGACCGTTATATCGGCCCGTATCTGGAGGCGACGTACAACGAAGAACTGTGGCAGGTACTCCTCAACTTCATGAAGCCGGAGAACACACGGCTCATTCGCACGGAGGCGCAGCGTTTTTCCGTCGGTGACCGTGTTATGGCTGCAACCGACGTCATCGAGGCCGACGTACCCGTTGGCGGGCTGGGCACTGTCACGCGCGTATGGGAACGCAAGGTCCGGCGTCTGGATCGCGAGTCCGGCAAGGTCCTGACGGATGAAACGGGGCAGATTCTATGGGCCATGCAGTACGACTACATGGTGGAATTCGACAACGGCGAGCGGGCCAACAATCTGGAGACGTGGGAGATCACGCCAGCGGTTGCATCTCTCCCTGACGGCAACGAGCCCACAGCCCTCGGCGATCGCCTGCAGGTCGCCGAAGGCCGAAGCCCCCATGCCGCGACATGGCCTGACGGGCCCCCGGCGACAGGCGCCGATACTCTCTCCACTTCTGCCGAAGATCTGCGTGAGGAAGAGCCGGAGCCGCCGAAACCCCTGTCGCTGGGCGACAGGATGCGGACGCTCAGAACAGGTATCCATGAACGCGTGAGGCAGCAGAACAGAAGGCCACGGAGATCATGAGAAGTGCCACGGAGATCATGCCAGCGGGCCGCACGGCACTCCTCATGACCTTGAGGGACCTGCATGGTCTGCCCTACGAATGCCTGCGCCTCGCGGAGAAGTGGAAGGGGTTTCTTGGCTCGGTCCCTGCCGATGAACAGTTCACGATTCTCCTGTCAGGACCATCGGGGACTGGGAAATCGACGCTGTGCCTGGAGCTTGCGCGCGAGTTGTCGCGATTCTGTGAACTTCTCTACGTCTGTGCCGAGGAACGCATCGCTTCGGGTACGATCCGGCAGCGGGCGCGCCTTCTGAAGGCCCACCGGGGCAGATCGAGCAGGCATATCTGGATGTTCGACACCAATGCCATCGAGGACGTGCGGCGGGAACTGTCGAAGGGCATCCACGGCGTCGCCATCATCGATTCGGTCCAGGAAATGGACGTGCCGGATGCCGAGGTATGGCAACTACGAAGCGAGTTTCCGAACGTCGTCTTCATCTTCGTCGCCCAGGTGGACGCCACGGAGAAACGTTCTCGTGGTTCGGGGATGTGGCCCCACCGCGTCGACATCCGCCTCTGGACCGAGCGCGACAAGGACGGCAGCCGCTGGGCAACGAACGTCAAGAACAGGTACGCGCCGACGGTGCAACGCCTGTTCCTCTTCCGTCCTGCCGCCGCCATGCCAAGCGTCCGGAAAACCAGGCCGACGTACGCACAGATCATCGCCGAGCGAAGCAAGAATGGAGGACGGATATGGAGCAGCACCGTACAGAAGAAACGCGCATCTTCTTCGGAGACATCGAAACCAAGGAGGACGCAGCGGAGCGTTACCGCACTCTAGCCATGCAATGGCACCCGGACCGGACGTCCGATCCGGACGCGACGATCATGATGACGATGATCAACACCGAATACCGCGAATGCCTGCGGTGCCTGGCAGCCGGGACATGGGTCCAGCCCGTGAAGAAGCCGCCCCCGAAGCGCGCGGCGCGACAACCCGCTCCGCGCGTGGCAGCAAAGCGCAAACGGTCATCGAGTAGAGAGGCCGCCAACGCGCCCAAGCGCGACGTGAGCCGCCTTATCGACAAGGCGGCGGACCTGACCCTGGATGCCGCCAGGGTCGTCATCTCGGCAGCGACGCGGTCCATGAAACGGAAATTCGGTGATTCGCCATGATACCTGGTGAGCCATATCGCTTCTGTCAAACCGCCATTCCGCCAAACCGCCACGTGGCGGTTTGGCGGAAATGAATCGCTCGCAGAGAAACAGAACCCCACACGTGACCAACATGCAGGGCTCTTTCATGGACCGCTTCCATCCGCTGATGTGCGGTTCGCGGGAAAGGTGACGGGAAGCGGCTGGTACCTATTCGTTGGTGAGAACCGCCGTGAGTTTCAGTAGCCCGTGGGCCATCTTCGGCCGTCCATCGCCGTCAGTTGGCTACACAGCCAGCGACTATTCTAATGGAACATTCAGCGGGACCGATGGACAGGTGCTTTGTCATACACCCGGACATCGAGCGGGCTTGTGGTTGTAATCGTCGTACTGGCAAAGAGACTTGTCAGGACAGCGGCGATAGAAGCCGCAAGGCTCAGTATGGCGAGACCAATAGTAATCTGGTGTGCTTCCTTTGCATGACGCTCGGCACCGATGGCGCGTTGCGCCATGCTGTCGTATTCCACCTGATGGCGGGTCCTGAACCCGTCGTCGATGTATTGGTCAAGCGACGGAAGGGCAATGTATAGTTCATAGCGGATGACTTCACCTGATGGTAGTATCCGACTTTGTTGCCTTAGATATACGCAGGCATCAAAGAACCGGCGGGGCGCTCCGTGTATCGGGTGCGGTGTATATGCCTCGATGCGAATATCTGGCACAAGAATATCGGTACTCACAAGGATAAGATCGTGGTCCATGAGATACCGGACGAGCCCATGAAACTCATGTACGATACTCAGAAAGTCCGTGCTCGACGAGAGATGCTCGTCATTGAATCGATACCACTGCTGCCTATCCATATTGTCGTCCACAACCACACTAAAATGTGGACTGTCATCCTGGCGCACATTCGTCGCGTAGCTCCGAAGAAGGTCGACAAAGCCGCGAATTCTTCCATCCTTGATCGCCCTTACTCATCCTTCCTGTGTATCGGTAAGCATAGAATCTGTCTTGGTTGTTGATAGGAATCCGGCTACGGTAGACGCTAGGAACGGTTCTCGAATCCTGATTGTGAATAGACCCGGGATTCAACAGGCTTGCATAGACGAGCATGAACATACGGATTCTGAGCGGCCGAGGTTCTCCCACACGCCTGCCTAGTAGATGCTCAACTGGTAGGATTCCGGCCCCATGTGGATGACGACATCCGGATAGCCACGACCCACTCCAACAGTTCCTATGCGATTCTCTTGGATAAGCCACGCAAGATGGTCATTCCAGCGTTGAACCACTGTCATGGGCATCGTGCCACTCCGGAATCCATAGATACGGGCAAGCATGACATAAACCCGGTCCGGAATACTGGTCCGAAGCACACTGTCCATACCGTACCGTACACGTATTCCCATTTGGACGATCCGTTCACCCGACGTGCGCCACGCGACGTCGAAGGTGTCACATCTGACGATCAGGTTACCGTCACGGGTAGTATCGATCCGGTCCATGCTCACAATACCATTCAGAACATGCTCAATGGTCACGTTCTCAAAGGTCCTGGTCTGCGAGGTGACCGTGAATGCCGCGCAGCACGTGATGACAATGGCAATTAGGTAGCGCATGGGACGTTCCTGTGACTATGACAAGGACTTACAACGAACGTAGGGTCCTGAAACCTACAACATAATACTTTAAGGAAAGTTATTCCTTCTGTCATCGCTCGTCGTTTCTATGACGAGCCACCCGCATGACATGGATATCAGCCATACAGCGATGTGGTTGTAGAATGGGTTTGCGGGGGATCACCCGTGTAGTGATCGATTACGGTATCTTGTCTCTGTCCAGGTGTGAGACATATGGGAGAACTTCGGGGGCGAACTCACGCAGGACAGAAGACCCGCATGGCGCAGGCCATGCGGGTCTCGTCCGGATTCCGCTGGGCCGCTAATGTGCTGAAGCGGCTGCGAAATAGGTGTGCGGGGGCTCACCCATGTAGTAGCTTTTCAGTAGCATAAGCCTGGCGCAGGTTCACCCGCGCCAGGCTTATGTCGGTCGTCAGTGCACGACGGTCAGCCTGCCGGTCATGACGATACCGTCCTGGACGACGCGCACGGTATAGACACCACTGGCGAGTCCCGTCGTCGTGATCGACGCGTATCCGCTTCCTGTCACGACGGGCACGTCTACAACACTGCCGCTTGGGGAAATCACCTGTACGGTCATGGGTTCGGTCGCCGTGAGGTGTTCCATGATGCTGGCAGGCAGGATGACGTTGGCTTCCGCCGTTGCCGGATTGGGTGCGATGACCAGGCCATCGTTCTCGGCAAGGTTGACCGTGACGGCCCCGTTCCCCCCGGAGACGAGAGCATTGGCCCCGCCCTTGACCGGGTCGTCGCTTCTGCCGCCGCCCTGGTCCGACGACTGCCGGTTTGCGCCAATGAGCGTATTGCGTTCGTAGGTCACAGGACCCGCGATATCCGCCACGACACGGTAGCGCCCACCCGTGGTCAGAAGCGAGAACAGTGCCTCGCGGCCATCGTCACTGGTCGCCATCTCGCTCCCCTGAAGAGGCACCCGCTTGCCATGCTCGTCTTCGAGCATGAAGGTCGTCGTGCCCGGATGCGATTGCCGGAGCGTTATGGCAAGGTTCGTACGGCCGCGGGCCGTGAACCAGCCGCTGACGAGAGACGTGACGGTATTGGATGCCACCGTGTCCATGTGCCGTTCATAGCCCACGGCGACGTCCTCGCCATTGACACGGACGCCCTCGATGCCGACGAATGCGCCTTGGCCGTTCGTCACACCGCCATAGGAGACGGCTTCGCTGCCGCTGCCCATGCGCATGTAGTAGAAGAGGCGCGACAGGCCAAGGTGTGCCGTTCCATTGAGCCCGTACTCCGCGATCATGCGCGTCTGGTTATAGTCCTCATAGACCAAGGGTCTGCGCGACACCGATTGATGTGGCAACGCCCCCATCCAGTCGGCAGTACGTACCTTGGGTACGAGCGTCGTGTCCATGTGACGCCAGTAGAGGTTGACGTCGCCGACGTCGATCACGAAGGGAGCAACGTGATCATGCAGCCACCAGATCGACGAAAGACGGAAGTAACTCGGCGGCGACATCGGAGGAAGGAGTGCCGTATTTCCGTTCATCGAGACAGCGACACGGTCCGAGTATGTTGCGTCGGTCGACTCGGCTCGTCCGTGCGTCAGATTGGGTGAGTACAATCGCTCAAACTTATGACTGATGGTATGACGCTGCGGAAGTGCGACCTGGTCGTCGAAACGGTTGGCATTAGCGTCTTCCGTGAGAATGGACGTCGACTTGATGAACGAACCGCTGGGCTTACCGTCCTCTCCACTGCATACGGATTCCCGGTGATTCTGCCAGTAGACAATGTCGTTGACTCTGTTTGCGGTCTGCTTCGGCGACCGCAGGACGCTCGGCAGGAGATGGTCGCCGCACCCTTGGCTGAGGTGGAAGGCTTGACCGGCTGCAACGACCGGGAACGGTTCCGGGTACGGCGGATAGTCCGGCACATAGAGCATGAGCCCCATAGGAGAGTGATACGCACGGGTATAGAAGACCTGCGTGGCATCGCCCTCCATCCGTCCCCCTTGCCAGACAAGAGGCACTTCCAGTTCGTTCTGATGCAGGCGGCCATACGACCACAGAGAAGGATGATTGTCGCCGTACGCGGCAAGATTCCCCGCACGGATATACCGCAGTGACCCGGCCGCGAACTGCGTCGCTCCCGGCCCCTTCCATCCGGCGTGGATGCCTTCGATAGCGTCCGAATAAGCATAGATGTTGCCATCACCAACGGCAGCAACAACGGGGAATCCGATGTCGTGGATCGTCATGCCGTTCGTCATACTGATGACCTGGCCCGGCGGGATCACAGGAATGTCCGGGTTGGCAAGAAACACGTTCTCCACGATCCGGATGTTCCCCGTAAGTCCCGTAATGGGATGCTCGGCATAGGCGCTGCCGTTGAACTCACAGGCATAGGTCACATAGACGCGGGCACGGAATAGGGCCGGGTCGTAGCGTACGACAAGCGACGGGTAGGCGCACGTCCCCGTACCTGTCGTTCCCAGCGCCGGATCGGCGATGAGGCACGATACGCAGTGTTCTTCCGGACGCCAGCGGATGATGTCGATGGGTTCGGTCCGGTGCATGGGGTACGACTTGCGGTAGTAGACACGTTGGCCCTGCATGTTCACAGGACATGTTTCGCAATCGGCGCGGTGGTAGACGGCATGGTAGACAACCGAGTCGCGCGTTTCGTTATCGAGATGGGGGCCGACACCGACACCCGCTTCATGGGCATAGACGACCATCTTGCGCTGATTCACCCACGAGAGTTCGCCGTCGACCGGAATCGGAACGCCGGGGGCCACGGGAGCGAATGTCGAGAGGGCATAGATCCGTACTTCATATGCGCGCATGGGCGTCGAGAACGAGAGGATACCGTCGTTCATCGTGGACGTGTTGATCCGCTCGCTCTGGCCGTTCTGCCAGAACTCGCGGCCCACCAGATAGGGGATGCTGCCACCGGAAAGACCCGATATGGCAAGGTCGACAAGCGGTACGCCGTTCTCGCCGTACACCCGTGCGCTGTTGTTGACGACGAAGAGCCAGTAGACACCCGACGCCGTGTCCAAGTGCAGGGCCGTCGTGATGATCGGGATATTCGCTCCCTGCATATGCCAGGCTGCCGACGTCGACACTCTGCCCTGTAGACGTTCGTTCAGGAAGATCTTCGCATAGTGCGAGAACTCCGCCGAGGCATTGTCGATGGTCACCCGCTGGGCTCTGGCGAGCGTCATGTTGTTGGCCGCGTGTTGCCGCGGCTGACCACTCATGGGGTCCGTGCCGCCGTCTGTCGTCGTGAAACGTGCGTCGGTACTGGCTCCTTGCATCCATGAGGTCGCTTCCCACCACAGTGCGCCACGTGCACCGAGAACAGCGGGGCCGAAGAGGTTGAACCGGGCTTCTTCCGGCGTCAGGTTCCGCATTTCCTGATAGCTCCGAAGAAACTCGTCGTTGCGGGGGTCAGTATCACGGCCGACGTAGTCGTCCCCACGTCCCTGCACGATGACCATTGCGGCTGTTTTGTCGCACCGCTGTGTCGCCTTCACCTGATTCCAGAGCGTCGTCAGAAAGCCATACAAGACTGCCGCCTCATTCAGGCTCTGCGCCGGGTCCTGCGTCCGGCTACTGATGACCGGGCGTCCATTGGCGATGACCGGCACGCCACCGGCCCGAAGCGTATCGAGCGTGAACGTGTGTCCATAGACATAGTTGTCGAACAAATTCACATCATGAGCATTTCTGTAATACTCAAAATCGTTCGCCCAATTGTAGTTCATGTAGATGGGCTTGCCCGGTGTGCGCCAGCGCATCGTCCGGTAGTAGCTTCGCATCATGGGCGGCACGGTCAGCGGTGTGCGCTTCGTCGCCACCGTATCGTCGAACCGGACATGCCACTTCCATGTGGGACCAAGCAGATTGGACGGCTCGTCGGACGCATACCAGCCGAGGAACGCGGGATGATTTTCCACGGTTCCGTTCATCATGAGACCGAAATAGTTCGGCAGCGTCCCCGCCGCCGGTCCGCCTTCTGTGGTCGTGAAGTCGAAACTCACAAACTTCTGGTCCCCGGCAGGTGCGCTCATGCGGTTGTAGGCGTCATGCTCGGTGCAGGAGAGATGTGGCAGCACGCGCAGCCTCCGAGACCAGGCCCTGTTCATGTAGGCCGTCAGCCCCGTGACGTTCTCCGCCGAATTGTAGAAGTAGGCCGCGCTTCTCGTATCCGCCGCCGGGACAGGATCGCCCATATACGTCCGGTCATCCGTGAAATGCAGACGTTCGGCACTGATGGTGTTGTAGATACGCGCGTAGTCGTCGAGCTGACGGTCATCGATCATGCCGGAATCGGCGGTGAAGTTGATTCCCATGACATTGGCGTAGTCGCCCGGCGAACGCCATGTTTCTGTACGCCACTGATCACGGAAGTAGAGCGTATCGAGAGTGCCGCCCGTGCGGTTCGGGATGCCTGTGTGAAGTCTCACGCCATACCATCCGAGCGGCAGGAAGGGCTTCGTCACGCCCAACGCCGACGTCGTGTCGACGGCGAAGTCGTTCTCCAGATGTGTCGGCAAGGAGTTCATGACGATGAGTTGGTCCGCTTCCGCTGCCGCACCCGACGACATATACATGATCCCGACGTCCTCGCGGCGGCGCACGTCATAGTCAAGGTTGCCACTGAACATGTACTTGACCCTGCTGGCATTGAAGGCCGCCGGTGACCATGTCGTGACGGTTTTCTTCTGCCAGACACCGCCTGCAATCGAGCAGGACAGCAGATGCGATGCCGTGATGGTACCCGATACCTGACGCTGGGCCATGATAAGAACCTCGTCGGCTCCGGCATTGTCGGTATTTCCTGCTGTAAGGCCGAATACCCGCGTTGGAGAAGCATCCGCCGTCGGGAAGGTGTACGTGAGGGGATGAAGCCCCCATCCGCCCATCGATTCCATCGCCATGAGCATGACGGCGGCACCGCTCTTCATGAGAATAGCGATTTCATCGTTGCCGTCGCCGTCGATGTCGGCGCGGGTGACGTGCATGACATTGGCGAAGTCGATACTCCCGACGCTCGGTGTCGCTACCTGCGTTACCGTCCACGGCGTCCCCGCCTGAAGAAGATAGACGCGCTGGTCCGTGCCGTCCTTCCAATAGGCGACGACTTCGTCCGTGCCATTGCCGTCGAAGTCGCCTGCAACGGTATGCGTGACCTTGCGGACGTCGAACGTTGCGTAGGCCCATGTTGCCGCCGTCGTCCGGGTAAGGATATAGTCCAGCGGATTGACATGATTGAGCAAGGAGTCGTTCGAGAGTTGGTAGACGACGGTTTGCGCACCGTCATCATACAAGAGCACGATTTCATCGCGGACATCACCCCTGACGTTGCCGCTCACGGCTCCCATGATCCACTGCGGATCGATGGTGGCATCGTCGTACCGGAGGATCGTCGGATGAGTCGTGTTGCTCCCTTCCAGCATGATGTCGTATTTGCTGACGATGGCACTGTCGAGTGCGTCGCGGCGAACACCAAGACCCTCGATATCGTTGTCGCGGTACGACCCCCCGTCGCGTGGTCGGCTGTCCGTCGGATTCGTCACCCGGTAGCCACGTGATTCGACGGAGAAGATCTGCATCCTCTGTATGCCTGGTGGCCCAACTCGTGGTATCGATTGCAGGAGCATGATCGACGGTATTGGCGTGACATACTGCGTCTCGCCATTGATCGTCGTATCCTGCGCGCCATAGTACCGGCCAACCATGAGAGAGCGGACGTTCTCATAGTTCAACGAGTAGTCCGGTCTTCCGCTGGCGGGTACTCTATTAGGCCGAAGGTTATAGAGTCCGAATGTATCGGCTACTACCCATCTAATCCCATTCCATTCTGTAACGTCAGGAGCAACCCACTTCCGTGCATAGGCCTCTGAAGTCCACACATCGAACTCCCGTAGCCGCTGCGCTTGCATGGTGGTTTGCCCTGCCACCACGAGAACAACGATGACGAATAGTCTCATGTACATTACGACCTCCGATTGAATAGATAGAATGGCCCGCCCCTATGCCGCTACGATGCAGCATAGAAAACGGACTCTTGTGAACGATCAGGATGAGCCCCCGCTTTCCCTGACCACACACGTCTACTGCACCCCAAACGTCAAGACCTGCCGTGTCTTGACAGGGTCTCTATCGTTTGACGACCATGCTTTGCCGCACGCCGGATTGTGCAACGCACCGTACGAGATAAGTACCCGATGCAACGCCGCTCATGTTGATCTGAAGTATCCCGCTCTCTGCTCCAGGCAGGTCCATGACCACTCGTCCGAGCATATCGATGAGTTCGGCAGTTGTTACCGGACTCTCGGCGTTGACCGTCAGAATATCGTTCGCCGGATTCGGGAAGACCTGCAATGGTGGTTGTGCGCCGGGCTGTGGCTCCGGTTCTACACTCGTTGTCCAGAACGGTTTCAAGAGGACCATATATGGCATTTCGTCGCCATCATTCTTATACCCCGCACCCCATAGTGTATCGGTCAAGCAGGCACCCCGTGAGAAGGACCATCCGCCAAGAAGCAGATACCCTTGGTATCCTGTGGCCCACTTTACTTGATCGTAGGTAAGGCCTAGAAGTGAAGAGATGAAGACTGGCTGATACTCGCGGTCGATGATCGCAAAACTGGCTTCCAGATGTGCGCCGCGTACACCCCGATAGTAGGCTGGCATGTACGGGAAACTATCCGGTGTCGAGCTTTCCTTAATTCTGTTGTTGTATGCCCAACGATAGTAGTGCCCATCTCCTGTCGGAACGAAGTTTGGGTAGAGAGGCCGGGTTTCCCACGGGGCCCATAGATAGCGCGGTCTCCCATCCAATCCGAACCGGAGAACGAAGGAGTGATTTCCCTTGGTCGTCGAGTCGTATCCGGGCACTCCGATCGCCGCCATGCGTGGGAATTGCGAGAATAGCCGACGGTAGTCCTGCTCGAACTGCATGAAGATTGTGCTGTCGTTTTCTTTTCTTAGCTGGAACATGTAGTCATCGCCTGTCGTCGAGATGAGCGTACTCCAGAGAAGAGTCCCCTCGGTCGAAAACCGGGTGAGCAGTGCTTCCCTGGCACCTTTCTGCTCCGTCATCCATGCGCCGGGTGTGACCGGAAGTAGGTACGGATCGACTTCGCTCATACCGACAATGACGCCGCCCTGTCCGTCGCAGGCAATCCCTCCCGGGTGGGAACCGACATAGACCGTGTCCATCGGATCCCGTCTATCGAGGCTCGACCAGTACGTTCCCCAGCGGAAGTGCTTCCCGTCGGTAGTAATGGAGGTGATCCCGATGTCATAGCGGCGCGGGAAATTGGGCTTTCTGTTCAGCAGGGAATCCGTGACGTCGAGATCATCGCTCGTTGTCGCATAGACGACGTAGATATTCCCATGCTCGTCAGTGGATACGAACGGATGTAGTTCGTCACCTGAACCACCAACCAAGGTACACCACTGCAAGCGACCATCTGGTCCCATCTTCATGACCAAGATGTCATTCAATCCTCGTGGAAATTCCTGATACGTTCCAGAGGAACGTGGGGGCCTTGTGATTGCAGTAATCACGGCTACCAAGTTGTTATCCCGGTCGAAGGTAATCTTTCCTTCTCCTTGCAACTCGTAGGTTCCACCGTACGTTGACCAGAGGATACGCCGATCCCGCGTCATTTTCGTCGTTCTGGCCACTCGCTGCGGGATCGAATCGTCGACCAGTTCCGGCGTAATGGGGATCGCGGGGAAGAACGGGGCGTAGCCCCATAGCCAGATGTTCCCTTCGTTGTCGAAATTCGCTCTGGCGTTTTCTTCCGCGTAGGTCGCGAACATGATCCGGGGATCGGAGATCATGACGGGGTCCAGAACCTGCACTTCCGTTTCCAGTCCAAGTAGCTGCTCACCATCCGTCGTCATACCCTGAAGACGCGGTGCGGCCACAGCGTCCCGCACACCGAGCGCACGACTGAGATCAAGCCCCTTCGTCGGTCCAATCGGCATTTCCTTCACCATACCACGAAGACCAAGCGACATGTGGCCATAGTTCGCACTGGCGACCAATGCGCCGCCGCCCGACGTGCCACGAATCACGAGACGGCGGTATGCCTTTACCTCGATACCATCAGGCCACTCGTCATTGTAGATGCGCACAGGGTAGTCGACCGCTTCTTCCGGTTCGATGCGCGTACCTGCTCTGTTCGTGAACGTCGTGAAGGTGGTTGCGGCACGGGTCGTATCCCACCTGCCACGGACACGGGCCCCGATACCGGACGTCGTCACCTGATACGTGGCGTCTGCCGTGCCCGTCACATACCGGACGCCCCCACCCTTCGACGGGTAGGCGATGAACACATCGCCCGGTTGTGCTACTGCGGACATGCCGCTGAACAAGAGCAGGCACGTCACTATGTATGGACAAACGGTATTTCGTATTCCTGACGCTATCATGGCGGTATTCCTTGTGACTATACGGTAGTTCATAACCCTCGCCTCCAACCTACGACATCAGGCAGTTCATCCCACCTTAGCAAAACCTTTACTGAAAACCTGCCTGTTCCCTCCATTCCGGCCCTGAACAAGAGAATGAGGCTGGTAACCAGCGACTTGTTACCACAGCCGGCCTTTACCGGATGAGCTTGACCGTATGAAAGGCGTCGCCAATACGAACGCGCACGACGTAGACCCCACGGGGATAGGCCCAGAGGTAGGAAGCCAGGTCGATACGGGTCGTACCAGCCGGGTGCTGCCGTGAGACCAGAAGTGATGATTCTCCTGTCACCCCAACGATATACGCAGAAACCAGCGCGGGTTCGGCGAGGGTGAGTTCCAGGGCGTCGCCCATCAGTCTGGCTGAGGACGTCGTCAGCGCAGGGGTATCGTCCTCATGAACAGATACTGCCGGATCGATGCTATAAAGGATAATGGCGCAACTATCCCACCCTCCGGTGGTACTGGTCCAGACACTGGACGTACCAAGAAGATCAGGCCAGCCGTCACCCGTTTGATCGTCGATGACGGTCGGATATCCATAGCCTGAATACTTGGGATCGTCCTCCGACACCTTCCATCTCGCAAACGGTTTATGGAGATTGTCGGCATAGCAGAGATACCTGTTCATGAAGATGACGGGCCGGTCCGTACCAAGACTGTAGCCCAGATTCTGAGTTGGGCCGACACCCATCACATACACGTCCTCCGGTAGCTGTTCGGCCAAGACGAAACGGCCCTTGGTAATGTCGAAGCGTTTGATGATGTATGGGGCCGAAGGAGCCTCCCGGTGGCTCATAATGAGCCATTCGCGTCTGGCCGCCGTATCCGTGATGCAGAACGCCTCTCCAAAATCCCCGTGGTCGGTAGACGAGAGAACCGAGCTATGGAGAGAATCGCGGGCCACCGCGTGGACCCACAGCCAGTTGTCGTACCTGACGATATTCAGGTCATAGATGATGAGCCATGAAATGTAGTCGTAGGAATCCTTTTCATACTGGATGAGACGCCACGTCCCTGCCATTGAGCGGAAGAAGGCCCTCACGTGCCGGTAGGTCCGGTACCCTACTTTCTCGATGTTGGCGACGCGCGCACAGCCTTTTCCAGCCTTCGGGCCGCCCATAACAATGCTCATCATTCTGCCGTTGTCGTACCGATGATCAAGGGTAACGGCGTCGAGGAAACCGTCGCCGTCAATATCGGCTGAAGGGCCGAGACGTTGGATACAACTGTCATACGCGATGGTATCGATGGGAACGAAGGACAAGGGCTGGTCCTTGCCACACTGCCAGACGACGCCGCGCTCGTTGATGTATTCGAGTGGCGGAATACCATCATAATCCAGTTCACGGATCGTGGTTGCGCCGTCGATGCCACGCCAGTCGAACAGATCCGTCGTGTCGAAGGGCCGGGTATTCCACAACACGTTGCCGCGCCCGTTCCGAATGGTCGTCGAGACGACGTTGATACCTTCTCGTCCGCCAACGTTCTTCAGGTATGTTATGCCTTCAGGTGGCTTTCCTTTGAGTAGCCACGTCTTGACCGGTCTGAGCATTCGTACCTGGGATGTATCGAATGGCTCTTGCCCGAAGAGTGGCGACAAGGTCGTAGCCAGGAGCCCAACACAGAATAACGTAGCCAACGTTCGCATAGACGCCTTCACAATGATAGAGGGTATTCACACCGTCCGCATTTGCCTTGAGTCAGTAGGATGCCGGTCAGGTGTAGAGACAGGCTCCTCGTGCGACAACCTGTGCAAGAGTACGCTTGAATATACCTTAGCAAAACCTTAACTACTCATTGTTCCTCGGCGGCAGTACCCGTCGTGTACTGCGGGCGTCCTTGCAGTCCAACATTCATACCCGTCGGCCCACACGGGCGAGGTTCCGATGTCATAGGTCCCTTGATGGGGTCCCGTGTGGGGCGACCGGGATGGGGTAGTGTTGTCAAACCCTGGGGGTACTGAAGCCATTCCATGATGACGAAGGCTGTCTCATCGAAGTCAATGCCCATGACCGTGATCCTTGTTCCGGAAGGTGTCCGCGTTGTGTTCGGTCGTACTGCCGGTATCGTGCAGGACCATCTGCAATGCTGCTTCGAGTGTGTCGGCACGCAGTTGTGCCGCTTCCAGTGTCTCATCCTCTCGGTGCCGCAATCGCCAGTCGACGGCACTGACCGTGACGCCGAAACGCTCGGCCAGACGTTTCCGTAGTCCTCGCGGCAGATAGGGGCGCCGGGTTGTTCGGCTGGATACCGGGTCAAGGTCTGATGGCTGTGACATTCTGTGATACCCTCTCTGCTATACGCCCGTGAATACAAGGCAGTACGCGAACGGCCGCACCACTATATTGTAGTACGACTGCTTACGTCGCATTCAAAGAGACACAAATGAGGACATCTATACTCATCTGTGGCTGTTTGTATACAATCGAGGACAATATAGTACGCTGTACTCTTCAGCGCAAGAAAAAAGTATGTCGAATCAGATACCCGAAAAGCTCAGAAAGTTCATCAACATGGCTTTCGATGGGAAGGCGGCAAGCTTGGCTACCGCACTCCATATCGATCGTACATTGGTATATCGGTGGCTGGATGGGAGAGAGATTCGGTCATCCGTGCTGGGGGCACTTCTGAAGCTGGGACTCAGTATCGACTGGCTTCTTGACGACGATAGCGTGGGTACCGCAGGGATGTTTGCCGATAATGAACAGGGACGGAAGCTTCGTGTGCAGTATTTTGAGACGGATGGGCAGTAGTAGCCATTGGGGGCTGTACAATGTCATCACAAATGGAGATTAGAGAATATGGACCATATCGACCGTGATTATCGCATTGTTTGTGGAGAAAAAGTTTTGCTCATTCGTGGCGCATCGGGCAACGTCACCCTGAGCCTTCCAGCGAAAATGACGGCTAACGATATGGTAAAAGCCTGGCTCAAAAAAGGAACGGCATCGGCATATTAAATCACGCTTACTTCGCGCCACCAGGCACAATCTTATGTGGTTGAGGGGATCGTCCGAACTGGGACGAAGGGTTTGTTTCCAGCCGATAATCCAGCCGATAATTATACTATTGAGATACACATTATTGGCCCTTGCGATGACAGCCGATGGCATGACCTTATCAATATTCTTACGGCCCAATAGCTCGATCTGGAGCGTTGCCCAATCCGGTATGATATGCTGCTGGAGAATCGAGCGCAGCATCCCATTGCAACTCGCATCCGCAATTCTAGCTATTAGGAAATAGATCCGGACCATGCTTTGAGTCAGGCATTCTATCAAGAAGCAGCTTGGTGTGATTCGTGATATAGATATCGTCATCCCACGTAGACAGCCCCGAATACGCACGCAGGATACCCATGTTCACCAATGCGTTGATATCACGAGCTGCAAGGCGCTGGGTCTGAAGATACTCTCTTGCCATTTCAGGATTCAGCATAACAATCTCTTCGCGTGTATACGGCACCCCAATCTTCAGGCTCAATGCGAGTTTACGACGTCGTTTCGTAGCCTCCGAAGTGGTCTTCTTATCGAACTGCTCATAGATGTAATGCGACCATGTGATGGTCGTCACGCAAACCTGTGCAACGGCCAACGTTTCTTTAATCTTGTCACAGAGCCCGCGCACAGCATACTTGATGAACGAACTAAGATCGTTGTTACGTCGAGCGACGTCGAATTGACGATAGTATTCGCTCCTCGTATCATTGTAGAAATTCGACAACAGCGTACAGGTAATGACCGGCATTCCTGCTCGAACAAGGATATAGAATTCCAATAGCCGCCCTGTCCTCCCATTACCATCGCCGAACGGGTGAATCCATTCAAGATACACGTGTGCTACGATTGCTTGGACAATGGCATCGTACCAATCGTTCTTGTATTCCGGGTAATGGAATTCGAGCCGCATCCAGTCACATAGGCGTTCGACAAGGTTGGCTACCTTACTATAGTCAGGCGCTCTATAGCTGCCTACATAGCGATTATCTTGTCTGAAACGACCCGGAATGCAATCGATGTGATCGCCAAGGTTCTTTGAAACCAATTGATGGAAAGTACAGATAAGATTAGGCGTGACAGGCAGTTCCTTCCCCGCGAGAATATCATCTATGATCGTATTCATCGCGTCGAGAATGTTGCGGACCTCGACACCTAGATACTCCTTGCTCACTGGTAAGGATATCTGTTGATCATACATTCTGTCAACATCTTCCTGTGTCAGAGTATTTCCTTCAATGGCGGTCGTTGCTAACGCCCCCTTTCGCAGGAATACAGATAGCAGGTGTTGATGTTCCTGTGGTAGCAGTGGCAGTTGAGTAAGAACACGGGCATAGGCTTCGCACTGACCAAGGAAACGTGCGGTTTCCTTGTCAATATCCCACCGTTTCGTGAATGAAAGATGGGGGAAGTCTTCGAGCGATACGGACATGATTGCGATCCCAATGGTAGCCGCAAATCTAGCATGTTGAGTGCCAATGTGCTAGTCGCTATTCTCTCGATAACTAACGTGTGATCACCGCAACCACTTGACTTCAATATTGGTTGCCATCATTGCTACTTTTCAGAATACTGGACATTCAACCGCCATTATTCACACCCTAGTTGTTCACAAGGGCCGTCTGCGCTGCCAGATGATGCCGCAGAAGGACGTGATCGATAGCCAGGAGTTCCGCAGCCGGTGGCATCTCATGCAGGAAGCGCAGCACGTGATCTTCCAGCGTATCATGAACGGAATCCGGCACGTCTACCGGCACCCATCCTGCATCAGGCACGTATGATTCAAGGTGGCCGAATTCTATCGTACGGCCATGACGACAGATGTTGACGCCAAAGAGTATCCGATGGGGCACCGGATCTCCATCGGAGTCGTAGGCCGTCGTCCCGACGGCATCACAGATACCGGATGCCTGGTCATCCGTGAGCGTGAGTGAATACTCCGTCCATTCATTCCAACGCCGGGTGGTATGGATGTTGGGATTCTCTTCCAGGATGCAAGCATGTCGTTCGGCAAGGACGGTGAGAATAAGCACGGTCGTTCCTCAAGGTTGGTTGTGTGTGGTGAAGTAGTTCGCAGGCTATGCGCGCCGCTGCAATTCTCGGATGACCGCGCGCAGGCGGGTGATCTCCCGCTGCGCCTCATCAAGTTCTTCATCACGCCTGTGTGACGCTCGAAGCGCATCAAGGAGGTCTTGTCTGGCTTTATCGTCACGGCGACGCTCGTCGGGCGTACGATCGCTTCGTCCATTCCGGTACCCGTCCGAGTACCCGAGCTCGTAGGCCCTTTGTGCGTTCTCTCTCACGATCGATTGATGCCGTGGTACGGGAATCGTGGGAGTCGTGTCGGCTGAGATGCCACCGCCGTACATGTCGGGAAGCGTCATGATCTTCGGGCTCTTGAATGACCAGTCCTCGAAGAGTAATCGCCGCTCGGCCTTGGGGAGCCAGTAGTCTTGCTCGCGGTGATACCCAGCGCTCACAAGCTCTTGTAGTATGGCGATCATGCCTGTCCATGATGCGGCGGACGCCGGACTACGCACGTGCATGACCCGTGTCCGGAGTGAGACGAGGCGCGTAGCCAATGACCGTATCAGTGACACATCCCCCGCGTCGTGCTGCGCTGCGAGCGCGTCTGCTTGCTCGTAGAACCGTTCCGCTTCGTGTATATCGTCCACTACCTAAGTCCTCACGAAGTGGGAAGATGCCCTTGAAGCTGCCAGCGACGCTTTGCCGGACACACGCAATGGGGTCGAACCATTCGGCCAGTTGCAGCCATTGCGCCGTCTGCGTGACCCGGTCGGGCCACTCATGCCACGTCAGCCACCGCCAGCGCAGATACCTGGCCCATTCACTGAGGAACGGGATCGTCGAGAGCGAGCGTGGGAGCATGTCGCCGTTCGGTGTCCAGTCGTCGGCTCCATCGCCATCGAGGGGCCGGAACGGGATGGTCACGGCTGGCGGCGGAGTATCCGATGGCAGGTGGGCCTCCGGCCAGGTGCGCGGCACGAGAACCAGCGTCAGGAGCCCGGAGCTGACCCAGCGCCGCAGCTCCCCGGCCGTCGCCATAGCCTGCAGGGCGGTCTGGACGGCCACCCTCCACCGCTTCGACGCAGATGCGTTGTCGCCAGGGTGCGGATCCTGTGCCGGTGGCGGAGATACCCCGCCGCCGGGCACCTGCCCCGCGATTCCCCCGCACCCCCTGGATTCAATCGGACGGTCTTCCTCTGGAGGAGGTAGAGACAGAGATAGATATAGAGTAGTGGGCAGGGGGGTGAGGCCCCCGGAATTGGAGGGGGCAGGGGGATGGGAGGTACCTTCCTGGTAGGTCCCTACCCCATACTGGGTAGGTAGAGAAGGGGTTTCATCTGAAGATAGGGTCATAGGCAGGGCGGTGCCTGGTTCATCATCGGACGAGTCCGGTGTTTCTGCCGCACGTTCCCACGGCGGAATGACGTCGGCGGCTGTTCGCGCCGAAGTAGGTGCCGGAGACTTCTCCCCCGGCCCCGTGGTCTGCTGGTCTCGTGGGGCAAGGTGCTGTGCGTGGGCTTCGCGCCACGCACGGTAGGCGCCGTTCTCGCACCCTGGAATGATCGACGGGTAGGCCGCATACTCTTCTTCGTCGCGCTGAAGTAATCGCTGCCAGTAGGTGAGTTTTGTGGCCGTATTGTCTCGCGGGATCCGGGGTATCCATAACAGGCTCTGGTCATAGACGATAAGCCCCGCATTCGTCAGATTCCGGAGGCAGTCCAGGACGCGGTCCTGGCCGATCCCGGTATGGAAGGTGATTTCCCTCTCGTCGATGCGATACAGGCCCGTCAAACTGACGCGCGGATTGTTGAGAAGAAAGAGGTAGAGAAGGCTTGCGTCAGGGAGAAGTCCGGCGCGGTACATCTCGTCATAGACATCGTGCCGTATTCTATATGCCTTATCAGCCATTGGTTGCAATCCGAGATGTTGGTGTGGCAGTAGCCGGAATCGAACCGGCGACGAGACGTTGTAGTACTCGTCGTGCGACCAGCAACTACTGCCAGGAGCCGCCCCCGCGCATTGCCCTGCGGCGGCGGCTCTGACATGGGACCACATAGCCCCGCATACACGGAGCTATACTACTGCGCTCCGCTGCCCATACCCGTTGGTCTGTTCGTCTGAGGACCGTCACGCTGTGCGAGTAGACCGATCAGAATCGGTGAATATCCCTTTTCATGTTCTCGCTTCATGGCGACCGTCACGGCGTGAATGAGGTCAGTAGCCTCGATGTTGTACTCGCCGCTTTCTCCGTTCTCACGCGTAATGCTGATGATGAAACGGAGAAGTGGCGCTCGGCCTGTGCGTTCGTAGTGCTTCCGGAACTCGCACGGCGATTCCTCTCGTCGTGGTGATTCCGAGGAATGGGGGTCATCATCCTGGATCATGGTCATGCTCCTTGTCCTTTACGCCATCCCGGCGCATCGTGTGAGAGTAGGCATTCCAAAAGGGATCGTGTCCCACCAGCGTGTACAGGGCTTCTGAGGCCCTGAGTGGAAGACGCTGTTTAGGGAACCAGACTTTGCTGACATATCCGCATGACCGTTCGACGTAACGTGAAAGGTCATAAGCCGATATACCAATGTGCGCTAGCATCTTGCGCAGTTGCCAGCCAGCGAGAACCGGAATGTCGACGTAGTCCGGCAGTAAGGCATCATCTCTTGGTTTCGTCACGGTACGCCTCATGTCTATTCGCGGGTGTTGTCACGATAATTCGTGATTGTTCAAGTCTATTCCGGATTGTTCCTGCGTATTCGCGGGGTCTGCACCCATTCCCATCGCAGGTGTGGCCTCATGATGCGGGAAGAGAGGCGAAGAAGTACCGATAGGAGGCACTTCAATGCCGTCATTCTGCATCGTTGCCATACTGTCGCCTGGGAAAGGGCTCTCCCCTGTCATCGAGGAGACATCCACCAGGACGCCGGCACCGATACCGAAGAGCGTTCTCTTCGCTTCCTGTGTCATGAGAATGAGTCCGGCATCCTCATGATGGACGACACTGTCA
This sequence comes from Candidatus Kapaibacterium thiocyanatum, assembly GCA_001899175.1. NCBI lineage: Bacteria > Pseudomonadati > Bacteroidota > Eximiradiia > Eximiradiales > Kapaibacteriaceae (SeqCode) > Kapaibacterium (SeqCode) > Kapaibacterium thiocyanatum (SeqCode). Next base: position 84,483 of record MKVH01000021.1, on the reverse strand, counting down.
ACCGGAACGAGCATGACCTGGCTGAGCTGTGTCAGTACGCTCCGTTGCTGATGTTCCGGCATGTACTCGAACCCCGGCGGAGTATGGTACTCCGGAAACACCACCTGGACGTGGAAGAAGCCAAGGCGTGGGACGTCTCTGGCAATCGCCGGATCGACGACGAGGAACAGATAGACGAAATAGCCAGGAGCGGATCGAGGAAGAACGAAGTCGCCATAGTGGATCGGGCGGGCTTCATGGCGTTCTTGTTCTGTGTGCTTGGCAATGTCGCTCATGGTCAATCACGGAAATGTGGTGAGAGATTGTTTGATACGCCGGGCATGTTCGGCAATGGAATTGGGCGTGCTCCGCATACCCGCGTTCTGCTGTTGCAGCGACGCGAGTGTGGTTGCCTGACCGAGCATGTATGCGCGGTGGGCAATGACGTCTTCACGGAACAGCCGGGCATCCCGTTCGTTGCCTGGGAATGGATAGGTGTATCGCAAGGTGCCGTCGTCCATGAGACGCGCGATGATCTCGACACTGACGCCGAGATACCTGGCAGCGAATGGACGGCTCCAGAGGGGTTCCTCTTCCGTGCATTGCCGTCTCATGGGCGTGACTCGTACGAGGGTGGTATAGGGTGACATCTCACCTGCCGATTACCATGTCTCATGCCATCTCCTTGTCATCGTCCGGAAGAGTGACGGCAACGCCGGATTGTGCGAGGGCAAGCCCGGCAGGGGCCGACATGTCGTACATCGGGCCTTCTCCCTTGAACAGCCAGTTCAGGTTGAACCCGAACGCCGTCAGAGTATAGAGAAGCTTGCAGGCCGGAAGCTGCTGGCCAGACCAATAGCGCCGTATCTGGAGCTGACTACGGCAACCCAATTCCACACAGGCGATCATTTCCGTTCCGAAATGGGCCAGACAGACCGCCTTCAAACGCCGTCCGAATGCCACCGGGTCAAACACAGGGTGATTGTGCCTGTATTTGTCCGGTGCGACAGGGAAAGAATCCATACGCAGTACGTTGAGCAAAAGTGATCAACAAGAAAAGTCGACAAATGCTGTTGCAAAATTTGGTTGCAGATTATGCGTGCAAATTTTGTAATCTTGTTTTGTCAGCAAAAATTACAAGCAATTTCTTGCTGCAAAACTTTAGGTCAAAACTAGTGCGCTTGCGTGACATCTGCAAATGCTCACGAAAAAGAAATTATTGAAGGAGGCGATACGGCATGGAGGGATTTGTTGAACGGCTACAGTTTGTTGTCGATCTCGGCTTCGATACTCAGCTTGAAGCCTGCTACCTACTCGGAATATCAGGTCCTGGTCAACTGAGACGGTACTTCCGGGGACTCGGAAGCCCTTCCTATGAAGTCCTGGCCAGCATACTGCGAAAGGGGTTTTCTGTTGACTGGCTGATGGAGGGACTGGGATCGATCTTCACACCCAACGAGAACGGCGAAACGATGCGGCGACGGTTTGCCGTACAGTATGTGCGTCAGAAGCGAAGCCTGAAGGAATGCCCTGAAGAGTTGCTGGGTCTTGTTCGTGCGGAAGAGAAGCGGGTACGTGAAGAAGAGGAAGGAAGCACTGCGTCGAAACCAACGACACGGTCCAGGTCCCGCAGTAAAGAATAATCCAAGAATAGAAGCAGGAACACCCGTATGGCAAAACAGCGGCGTACCCGGCGTATTGAAAGACTGCGAACGGACGGCGTTCATATTCGGACGGAGGAAGGTCCGGGGGACACCCGCCGATTGATTTGTCGCAAATGCTTGAGAATCGCTTTTCTGACACGACCGCAATGGTGCAGCCTTCCCGTCTGGAGAAAGGAATGTACGCGAAGCAACCGCCGTTACCTGATTTCCAAAGGCTTTAGAGTTGCCTTCGATCCCAAGGACGAGACGCTGCGGACAAGGGCAGAACGGCGAATGCTAGAGGAACTTGACCGTCGAAGGTTCGGAACGAAGGATCAGTCGTAGCAAGCGGCACAACGCACAGCACAATGGCAAAACGTACTCCAAAATCACATCCTGGTTCGATCTATGCGCCGAGAGGCACGCAGCGCCTGTACTTGAAGTACAAGGGCTTGCGTGTGGCGACCGGCCTCATAGACACGAAGCAGAATCGGAAGTTTGCCGAGCAATGGATATGGGATCTGTATCGCATTCACCACGGCATGAAGCCGGTCATGCTGCAACCGGACGGAACGATGCCACAGTTGGCAGACGTACATCAACCGGCGCAGATCGTCATCGTATCAGGGCAGGTACCGGGAGCGATACAAGGGCGACCGTTAAACCTGCAAGCAGGAGTATCAGCAGATGGACAGCTTGTCTACACCACCGTGCAGCACAGCGAGTCACAGAGCAATGTTGTAGCAGAACAGAATATTCTGCCTGCTGTACCTCCAAATGAGAACAAGGAGGTCACGACGCTTCAGTACACAGATGTTTGGACAGAGTATGAGTTGCATTTAGCGGCAAGAGACCTTGATGATAACACGCGAGACGACTATAAGTGGATCGTACCGAAAGTTATTGCGGACGATAAACGTACTATCTCTCGTATTGACATTGAACGACAGCTAGCAGCATGGAAACGGCGGGAATCACATCTCGGCAGTACATCCGTGAATCTCTACCTCAGGAACTTTGCGTCCTACTGTAATTTCTTGTGTGACAGGGAGCTACTTGATAGGGAGGTAAATCTTAAGCAGTTCCGCAAGAAGGGCAATAAACCCAAGAATGAAATATACCAAGACTATGAGTTTTCACGGGTCATCGAATACTTCAACACCCACGTACCAAAGAATGGCAAAGTGGGACCATATCGCCAGGTTTCACGCTTGCTCAGGTGGTTCCTTGCGTCAGGATTCCGCATTAAGGAGACACTACATCTCTATCGCAGTAATTTCAACCTACGCGATCGTCGCATTGAGGTTTATAACAAGAGAACAAAGGACACAGAGTATTTCCCTATTACTGATGAGATACTTACCATCCTGAATGAATTACCGAAGAATCAGCAAAAGTTGTTCACCTGGAAGTACTCGTCTACATCGGCCATCATGAGGATGATCAAGGCAGGATTTGAAGCCGTGGGATTGAAAGCTCGTCGGGGCTTCCACACGTTCCGGAAGACCTTTGCAGACCAGTTATATCAACACGAGGTCGATCTATTTGATCGTCAAAAACTATTGCGTCATCGCGACATCCGAACTACCGTGAACTCATACTCGTATACCGAGAATGGTCGGTTGGGAACGGTAATGGAGAAAGCAAATAAGAAAAAGAACCAGGCTGCCGTCAGGGCGGCTACAAAAGTTGATGCAGGAAAGAATCCAGCGCGTGGTAGCACACAGAGCAGGCGTACTACTGCCAGATCAACAGCACCACAGAGCAGACGCGCCCGTACAAGTACAGGTAGTAGCCGTAAGACGTCCAAAAGTAAGATAGACTGAGTACCAATGGCCATATGTGGCGGACTGGCTCATGGTATCTGATGCCTAACGAAGGTAGCAGCGCGATCACATCGTAGTAACACACATGCCAGGCGACGTATATGTCGCCACACATTACCTAGGTGTGATACCTCGTATTCGGAGAACGACGAAAGGTCAGGACCGTTCTCCATATCTCCATACTCACATTTTTTGTGTCAAAACACGGAGTAGCGCCCACATAACACTTGACCTGTTTTTGACCTAGATTTGACCAAAACAATGATGAACTATCCGGGACTATGACGATTATCGTGTTGTGAGTAGAACCAAGCCTACAACGCAAAAGCCGCATCCCATCAGGAATGCGGCTTGCAGACTGGAGCCGATTGCCAGACTTGAACTGGCGGCCTGCTGATTACAAATCAGCTGCTCTACCAGCTGAGCTAAATCGGCGTCTGATTCTGAAGCACGAAAATACGAAGCCCGCCGAATTTAGAACAGCTCCGGGAACATGGTTTCCTCGATCATCTCGCACCAGATGTGACCGATGAGGATGTGGGACTCCTGGATGCGGGCCGTGACCGGACTGGGAACGACGACCGATGCCGTGCACTGGCCGGCCAGTTTGCCCCCGGTTCCGCCGAGGAGGCCGATCGTGACGATGCCGCGCTTCGTGGCTTCGGCCGCCGCGTTCATGACGTTGGGCGAGTTGCCGCTGGTGCTGATGGCCACCAGGACGTCGCCTTCGTTGCCGTAGGCTTCCACACCGCGTGCGAAGACGTTCTCGAAGCCGATATCGTTGCCGCCGGCCGTCATGATGGAAGGGTCCACGGTCAATGCCAGAGCGGGAATGGCGGCCCTGTTGATGCTGCTGCGCAGGCGTACGACGAGTTCGGCGGCGAGATGTTGACTGTCCGCAGCGCTGCCACCGTTGCCGCAGAACATGATGAGCTTGCGATTCTTCGCGGCCGCGCCAAGGAGTTCGCCGCAACGGCGGATGTCGTCAGCGCACCCAGCCGCAAGCCGCTCCTTCGTTTCGATGGATTCGCGGATGGTGGCCGAGATGCGCGTGTTGTCGAATGGGATGGGCATGGGACAAAGATACGGTACGTCCGCTAGCTGGCATATCCCGGTGGCCTACGCCGGGCCTGGAGGATGTTCCGCGTCAGGACGCCACCGATGACGATGATGCCGCCTGCGATGGCTATGGGTGAAGGAGCTTCATGCAGCATGACGGCGACCCAGATAGGGTTGAGCAGGGGTTCGAGAACGGTGACGAGGACGGCTTCGAGGGCCGACACGTGGGCCATGGCCCAGGCATAGAGCAGATAGGAAATGCCGAGTTGTACGACGCCGAGCAGGAGCAGGTTGACGACGACGTCCGTATGCAGCGGAAACGGTTCGGCGAACGGCAGGCAGACGAGGGCGGAGAGGACGTTGCCGAAGAGGATGCTCTCGGTCGTGCTCACGCCGCGTTGTGCCCGCATGCAGAGGGCCACGAGGGCGAAGGCCACGCCACTCGCCACAGCGATGACGTTGCCGAGCATGTGACCGGGCGACACCCTGTCGAGAAAGAAGACGCCCATACCGACGACGACGGTCGCAACTGCCGCGACGTCGATCCGGGTGAGCCGCTCGCGTGTGATGGCGACGCTGAGAAGGGCGACCCAGATGGGAGCCGTATACTGGAGAAGGATGGCATTGGCTGCCGTCGTGAGCTTGGTGGCCGTCACGAAGAGGATGACGGTAGCCGTGTACGCGGCGATGCTGCCGATCTGCGCCGGTGTCCAGATCGGCTTCGGACGGCGGATCCAGAGCAGCATGACGACGGCGGCGATGGCGCTTCTCGTACCTGCAATCGTCATCGGTGTAAGTGGCAGGGACTTGATCAGCAGGCCTCCGGTGCTCCACAGTACGGCGGTGACGACGAGGGCGAGCAGGCCCCTGACGTGATCCTTGTCGTAACTCACCGCTGGAACTTCGCCCGGAGGGAACGCTTCGTCTGCATGTCGAGATCGACGGCCGGGCCGCCTGCATCCTGGATGATGCCCTTGGTGTCGATGATGATCTCCGATGCCGACTCCGTAGGAGGATATCGCTCGTCGAGCGGTACCGCATAGGATACGGTGATCGTGGCCGATGCCTTCTTCGGTTTGAAGATGCCCTGGTTGACGAAACGGATGCCGGATGCCGTGATACGGCTGGAGAACACGGCTGCCGGCTTTTGACCGGGTGTGGAGTCGATGCGGTCGTAGCGGACCGTACCCTTCAGGCCCTTGCGGGACAACTGGACCTCGGTATCGTCGAACGTACCGGCGATGGCCTTCGTATTGACCGACCATGTATCGCCCGGACGGATGGGCCTGGCCGTGCCGATGATACGTGCCGTACGCTCGCCGCCAGCACTGATGACGACGCTGGCGAGAATCGAGCTGATGGAGTCGTTGACCGGTCGTTTCTCCATGAAGAAGACATTGCCCGAATCGGAGAACCGCACGCGCAGTCTGGCACCGGTATGGAGAATGTCCTGGAAAGCACCGCCACGCTCCATGGTGAGGGAGCGGATGGTGATGAGTTTCTCTTTTTCCTGCCCGTCATCCGTGATGGCGGTGACTTCCATGTCGGCTGCGATCGCCACGGTGATCTTCTCCGTGGTCGTGTTGAGCTTCACGCCGTTCATCGATGCCTGGGAACGTACTTCCTGTACGTATGATGCCGTGTAGAGATAGGCATCCATCACCTTGATCTTGCGGGCAAGGTTGATGACGTCCGCTCGTGGTGTCTGGGCCAGGATTGGCAGTGTACCGAGGAAGACGAGGAGTGCGACGACGTGGCGCGACATGATCATCCGAAGAGTGTCGTTGGAGAATGGGCTGCAATGTAGGCCTTGGTGTCGAACTTCCGGGCGCAGCCCGCCGCATTCATGTACCTGACCGTTCCGAAGACAGGACGTTCGGGCCATGGTCTGTCGTGTACACCGCCGATGCTCCATGCGATACCGGCATAGCCATTGGGGTCTCTGCCGTCGAGTTCATACCTGTCATTGAGGGCGATGGCGATGTCCATCGCGGCTTCCGGCGAGGATGTCCATTCCAGGATCTTCTTGGCCCAGTACATGCGCATGTAGCCATGCATCTTTCCCGTCGTCACCATCTCCCTTTGAGCGGCATTCCATAGTTGGTCATGTGTGGCCGCATTGTCCCATGTTTCATAATCGTAGATGTGATCCCGTACATCATTCCGATGTGCGTCGAGCGTCGCCCGTGCCCACGGGTGGAAGGCATCGGTCGTATCGTAACGTGGTTCGTGGAACGTGAAGTTGTCCGCGAGCTCGCGGCGGACGATGAGTTCCTCGATAAACGATGCGCACGATTCCGACAATGACGGATCGGCTGCTGCCGCGGTTGCAGCGAGTGCCGCACGCTGCGGGGCGAGCTGTCCGAAGTGGAAATAGGAAGACAGCCCGGACTGTGCGGCCTTCGTCGGATCGTTGCGGTGAAGGGCATAGGATCCGAGACGTTCGATGAATCCGCCGAGCATCGCGTGGGCGGCCTTCTCGCCGGGTTGGATCCATACGACTTCGGTCACGGTTTCATCGACATGCAGCCGTTTCCGAAGCGAAGGCATGTCGAATTGCGCATGCGGACGGTTGCTCGTGAACGGATGTCGTACGATATCGGGGATATCGTGCAGGAATTCCGGAAGCAGCCTGTGGATCTTCGGACGCAGCGTAGCTGCCGCATACTCGCGTTTCTGCGAAACGTGCCAGCATGGTACGACGTTATGGGCGTCGACCTGATGGAAGGGTATGCCGAGACGTTCATTGACGTCGTTCAGCCACCGCTCCTTGATACGCAGCGGCTCGAAGTCCGTAACGATCAGACTCGGACCGATCTCGTCGATCCATGGGATCAGGGTTTCCTTCGGCGTTCCCGGAAGAACGTGGAATGGGATGTCGTAACGACCAAGATCGGCGGCCAGCTCTTCCAGGCCTCGCAGCATGAAGCCGTACTGTCTGATCGTCGCCTGGAGGAACGTCGGAACCAGACAGAAGACGACCAGCAAGGGAACCCTGCGCTCGATGGCTTCGGCCTGGGCGTGCAGCAGTGCCCAGTTGTCACGGCGACGGCGATCCCGGTTCATCCAATAGACGACGGGCCCTCCGTTCGGAGAGTCCCGTATGGTATTGAGCTGACGTATGCGGGCTGGATGGACCGTCAATGGTGGATGTCGATACCACCGCAGATGACGGTGCCCGTGATATAAAGTGTCGGGGCGACGATGTTCGGATCGAAGACCTGATTCGTGCGGTTATCGATACCACCGAGGAGGACCTTGCCCTGATTTATCACGTGCCAGCTCGGCGGCACCTTCAGGTCAATGCCACCACAGAAGCACGTGCAGTGGATCGTCGCTTCCTTCGTGATGGCGGCGCTGCGCAGGTCGACGTCGAGCCCACCACACATCGCCGACAGTGATCCACCCTTGAAATCATGAGAAACGTTCCGGATCGTATTGCCACTGAAGAAGGCCTCGCTGCTGACGGTATCCTCCGACGTCGCGTCGCCGTTCACGAAATCGAACATGCGCTCACGGACTTTTTTTTTTCGGCCGAGGAGCATGGATGTCCCTACGAGAATGAGGATGAGAGGCCAGAAGGCGCTCCAGAAGCCGCCCGGAAGGATTCCGAGCTTGCTCGCCTGCATCAGTGCGCCGACGACGAACAGGATGCCCGCGCCGAAGATCGATGCCGAACGTGTCGCTATCTGGATGATGGCGATGAGCATCAGGGCCGAGGGCCACCACGTGCCGAGAATCGAGCTGAAGTCGAAGATATCGAAGGCATCGAGCAACAGGCCTCCACCTAGGATGAGGAGAGTCAGTCCCATCCAGAACCGGAAGGGGAGTCCACCCTGCTGCCTGCCGAATTCGAAGCTCATGTTCGAATGAATGGTGGAGCGATCCTGTTCCATGAGAAGTCCTCGGACATAGTGGGGGATTGTGCGGGACTACGCTTCCGCGTATTCCGGTCTTGTCGACGAGTGCGTACGCACGAATTCGGCAATGGTTGCGACGACTTCGCGAAGCTGCTCTTCACGCAGTTCGGGGAAGATGGGCAGGGAGAGCACCGTCGCCGCAAGGCGATTGGATACGGGATAGGCCGCATCGTCCAGGCCGAGTCCGGCGAAGCATTCCTGACGATGGAAGGGGACGGGGTAGTAGACCTCCGTACCGATGCCGCGTTCCTGAAGGAAGGCGCGCAGTGCGTCACGGTCTTCGACGCGGATCGTATACTGGTTGTAGATATGATGATCCGGCGCGCCACCGTCGGCATTGAGGGCCTTGGGCAGCAGCACACGATTCCGTTCGTCGAATCGTGTATGGCCCGTTCCATCGCTCAGGCCGGCTTCGACGAAGAGTCTGTCGTAGATGGCTGCATTGCGTCTGCGACCTTCGTGCCATGAGGCCAGGTGGGGCAGTTTGACGTTCAGTACGGCGGACTGGATCGCATCGATGCGGAAGTTACCGCCTACGAAGGCATGGTAGTACCGTGGTTCCATCCCATGATTCCTGATCTGGCGCAGCTTGACGGCAAGGGCATCGTCGTTGGTCGTGATGAGGCCTGCGTCGCCGAAGGCGCCGAGGTTCTTCGTAGGATAGAAGGAGAAACATCCGATGAGGCCGATCGATCCCACGCGGCGTCCGTGCCTGTCCTGCGTACCGATCGCCTGGGCCGCATCCTCAACGATGGGAATGCCCGCTTCGGTGGCGATGGCCACGAGCGCGTCCATATCGGCACTCTGGCCGAACAGATGGACGGGGACGATGGCCCTGGTACGCGGCGTGATGGCCGCGCGTACGAGTACAGGATCGATATTGAAGGAGACCTCGTCAACGTCGACCATGACCGGTGTGGCGCCGAGGCGCGAGACGCAGCCCGCCGTGGCGAAGAACGAAAAGGTGGGGACGATCACTTCGTCGCCTGGACCGATGTTCAGGGCCATGAAGGCCATGAGGAGGGCGTCGGTACCGCTCGACACGCCGATGGCGTGGCGCACGCCCAGATAGTCCGCCGTGGCGCGTTCCAGTGCTTCCACCTCGGGTCCGAGAATCAGGGCCTGCGTCGATGCCACACGCAGCAGGGCGGCGTCGAGTTCAGACTTGAGGGATTGGTACTGTAATTTGAGGTCGAGCAAGGGAACCGGCATTGTGAACTCGGATGATGGAATGGAACGAACAAACTTACCAAAACGGTCACGACGAGAAGTATTGATCGGCATTGCCGGTGTGGCGGGTTTCGGGGCCATCGCGGCGATTCTCGCACATTACGTCCGGCCCGTCGTGGAGCGACATGCGAGGACCATCGATCTCGGTACGATCGACGAGGTCTTCGGTACCTCCCGTCGCCGCGCGTTGACGCTGTCGGGAGAACCCATCATCATCGTACGTGACGAAGGAGTGGACCTGCGGGCCTATTCGATGCGATGCACGCATGCCGGATGCCCGCTCGAACTCCGCGATAACGGTATACGGTGTTCGTGTCATGGCGGTGCATTCGATCTGCACGGCAAACCGGTGGCAGGGCCCCCCAAGCGCCCGCTGCCCTCCATTCCCGTCATGGTAAGTCAGCAGGGACGTGTACTCGTCCATCTCTCCCCACCCGGAGAGCGGTCATGAGCGACGGTATCGTACGTATCCTCGTGCCGGTCGTCGTTCTGCTCGTCGCCGTACAGATCGTGACCGGTATCCTGCTCGCGATGCACTATGTGCCGTCGGAACAGCCTGTGCTCACGTCGTCGGGTCTTCCGGGTACCATCGTGCATGCGGACCATGTGCTGATATGGCGGGCTTCGCCCGAAGCCTGGCCGGATACGCTCGCCATGCCGGGCGACCATGCCCTGGTGCCTGCGGGACGCACGGCCATCGTGCCCAGCGAGGCCGGTGCTTCCGTCGCATTGACCATACACCATCAGGTACCCGGCGGTGCCGTTCTGCGTACCATCCATCACGTCGTGACGCCCATTCTCGTCGTAGCGGCATTTCTGCTCGTCATCGTATGGATGTTCGGTAGGAGGGCCTTCCAGGGCGCATGGCGATGGTATGCCGTACTGGCGAGTCTGGTGCTGACCATGGCCGCGGCCTATAGTGGCCGGCTCCTTCCCGACGACGTCTATGCTGCTACGTCACGCGCGGTGGTCGGACATGCCATGGAGGAAGCCCCGTTCGGCGCCATCCTTTCCGTCGGTCTCGGTCTCGCGGGCACATTGGCCACATCCTATGCCATGCATGCCCTGGTGATACCGCTGTTCCTTTCCGCGATCGTCTGCCTGCTTCTGCGGTCTACCGTACGGTCATGGCGTCCTGCCTTCGTCATCGTGGTGGTGGTGACGCTGGCGGTGGCCCTGACGCCCGTGTCGTGGATGGCTCCCCGCGACGTCCTGCACGGAGCCAATGCCGGATACGAAGGGGGGCCGTGGTGGATCTTCGTCCCGTTCGAGGTTCTCGAAGACGTCGCAGGGGCCGAACTCGGAGGGTATCTCGTCATCATCGTGGCCGCCTTGCTCCTGTCCCTGCCGTTCCGGAAAAGAGCCGGGGCATGACGTACGGCGAGGGACCTTTTTGCATTTTTGCAAACTTGACCATTCGTTATTTCGTTTTCCAACTCACTCACAACCGAGGATACCATGCTCATCGGAGTGCCGAAAGAGATCAAGAACAATGAAAAGCGCGTGGCGCTGACGCCGGGTGGCGCCGAAGCGCTCATCGGCCATGGTCATAGCGTCGTCGTGGAAACGAATGCCGGTGTCGGCAGCGGCTTCTCCAACGACCAGTACATCGCCGCAGGCGCAACGATCATCGATACGGCCGCCGAAGTGTTCGCCAAGGCCGACATGATCATGAAGGTCAAGGAACCGATCGCACAGGAATACGGACTGATCAAGTCCGGGCAGACGCTGTTCACGTACTTCCACTTCGCCGCTTCGCGCGAGCTGACCGAAGCGATGGTCAAGAGTGGCGCTACGTGTATCGCCTATGAAACGGTACAGAAGATTGACGGTTCGCTGCCCCTCCTGATTCCGATGTCGGAAGTCGCCGGCCGTATGGCTCCGCAGGAAGGTGCCAAGTACCTCGAGCATCCGATGGGCGGCCGCGGTGTGCTGCTCGGCGGTGTGCCGGGGACGAAGCCTGCGAACGTCCTCGTACTCGGCGGTGGTATCGTCGGTATCAACGCTGCGAAGATCGCAGCCGGCTTTGGCGCGAACGTCACCATCTTCGATACGAACCTCTATCGTCTCCGCTACCTCGATGACGTGATGCCGAAGAACGTGCAGACGCAGATGAGCACGAAGGGCAACATCCGTGCGGCACTGCCCGATGCCGATCTCGTGATCGGTGGCGTTCTGATTCCGGGTGCCAAGGCTCCGTCTCTCATCACGCGCGACATGCTGAAGTTCATGAAGGAAGGGTCCGTCATCGTCGACGTCGCCGTCGACCAGGGTGGCTGCGTCGAGACGACCAAGCCGACGACGCACCAGGAGCCCACGTATGTGGTCGATGGTGTCGTGCACTACTGCGTGGCCAACATGCCTGGCGCCGTACCGTATACGTCGACCGTCGCTCTGACCAACGCTACGCTTCCCTACGCCATCCAACTGGCCAATCAGGGTTGGAAGGAAGCTTGCAAGGCCAATCACGAACTCGCTCTCGGCGTCAACGTCGTCGATGGCAAGATCGTCTACGACGCCGTTGCGGAAGCCTTCGGCATGGAATTCACGCCGCTCTTCCTGTAAGATCACCCGACGACGATATCAGGGGCCTGTTCCGCGAGGAGCAGGCCCTTTCCGTTGTCGGGTTCAGGTCGTGGCCGTGATCGTTGCCGTACGGTCAATCCGCATCATGACGATGGTGCCGATGGTGGCCACGATGCCGCAGAAGACGAGGTTTGCCGTCGTGAAGCCGAGTACATACAGGGCGCCGACGAATTGGGCCGCGATGATGGCGTAGAGGATCCTGGCGATCTGCAGACGATGGAGATACGTGATGGCCCATGCGCCGAGAGGGGCGAATACGGCCGCAACCGGAATGGCGGCCATCCAGTACGACCATTCGAGCGGACCGAAGTCCTGCTTCACGACGGAGTGCAGGAGGAAGCCCGCTACCGTGAGGATGGACATGAGTACGACGGATGTGGGGGTCGCGACCTTTTCGTTCATGCCATACCACAGTGTCAGCACGCAGAAGGTGAAGATATCGATACCGTTGCCGAAGATGGCGGTGATGATGCCGCCGCCGAAGCCAACGAGTATCAGTATGACCCGGCCTCGCCGGGCGATACCGGATAAATGATCGCGGACGTGTCGCGAAGCCTGTCTGTTGGCCAGCCACAGTCCGATTCCGAAGGCCAGCCATAGCGATACGAAGAACAACTTCGTTTGCACCGCGTTCAACAGCGGTACGACGAAATAGGTGCCCAGAACGAGGCCAACGATGCCGCCGATGGACGGATAGACGATGGCCTTCCATTCGATCCGGATCTTCCTGCCGATGATCAGCATGGAGGCGGATACCATACCGACGCTCTGTATCGCGAACGAGAAGTTGCGCGCTGAATCGGGTGGAATCTTCAGCAGAAGGGTGAAGACCGGATAGGCAATGGCCCCACCTCCCTCGGCGCTCGCTCCGGCGATGAAGGAACCGAACATCATCGTCAGTGCCGACGGCCAGTAGTTCAGAAGGACATGCCATGAGTCCAGCAATGTCAGGGTCAATGCCCATGCCGCGAACACGCAGCAGGCATAGATCAGATAGAGGCGCATCGTGATTCCGTTATTCGCCGTGGAGGATCTGCTTGAGGAAATTCACGATCGTGTTCTGATTGGTGATGATCGTATGCTGGTTGCTGATGATCTCGTCCTGTTTGTCCGTCACTCCGACTACGTGGGTCGTGGTCAGCCGATGGCTTTCGATGATGATACGCTGATTTTCCGAAAGAATCTGCTGCGCAACTTCCGCACGTTCGGTGCTCGACAGCAGCTTCAACTGGACGTCGGCCAGCATGCGTTGCGTATCGGTAAGCATGGACAAGCATTGCGAGATGGTCATGTCCGGATCGGCCGCCGTGCCCTGCGGTGCGATCTTCCTGGTCGATTTCGATGTCGCCATACCTTAACTCTCCACTGTATCTGACCGAATACAATACAGGTGTGCCCCCAGGCCATCGCCGTGGAGCAATGATCCCATAAATTACTTCTTCGTCTTCATCCGCTGGCGTGCCATCGCGATGTCCGTCATATTGATGAGCTCTTCGAGTTCCATACGTATCGTCTGGGGAACCTTACTTCTCGTCGTACTCGTCGTTTTCATCAGGCGTCCGACATGCTGAAGACTATAGCTAATACCGAACAGGCGCTTGATCATCATCTGCATCAGTTGTCGGGTCCAGCAGTCGCCCTGTAGTCCGAACACCGTCGGTGAATCCAGTTGCATCGCACCGATGAGTTTCTTGTGGCGTTCCGTGAGTTGCGAGGTAGCACCCGGTGCCTTGCGTGAAGCGAGCGCATTCCTGCCGCCATCCCGTATCACCTTCGTCCACTGGCTCACGGCCGCCTTGCTCACCCCGAGTGCTGCCGCGATGTCGGTTGCCCGCCAACCTCGCTGCATCAGCTCGTATGCTCGCAGTCTGCGATGTTCCAGGATCGTTCGTGAAATAGGCATCGCACTAAGTTAAGGAATCAACGTGCTTCGTCCGTTCGATTTGTTTGTAAACAGTGCGGGTGTGCGATATCGTTGTAGCATTGTCAACAACGGTATTATTGCAAAGTGGGCTTGGAGCGGGGTCGAGAGACTTGGGACGAAGTCCTTTACTATGGCCATCGAGGCCAATTCCTGGAGCCATTCCCGATGCACCGTCGTCCGCGAATGCGGAAACCAGCCGAATAGACGTTAGCCGACGTCTACAACCACCAATGCGGCGTGTGGCGCGCGAGAACCGTATCTTTGCGGTTCGCGGTGTCGGACGCCGTGTTGTTTTTCGGGACTCTCCATCATTTCATCGCCCTCATCTATGAGCACGATCCAGGAACTGGTACAACAACATTCGGCAACCCTGCACGAGGCCGTCAAGGCGAATACCGACCGTACCTTCTATGCACACTGGCCCGAAGCCCCGAGCGGAAAGATCTACGGTGAAACGGCGAATGCCGATGGCGAGGCCGCGTTCAAACAGCAACTGAACGCACCGTTCGGCCGACTCGTGCAGACGGGTCCGTCCGTAGGTGATGAAGTCTCTCCCTACGGATTCCCGCTGGGCATCACGTATCCGACGCCGGACGTTCCCACGCTTCTCGCACGCGCCGAGGCCGCACAGGCCCAGTGGCAGGATCTGTCACCCGAAGAGCGCGCGGCAGTCCTCATCGAAGCGCTCGAGCGGGGAAGCCGGAGTTTCTTCGAGATCGGTTATGCGACCATGCACACGACGGGACAGGGTTTCGTGATGGCGTTCCAGGCTTCCGGACCCCATGCCTTCGACCGCGCACTGGAAGCGGTCGCCATGGGCTATGCCGCACAGGCCAGTATGCCGGATCACGTGATGTGGACGAAGCCGATGGGCAAGATCAATGTCTCGATCGACAAGACCTACCGGAACGTTCCCAAAGGGCTCAACCTCGTCATCGGGTGCTCGACGTTCCCGGTATGGAATACCGTCCCGGGTATGTTCGCAGGCCTCGTCACGGGCAATGCCGTCATCGTCAAGCCCCATCCGGGTGCCATCTATCCCATCGCCATCGTCGTAGCGGCTGTACAGCAGACGCTCAAGGACGCAGGGCTCGATGCGGACCTCGTACAACTGGCTGCCGATACCACGGCCGCCCCGATCACAAAGGAATTACTGCAGGCGGCCCGTATCATCGACTATACCGGCGGTTCGGCCTTCGGCGATGTCGTGGAAACGGCTGCCGCGAACAACCGGGCCGTGATGTACAGTGAAAAGGCCGGACTGAACAGCGTCATCCTCGACAGCACGAACGATCTCGATGCGGCGCTCGACAACCTTGCCTTCGCACTCAGTCTTTACAGCGGACAGATGTGCACGGCACCGCAGAATATCTATATCGCGAAGGACGGCATGATCGTCAATGGCGAGCGCATCAGCGTGGATGCCGTTGCGGCGAAGTTGCGCGAGAAGATCGATGCCCTCGTGAACAATCCGAAGATGGGCCCGTCGACACTCGGTGCCATCCAGAATCCGATGACGCTCGAACGTATCGCCAAGGTCAAGGAACTCGGTGGCGTTATCCTTTGTGACAGCGTTCCCGTCGCTCAGCCGGGCTTCGATCAGGCCCGCAGCGTATCGCCCCTCCTTGTCCGCACGCAGGCGAACGGTCCCTTGGCCGAACATCTGCATACGGAGTGGTTCGGCCCCATCGCCTTCCTGATCGAAACGGAAGACTGGCAGCAGGCGCTCGATATGGTCATCGCAGGCATCCATGAGACCGGAGCGTTGACTACGCTGGTCCACACGACGGATGAAGAGAAGATGCAGCAGGCGGAAGACAGTATCGTCGATGCCGGTGCTCCCGTTGCCTTCAACTTCACCTCCTTCGTCTGGGTCAACCAGAGCGCGGCCTTCAGCGATTTCCATGGCACGGGTGCGAATCCGGCGGGCACGGCGGCGTTCGCGGACTGGTCCTTCGTCACCGGGCGATACAATGTGATAGGAGTAAGGAAGCAGGCCTGAGACCTGGTCGCCTGGGTGCCCGAACGATCGTAGTGTAAAAGAGCAGTGCCTGATATCCATTCGAGGATATCAGGCACTTGTCGTTCAGGGCTGGATCGAAGCTCGTCAGGCGAGCGCCTGTTTGAGATCTTCCAGAAGGTCGTGGGCATCTTCGATACCGACGCTGAGGCGAATCAGACCAGGAGTGATGCCAAGTTTCTCGCGTTGTGCCACGGGGACGCTGCCGTGCGTCATCGACACCGGGTGGCATACGAGCGATTCCACGCCGCCGAGGGATTCGGCCAGGGTGAAGAGACGAAGGGCCTTGGTCACGGCCACGGCCTTCTCGAGCGATCCCAGTTCGATGCTGATCATTCCGCCGAAGCCGCTCATCTGGGCCTTGGCGAGCTCGTGCTGCGGGTGGGAAGGAAGCCCCGGGTAGTGAATGGCCTTGACGGCAGGATGATGTTCGAGATACTCGGCTACGCGCTGTGCGTTGCGGGCATGCTGTTCCATGCGGATGGCGAGCGTCTTTACCGAACGGAGGCAGAGCCAGCATTCCATCGGTCCCGGAACGGCGCCTACGGCATTCTGCAGGAACTTGAGCTGCTCGGCGATGGCGGAGTCGTTCGTGGCGACGATGCCATGGACGAGATCGCTATGTCCGCCGAGATATTTCGTCGCCGAATGCACGACGACGTCGGCACCCAGGGTGAGGGGGCGCTGGAAGTACGGGCTGGCGAAGGTGTTGTCCACGACCATCATCGCTCCGCACTTCTTCGCGATGGCGCTCACGCCACGAAGGTCCGTGATCGTCATCATCGGATTCGTCGGCGTCTCGGTATAGATCATCTTCGTGTTCGGGCGTATGGCCGCTTCGATATTCGCCAGCGTGCGCATGTCGACGTACGTGAAGGTGATGCCGAAGCGTTCCAGGATCCTGCTCGCGAGTCGATACGTTCCGCCGTACATGTCTTCGGCCATGATGACGTGGTCGCCGCTGCTGAGCATGCGCATCACCGTATCCACGGCGGCGGTGCCGCTACCGAAGGCGAAGGCGGCGATACCATCCTCCAGTGCTGCAAGGCATGTTTCCCAGCGGCTGCGGGTCAGGTTATGCGTCCGTGCGTATTCGTATCCCTTGTGGCGTCCGATCTCTTCCTGTGCATAGGTCGAGGTCTGATACAGGGGAACGGTGACTGCTCCGGTGAGTTCATCGGGTTCCTGGCCGATGTGGATTGCCTTGGTGCTGAAGTTCATGCCCGGGTTTCAGGAGGATGCAACAAAAAAAGCCGGTCGATTGACCGGCTTCAAATTTACCATTTCAGGTTGAAGGTCTCGCTCAGCGCGAGAGATAGAACTTCTCCGCACGGCGGAAGTCGCTGCCCTGCATGATGCAGATATAGACGCCTTCGGGGAGATCGGAGATAGGCTGCGAATAATCGTGCTGGCCGCGCGATGCGGCGCCACGGTAGACGTCCTGCACCTTCTTGCCGAGCATGTTGTAGATGCCGACTTCGATCTGGTTTTCGTCCGTCGCCAGTTCCACACGCGTCGAGAAGACATCGGCGGTGGCACGCGCGAAGACGATCCTGCTCTCCTTGCGGCTGGAATCCGCACCGATCGTCAGGCGAGCCGTGGATGGTGCCGTCGTGGCAGGGCGGGCCGGAGCCGTGACGCTCTTCTGCTGGATACCGTTGTCCAGGGCCATCAGCGTGGCATCCAGAGCACCGTAGAGCGGTGTACCGAGCGTCAGCAGATCCAGGACCTTGCGATCCTTCGCCTGCATGCGTTTCTCCATGGACGTCGGCACACCCTTCTTCGCCGATCGATCGGCGCGCAGGGTTGCGGGCGCACACAACACGACGACGGCGGCCATTGCTGCCAGGGATGTCGTGAAGCGTATGGTATGGAGGAAACGTGTCATCATGCTCAGTGTAAAGCTAGTCCAACAAGTGCGAATCTACGGAAGGACGAGACAATATCAATGCCAAAAAAATGGGCAGCCGTTTGGCTGCCCATGAGACACGTCGATGGAAGGTCGGGTTACACGGACATCAGTCCGCGATGACGACCTGCCTGGTTGCGCTGAACGGACCGGAATGCATCCGCAGGTAGTAGACTCCGTTGCCGAGGCCGGTTGTCGGGAACTGCAGCGTGTATTCACCCTTTTCGATGATCGTGCTGACGAACGTCTTCACGACCTGGCCCTGGATATTGACGAGATCGATCGACGTTGCCGTCGTCAGGCCGACGCCGATGTCGATGGTGACCTGGCCGCTGGACGACGGATTGGGCGTTGGATTCGCCATTGCGAACTGCGTCTTGGAGATGTCCACGACGCGGCGGGAGAGTGCGCAGTTGAAGATACCGGTGCTGTCACCCGACGTCGTCGGAATGAGGCAGACGCGCGGCAGTTCCACCGTGAGGTCCTGCTTCGAGGTGAACTCGTTCGCCAGCAGCAGGGTGCTCGTGAAGGTGAAGATCGATCCATTGGCCGTGATCGGGGATGCACCCGTGAGGGTGAACTGCATCTGCGACTGCGTGGCGTTGATGGCCGTGATGACCGGACCGCTGACTGTCCAGCCACTGTAGCCGCCAACGGCTTGTACCGAACCCGGGTCGAACGACAGCGCCCGTGTGTCGTAGATCACGTTCGCGACGAAGGACGACAGGGAGGCGGCACCCCAGTTGCTGGACGAAGCGCTGACGGTGAAGGTGACCTTCTTGCCGGGTTCGCGCGTCTGGGTGCCCGTCATGTCGTTGGAGAGATCGACATTGACAGGGATGACGTAGCCTACGCCACGGATCGACGAGTAGACATCGGGCTTCAGTTCCGTCGTTTCACCTTCGATATAGTTCTCGATGTGATAACGGAATTGATAGGTACGGTTGGCCCACGGAGCGGCATTGGGTTCCGTCGGATTGAACCGTACGGCGACCCTGTAGACGGCACCTGCAGGAATCGTGAACGGGGTCGATACGGTCTGTCCGTTCGGAGCGAAGATGCCCGTGATCGTGAAGTTGGCCGCATCGGCACCGACCGGTGTGATGGCGCGGATTTCGAGCGGACGCAGACCGCCACCCGTGTTCGCGATGGTGAACTCGAGTTCTGGCGTATCGCAGCCGGTCAGATTGTCGCCGAAGTCGATGTCCGTGACGGCGATGTCGGGACCCGTGCAGGGGCCGGCCATGATGCTGTCCATGGCAACGGGCAACTGGACATTGACGAGGCCGGTATCGACACCGTTACCGACGACAGCGTCGTTCTCGATTTCCACGACGACCTTGTAGGATCCCGTGCCGCCTACCGGACGCGTGAAGCGTACGTCGAACGACTGCGAGCCACCGTTACCTGCGATGAAGATCGGCGTGCCCGGCGTCGGCGGTGTCACCCACTGCCAAGCCGGATTCGTACCTGCCGCGAAGGCGAGGCGCGAAATCGTGAGCGGCATGGTACCGTTGTTCGTGATCACGATCTGCTGGACGATGCCTTGTCCTTCGGGGGATTCCTGACAGGACATGGAAGCACCGCTCGTGCGGATCGTCGGCAGGATACCTTCACCGTCGAGGCGATCGGGCGTAGCCTGATCCTGCGGTGCGGTAGACGTGAACACGGGCTTGATGTCGGCCCGGAACGTCGTCTGCGCATCAGGACGGAAGAAGATTTCGGCATAGGCAGTATCGTTCGTGCTCGAGCCGTCGCCGGTCAGGGCCATCGAAGGAATGGGGTTACCATTGACGTCGACGAGGCGGCCGACCTTGAAGACGAAATTGCCGTCGTTGCTGCCTGCGGGATAATACTTGCTGCCATCGGTGAACGTGACGTCCGTGACGGTCAGGGTCTGGTTACCCGAATTCCATACGCGTGCCAGGTAGCGGTGAGCCGTGTTGACCCGGCGCTTGCGCCAGTCGTAGCCACGGATAGCCGGACCAGGTGTCTGCGTACGGCCGATCCAGTTCGAGATGCTGTCACCGGTGGCGGCGTTCGAGTTGATGATGACGTCGATGTTGTCGCTGCCTACCGTACCGCGCTTGTAGCAGACGTTCGTGAACATCTGCGAGGACTTGGGCGCGATCGTATGGGGCAGGGGAGGATTGAGCGGCGTCGACGTCGTGAAGTTGCTTCCTACGTTGCTGAAGCCGGTGATGACGAGCGGTTCCGTTCCGAGGTTCTTGATCTCGAGGCCACCGGACTTGCAGAACTCTTCGTCGAGGGAGCGGACACCGGCGTCGAAGTCCTCGACGGCGATGACGGGCTGGACGCCCATACCGCGGGCACCGATCTTGAACTCGGAGCACTGCGTCTTCACCAGAACGGTATCGATGTCCCAATCGGCATTGGGCTCATCGTACTTCGTCGTTTCCGTGTTGGCCGTATAGGTCACCGTAAGCGTGTGTTCCTCTCCGGCCTGGAGAACGACGGGAGCACCCGTGATGGCACCGGCCGTGATCACGAAGTCCGTGGCCGACTTCAGGATGGCACTGGTCAGCGTAACCGGACCGCTGCTGGTGTTCTTGATCACGATGTTCTGTTGCTGCGAGGTACCGACGCGGATACGACCCATATCGACGGGATTGGGCGTGATCGAAATCTTGTCCGCATAGTAGTAGACGGTGTCGTAGGACAGGTTGTCGGCATAGTCCCGGAAGTAGAGATATGCGACGGCATCCTTGCTCTTGTCGATGACTTCCAGGCGAAAGCGGAAGCGCTTGTAGGAAGGGGAGCGCGGGAACTGCGTATCCGTTTCGAGAACGATACGATAGTTCGTGCTGACGGCTGCAGGATCGGGGTTGAAGTCGATTTCGGAAATACCGGTTTCGACCTGGTCCGAGTCATGCGACGGCGTGCGGGGCGGATCGGGGATGTTGCGGAGTTCCGTGACTTCGTAGCTGTAATCGCCGCAGACCGACGTTCGTGTGAACTGGGGCGGCAGTGTATCCAGGATACTCGTCGGGCGGAATCCCGTTGCGGCCGGCCAGCCGTATGCATCGGCATCGCCGTAGCCGTAGATGTAGCCACCGAACTTCACCTTGCCGTTCGACGTGATCCTGTGCGCCGTTGCTTCGGTCTTGAACCGGATACGGGCGAAGAAGAGGTCGGTACCGGGCAGACGGCTCAGCAACAGCAGCGGTGCCACTGCCTGGGGATGTTCGAAGACGGGAATACCGTCGATCTCCAATGTCTTCAGATCCGGATAGTTGGGATCGGTCGTGTCGGCCTGAACGACCAGGTTCAGCAGGTTGTCCAGGAAGTCGGGATTCGTCGGCGTCTGGAAGATCGTGTTCGGGATGAACTGTTCCGTCGGGACGACGTTGATCATGAACGGGTCGAGGATTCTGTACTCGTCCCAGAGCCACGAGCAGGAATACTGCATGACGAAGATCGGCTTGTCTGCTGTCCATACGGAAATGCCGTTAGGCAGGACGGTCGGCGCAGATGCCTGGTAGATGTCCGTGAAATCGCTGGCCTGGGCGAGTACCGCGCCGCCTCCACCGAGCTTGGCGAAGGAGGTGTTGTCGAAGTACTCCCACTTCACCTGCGTGTTAGGCTGCGAGGCGAATACGCGGAAGAAATCGCCCTTCCCCTTGCCGTTACTGGTACGCGAATAGCCTATCGTGACGTATTTCTTCCCCCATGTCGAGACGGGGGGAGTCATCTCCATCAGACAGTTCCGGCCATCGTAGAGCTGGCCGTTGACGTTGGTGACGCTATTCGGCATCGTCGTTCGTTCATGGAACGAGATCATACCGATGGGTTTGTTCGAGCGGACCCGGGAGCCCGAGAGGTCGAAGGTGTTTCTCGTCAACCCGTCGCCCTGGACCATGTAGACTGCGCCTTCGTCGAGCGTGACACGAACGGGGACGCCGGTGTTGATCTGCCGTCCACCCTTCGTTCGCCCCGCACCGGCACCCGACCCACGGAGGTCGATATCGATCTCCGTACCGTTTTCACGGGAAATCACGATGAAGCCACCGCCCCAGTTCCTGATTTCACTGAAGTCGTAGTAGGTGGTGGCGATGTAGTCCGTACCCCACACGGATGTGGGAAGTGCGAGATAGCCGTCCGATGTGAATTGCTTCGACGACAGGACGTAGACGGAGATCGGTTGCGTTCCCGTGATCCGGATGGCCTTGGTAACGGGAACTTCGGGATCGCGGACTTCCCAACCCCAGTTCGTACTGCCATTCTTGTCGCTCAACGTACGGATGCCGTTGGCCTGGATGGTCCTGCGGTAACGCGTTCCGTCCCCGGGAGAATACACTTCGATCTCGGTGTCGTATGCGGAAGCGACATAGATTTCGAGGTACTTCGTCGGATACGCTTGAATTTCGTTAGGCGGAATCGCAATCCAGAACTCCTTCCCTTGCGCACCGTTCACACTCAGCATTTCCGCAGTCGTCGGGATTTTCTTCTGCGCGCTGACGGGAAGCGTGGCCAGTAACGATACCAGGCACACCAGGAGGGAGAAAATTCGTACAGGTCTAACCATAAAGGCCTCCAAGTCTAGAAACGTCCGCATGTGACACCATTAACAACCCGATTCGGGGTGATACGTTACCTGGCGAATCCGAGTATCCCTCCGCATATTTAAGAAAAAGTAACGCAATATCTTACCGTACATCCATGGAGTGGATACGGGTCGATTTCACGCTACGATCCGGACTGCGGGTCGGGGGGCAGGGAACATGGTCCGCTTACCTCGTACGGTGTTCCACGATCGACATTTCATCCGGGAAAATGTGACATTCTTCAACCTCGGAGCGCAGGAGAATGCTTGATGTCATTCTCTCTGTCCGCCACGATATGTGGATACGCCGGATTCATTCCAACCGTCGCGATGCGGAATGCACGTTCAAGGCATGTTCCCGAGAGCACCGGCTGACCCGACCGTGTCGGTTGCCTGACAGTCCCGGCATGTTCGGGCGGATGGCATTATCGAGCGATGACGAGTCTTCCCGAAAGGACCGCCGACGTACTCCCGACACGAACGGTATAACTGCCCGATGCAAAGGCTGAAAGATCCAACTCGATGGTCGTCGTTCCTGCAGGCAGTGCGAACGTACCCACACGCATTCCCTTACCGTCGATGATTTCGATAGGTTCCGCCGTCGGGAATGCCGTCTGAGTCGTCACCGTGACACGGTCCATCGACGGAGTAGGATGAAGCATCAGTCGCGTAGCCGGTTCACGGTCGTCATGGACGGACAGAACGGAATCGCGGACGACGCTCCACACGGCCAGACTGTCTCCTCGTACGGCATTGGAACGTACCGTGATATCGATGGAATGCATATCGGTATCGGTACCCTGGTAGCATATCTCGCCGATGAGGACATGAGCGCCCGGCAGTATGCGGACCGGCAACGTGAACTGATCTCCGGGCTTGTACGAGAAGCCGCCGGATACACCGTTGATAGAATGGACGACGAGTGTGTCGGTACCGGTATTCACGATGCGGCCACCATTCGCCATACATACCTCGTTCGGGGCATCGGACGTACGGACGAGACGTACTTCGTCGACCGCGATCTCGGGTTCGCCAGCCGTCGCCATGAGGACGTGAGGAATGCGATAGCAGCCGACCGTAACGGTCATGGTGTCGATGCTGATGCCCGGTCCGTCCTCCGTCTTCGGTGCGAAGGCGATGGTGCAGACGATACTGTCGTTCGCCGCAATGGTGATGGGCAGCATCGGTGCCCTCAGGGAGAACGGGCTGCCCTTTCTGAGCGACGTGGACGTGAAGGCGAGAGGCTGTGGGCTGCCGTTACGGATCGTGATCGTCGATGTCCGCACGCTGCCCGGCCTCGTGATGCCGAACGGCGTGGTGCGCTGCGTCAGGGGAAGCCCCTTCCATACGAGCGTATCGCGGACCTGGTTTCCGGCGAAATCCCGCACGACGACGATGCCCGCCGCCGTCTGCGCCGGGTCGACGACACGTACGGTGAAGGAACGTTCCTTCAGCGCCGAATCACGGGAGAACTGGCCGGAGCCGACGTTGAGGAGGGCGAGATTGGTGCCGCCGTTATCGTCCCACATGACGCTGGCGATACCCGACTCCACTTGGTCCGTCGCCTTCGGTCGAGGGGCACGAGGGCTGGGGTGATCGCGCAGTTCCGTTGCCGTGAAGTCCCACGAGGCGCAGCCCGGCGTCTTGACGAGAACGGGCGGCATCGTGTCGATGCCGATGAGGGAGTAAGGGCGACCGCCGATGGGCCACCCATAGGCGTCGGACTCGCCATGTCCGTAGATGTGTCCGCCAAGCGCCACCTTGCCATTGCTGGCAAGACGATATGACCTGCCGATACTGTCCAGGTTGACCGCTACCGTATAGTACCGCGTACCCGGCACCTTGCCGTCGAGTAGGCCAGGGGCCTGGACCCCGGTATGCTTATGGAGAGGAACGCCGTCAAGCGTAATGGACTTCAGGTCTTCGACGGCGATACTATCCGTTCCGAGCGGGCCGACGACGATATTGACGAAGTGTCTGGTGAAGTCGAGAATGGGCGCCGTCTGGAACATGGCCAGCGGGGCATGCTTCGACGGAGAGATGAGAACGATCGAAAATGGATCGAGATAACGGGATAGATCCCAGCGCCATGAGCACGAATGCAGCAAGACGAGGATCGGTTTGTCCGAGGTCCACACCACCTGACCGGAGGGTAGATCCCTCGGGTCCGCGACCTGTTCCACATCGATGAAGCCACCCGCTCTGTCGATGGTTCGCGTATAGGTGCCACGTTGTCGTTTGGTGACGGGATCGTAGTAACGGCATACGACGTTCGTATTCGCTTCGGAAGCGACGACACGATAGAAGTCGCCCGAACCATAGAGCGTGCTGGAGCTATCGCGGTCTTCGAAGGGGATACGCAATAAGCTTTGAGTCACGTAGATCGTGTCCCAGTCGGACAACGGAGGAAGCATCTCCGAGAGATGGTTCCGTCCATCGTACCAGTAGCCGTCGACGTAACGTACGCTGTTCGGCATCGTGGTACGTTCGTGGAACCCGATGACGCCGATGGCCTTCGTACTTCTGATCAACGAGCCGGTGAGATCGAACTCACCTCGTGTGGAGGCATCCCCTTTGACCGCGTATACATCGCCTGCATTCAGCGTTACGGTGTATGATTCACCGGTATTAATATGGCGTCCACCCGCAGTTCTCATGGTGTCGGAGCCGGTTCCACGCAACATGATCGTGACGCGTGTGTCGTCTTCGCCGGCGAGGACCATGAAGCCTCCCGCCCATCTCCTGATCTCGTTGAAATCGTAGTAGGACGCGGCAATGTATTCGTTGTCCCAAGAGACCGTCGGAATCGCCGTAAAGCCATCCGATGTGAACTGCTTCGACGATAGAACCGACACGGTGACAGGTTTCTCCGAGGTGATATGGATGCCCTTGTTCTCGACGATCTCCATTCCTCGTATTTCCCAGCTCCAAGAAACCGGGCTGTTCTTGTCGTCGAGCGTCAACGTGGTTCCTGCCTTGATCTGCCGCCTGATCGGTTCCGCCATTCCGGGACCGATCAGACTGATTTCCGTATCGAATGCCGAAGAAATGAAGATCGCGAGGGTCTTGGCGGGATACTCCTCGATTTCATTGGGTGGAATCGCTATGCGGAAATCGGTTCCGACGGAACCGGTGTTGGCATCCTGTGCGTTAATCGAACAGGTGAGAGCGAAGAGAGCCACACAAAAGTGGAGGACGTGCTTCATGATCCTTCGATGGACAGGTTGGAGTAGTTCCGGCGGATCGTGCTGCCTGGGCAATGGTCCACCGGGCTCACGCTCATGATTCGAGCGGGGAAAGTACCACGGCGTGACACACGCCTCCCGAAAGGCCATAAAGTTACGGCAAGCTTCGTAACTTTGCAGTTCTACCTAGTCACCGTCGATATCACGCACGAGGCATCATGGACGTCTCTGTCAAGCAGTCGTTGGAATTCAATACAACCACGTTCCCGAATGTGCGCCGTGCACCGGAGGAATTCGCACCGATCTCGAACGAGATCCGTCGCGATATCATCCGCATGCTGGTACGCGCAGGATCGGGACATAGCGGCGGTCCGCTGGGATCGGCCGACATCTTCGCCATGCTGTACTTCGGGGGCTACATGCGCTACAAGCCCGAAGACATGCAGTGGAGTGGTCGCGACCGTTTCGTGCTGAGTGCCGGTCACATGGCTCCCGTCATGTATGCCGCACTGGCCAATGCCGGCTGCTTCCCGAAGGACGAGCAGGCGACGCTGCGGAAGTTCGGTACGCGCCTCCAGGGGCACCCCGGACGCGACATGCACCTTCCCGGTGTCGAGACGTCGAGCGGTTCGCTCGGTCAGGGGATTTCCATCGCCGTCGGTATGGCCATGAGCGACAAGCTCGTGGACAAGAACGACCGCCGCGTGTTCTCCCTTACCGGTGACGGCGAGTTGCAGGAAGGTTCCGTATGGGAAGCCGCCATGTCCGCCTCGCACTTCAAGCTCGACAACTTCTGCTGGATCATCGACAACAATGACTGCCAGATCGATGGCCGCGTCCCGGACGTCATGAACGTCTATCCCATCGTCGACAAGTGCCGTGCCTTCGGCTTCGATACCGTCGTCGTCGACGGTCATAACCACGCCGACCTCATGCGCGGTTTCGACGTCTTCCTGGAGAACCAGAGCAAGGGCACGGGCCTTCCCACGGCAATCATCGCACGTACCTACATGGGCCACGGCGTCTCCTTCATGAACGACAAGTTCGAATGGCACGGCAAGCCGCCGTCCAAGGAACAGGCTGCAACCGCATTGGAAGAACTGGCCACGATGCCGTAATTCCGGTTCCCGTCCGGATTCACCGTTTACCGTCCTTCGTCCATCGCTCATTCTAACATCGCCATGTCAATTCAGCTTCTCGGATCAAAACCCACGCGCTTCGGTTTCGGCGACGGCCTCGTCAGCCTCGGTGAACGTCACAGCAACGTCATCGTGCTCGGTGGCGACATCACCGGCTCGGTCATGACGTCGCTCTTCCGCGACAAATTCCCCGATCGGTTCTTCTCCATCGGTATCGCCGAACAGAATGCCACGACGATCGCCGCAGGCCTCGCCCTGTCCGGCAAGATCCCGTTCTTCGCTTCCTACGGCGCATTCTGCGCACTGCGGAATGCCGACCAGCTCCGCATCTCCGTGGCCTACAACGAGGCGAACGTGAAGATCGGCGGCGGCCACGCAGGCATCAGCGTCGGTCCCGACGGCGCCACGCACCAGGTTCTCGAGGAAGTGGCCTTCCTGCGTACGCTGCCTCATATGACGATGATCGTACCGGCGGACTATGAAGAAGCCCGCAAGGCGACGATCGCCATGGGTGAGATGGTCGGTCCGGCTTATATCCGCTTCGGTCGTTCGCCCGTTCCGATGTTCACCACGGAAGAATCCCGGTTCGAACTCGGCAAGGCCAATCAGTTGACGGACGGCGACGACGTCGCCATCATCGCGTGCGGCGCCATGGTATGGGAGTCCATCCAGGCCGCATCGCAACTGGCCGAAAAGGGAATCAAGGCGCGGGTCATCAATGTCCATACCATCAAGCCCTTCGACTTCGAAACGGTCACGAAGGCAGCCCGCGAATGCGGCGCCATCGTCACGGCCGAAGAGCATCAGGTGCACGGTGGTCTCGGTGGAGCCGTCGCCGAATGCACGGCCAAGAACGCCCCCGTTCCCATCGAATTCGTCGGCGTCAAGGACTCCTTCGGTGGTTCGGGAGAGCCCGAAGAACTGATGGTCAAGTTCGGCCTCACGTCGAAGGAAATCGCCGCCGCTGCCCTGGTCGCGATGGAACGACGGGACAAGGGCAGTTCGGGCATCCGCCGTATCGTGGATTGACCGATGCCTTCTGCACCAGTAACGAAGAACAATGAGCGCCGGTCCCAGACCGGCGCTGACGTTTTATGACGACCAACACGCCCGCGATCGACATCTCCGATCCGATCCTTCTCCGTATCTCGGCCTTCGCCGCGGAGCGGGGCATCGACGCCTACGTGGTCGGTGGCTACGTCCGCGACTCGTTGATGGGACGCATCCGTACGGATATCGACATCACCGTCGTCGGCGATGCGCTGGACTTCGCCGATGCCGTCGCATCGCTCTTCAATTCCAAGGCCGTGCACTACGAGCGTTTCCGTACGGCACTCGTGCCCGTAGGCGAACAGCACCTGGAGTTCGTGGGCACGCGCGCGGAGGTCTACGAGCCGGGTTCCCGTAATCCCGTCGTGACGGAAGGAAGCCTGGAAGACGATCTGCGGCGCAGGGACTTCACGGTGAACGCACTCGCGGCATCGCTGCATCCCGATCGACTCGGCGCGCTTGTCGACATGTTCGACGGTGCGGGCGACATCGACCGACGCATACTGCGCACACCGCTGGATCCGGTCGTCACGATGAACGACGATCCGCTTCGCATGATGCGTGCCGCACGGTTCGCCTCGCAATTGCAGTTCGACGTCGAACCTGCGGTCCTCGAAGCCATTCGATCCATGGCCGATCGCATCCGGATCATCTCGCAGGAACGCATCTCCGACGAATTCATGAAGATCATGGCTTCGCCGAAGCCGAGCGTCGGACTGCACATCCTGCACGATACGGGCCTGCTGGCCCATGTCTTCCCCGAAGTCGAACGGCTCTCCGGCGTCGATCTGGTGACGACCGGTGGCAGGGAATACCGCCACAAGGACGTCTTCCTGCACACGCTTCAGGTCGTCGACAACGTCGCCGCGATGAGCGCCGACGTATGGCTGCGCTTCGCCACGCTCATGCACGACGTGGCCAAGCCACGCACGAAGCGGTTCGTCGAGGGAACGGGATGGACCTTCCATGGCCATGAAGAAGTCGGCGCGCGGTGGCAGGACAAGATATTCCGCCGCATGAAGCTGCCCCTGCATCATCTGCCCTACGTGCAGACGCTGGTGCGGCTGCATCAGAGGCCGATGAAGCTCGTGGATGACGGAGTGACGGACTCGGCTATCAGGCGTCTGGCCGTCCAAGCCGGCGGGGCCATCGAAGATCTCTTCATCCTCTGCAAGGCGGACGTCACCACACGGAATCCGCGGCTCGCGGAGAAGTACGTGCGGAACTACGACATCGTGCGCACGAAGGTGCTCGACGTCCAGGAGCGGGACCGTCTGCGCGAATTCCAGTCGCCCGTACGTGGCGAGGACATCATGGAGATCGCCGGTATCGGTCCTTCCCGTACGGTCGGCTATCTCAAGTACATGATCGAGGAAGCCATTCTCGACGGATACATTCCGAACGACTATGATGCTGCGAGGGCCTATCTTGTCGTGCACCTCGACGAATGGGTTGCCGCAGCCGATACGGCGCATTTCGAACGCCGCGGCGGTACGTCCGCCGAAAGGGAAGATGTATGATGCGACATGAAACGGGAATGAACGGCACGATCCTGTCCTATGGCCAGTACGAGCCGAAGCTGCACGAAAGCGTCTTCGTGGCCCATGGTGCCGTCATCCTGGGTGACGTGGAGATCGGCAAGGATTCCACGGTATGGTTCAACTGCGTCATCCGGGGGGACGTGCACTGGATCCGGATCGGCGAGCGTACCAACATCCAGGATCTGTGCATGCTGCACACGACGTTCAGGAAGCATCCGCTCTCCATCGGCAACAACGTGACGGTCGGGCACAGCGCCATGCTGCACGGCTGTACCATCGAGGACTACGTCCTGGTCGGCATGCAGTGCACGGTTCTGGACCGTGCCGTCGTCCGGCCGTATTCCATGATCGCTGCCGGTGCCGTCGTGCGCGAAGGCTTCGAGGTACCCGAGGGCACGCTCGTAGCCGGAGTCCCGGCCAAGGTCGTCCGTGAACTGTCGGACGAAGAGCGGCGCAAGCTCGAACAGAGTGCGCAGAACTACATCGACTACAGGGATTCCTACAGAACAAACAAACCGGTGCGGTAA
Source organism: Candidatus Kapaibacterium thiocyanatum (assembly GCA_001899175.1). Taxonomy (NCBI): domain Bacteria; kingdom Pseudomonadati; phylum Bacteroidota; class Eximiradiia; order Eximiradiales; family Kapaibacteriaceae (SeqCode); genus Kapaibacterium (SeqCode); species Kapaibacterium thiocyanatum (SeqCode). The sequence continues at coordinate 54,381 of MKVH01000021.1, read as the reverse complement.
TCATGGCCAAGAAGAAAAGTCTGGGCTCTGCGCTCGTCGTCATCCTCATTTCCAGTGTCCTGTGCGTGCTGCTCACCGTCGCCGCCGCCATCATCACCGGTGAAATGCTGTATCTCGTCGCCGCGCTCCTCTTCCTGATCTCCGGTGTATCGGGTATCTGGGTGGTGCGTAACCTCGACCGGAAGATCAACGGACCCAGGGCCTGATTCCGATGACGAACGTCCTGCCGAGATTCCGTGCCGATGTCCATGTCTCCGTCGTCCAGGATGGCGGAGAGGACATGCTTCTGCTCCACGATCCGATGAACATCGCCGACGGACCGATCCTGCTGCATCCCGATATGGTCGAGATCCTTGAAGTATGCGACGGGCATACGACGTGGGAAGAGCTGGCATCGTCATCGGGCGTCAGCCCCGACGGCCCGGAACTCCTGCATGCGCGGGCCTTCGTGGCACAACTGGCCCGGATGGGCTTCCTCGAAGGACCTGCCTACGATGCGATGCTCCATGCGTCCGAAGAAGCCTTCGCCGGTCTCGACGTACGTCCGGCGGTCTGCGCCGGTTCGTCCTATCCGGCGGACGCCATCGAGCTGAGGGAGATGTTCGGAGCGATCGAACGGCAGGCGGGGACGGTCGGTGTCGTCAATCCATCCGTCCTGCTCATGCCGCACATCGATTTCCGGGTGGGCGCCGATGCCTATGCCGCGCCTCTGGCCGCACTCCGGACGACGGATGCGGATCTGTACGTCATCGTGGGTACGGCCCATCACTGGTCGGATCATCAGGTCATTCTCACGGAAAAGCACTTCGAAACGCCACTGGGAACGGTCCATACCGATCGGGATCTCGTCGGTGCCGTGCGCGCACGGCTCGAAGGCATTCCGGGCCGGGTGGCGCCGACCGATCTGGCCCATCGTCCCGAACACTCCATCGAATATCACGTCGCCCTGCTCCAGCACGCCGTCGGGAACAGGCCGTTCGCCGTTCTCCCCGTTCTCGTGACGGGTATCCAGCATCTCTTCATGGAGCCGGGGAGCATCGTATCGCAGCCTGACGTCGCGGACGTGGCGAAGGCGCTGCACGACGTCGTGGCTGCCGACGGACGCAAGGTCTGCTGGCTCATCAGCGGCGATCTCGCCCATATCGGCACCCGTTTCGGCGATTCCCGGCCGGCTGCAGAGCTCTTCGATCTCGTACGGATGGAAGACGAGCGGCTGCTGGAACGCCTCGTGGAAGGCGACGTGGAAGGCTATTACGAGGAAGTCAGAAGGGTAGGGGACCGGCGGCGCATCTGCGGCCTTGCTCCCACGGTCATGGCACTGGCCGCTGCCGGACCTCGGCCGGGCACCCTCCTCTCCTACGATCAGTGGGACGATTCCGAGACAGGAAGCGGCGTTACGTACGCCTCGGTAGCCTTTTGAACGAAGGCATTTGGTGAAAACATCACCATGAAGTATCTTTGCAAGCTCTAAAAGAAGCTGTGTGACATTTCGGTCCAAATGGACCCCATGAAAACCATGCAACAGTCCGCATACATCACGAAGTCGCTCCGCAAGGAAGACGTGCAGCACGACTGGTGGGTTGTCGATGCCACGGGTCAAACCGTAGGCCGTATCGCTTCCCAGGTCGCCACGATTCTTCGCGGCAAGCACAAGCCGTCATTCACCCCCCATGTCGACTGTGGCGATTTCGTCGTGGTGATCAATGCCGAGAAGGTCGTCCTCGAAGGCAAGCGTTCGGAACAGAAGGAGTACTTCCACAACACCGGATATCCGGGTGGTGGTCGTCACCGCAAGTTCAAGGACGTGATCAAGGACAAGCCGACGGACGTTCTGGAGTGGGCCATCAAGGGCATGCTTCCGAAGAACCGTCTCGGACGCGTCATCGGCAAGAAGGTGAAGATCTACACTGGCAGCGAGCATCCGCACGAGGCACAACAGCCGAAGCCGTTGAACCTGCCCTATCCTACGAACAACTAAGCACTGAATCGCAGTCGGAGCACTGATGAAGACCTATACCGGTACCGGTCGACGCAAAACGAGCGTTGCACAAGTCCGCCTTGTCGGTGGCAATGGCAATGTCGTCGTGAACAAGTTGCCGATCACTGAATACTTCCCGATCGAGACGTATCGTCGTGACGCGATGCTGGCTCTCGAAGTAGCCAAGGTCGACGGCCAGTTCGACGTCGTCGTCAACGTCCGTGGCGGTGGCAAGGCCGGTCAGGCCGGAGCCGTACGCCTGGGTGTCGCACGTGCCCTGCTGGAATACAGCGAGGAGCTTCGTGCCGTACTGCGTCCTGCGGGGCTGCTCACGCGTGACCCGCGTATGGTCGAGCGTAAGAAGTACGGTCAGAAGAAGGCCCGCAAGCGCTTCCAGTTCTCGAAGCGTTAATACCGACATCGAACGACAGCGAACGTGTCCGCTCCGGCGGACACGTTCATTTTACTACACATGCGTGGGGACTCCGCGAGGGTGTGCCGGCATCGATCCGATTCCGGTCCTCGTCTACGGAGGTTGATCCATGCAGAGGTTCCCAACACATCATTTCAAGGTATCGCCATGCCCGCAGTAAGCGTAGAAGCGCTGCTCGAGTCCGGAGCGCACTTCGGACACCTCACCCGCCGCTGGAATCCCAAGATGCGCAACTTCATTTTCATGGAGCGCAACGGGATCCACATCATCGACCTTCGCAAGACCCAGCTCCTGCTGGACATCGCCCGTGACGCCGCCCTCGACGTGGCATCGCAAGGCCGTGGCGTGCTGTTCATCGGCACGAAGAACCAGGCCAAGGGTACCATGGAAACGGAAGCGAAGCGTTCGCACTCCAACTATGTCTGCGAGCGTTGGCTCGGTGGCATGCTCACGAACTTCTCCACGATCCGCAAGTCGATCAAGCGCCTGAATACCATCGACAAGATGGAGATCGACGGCACGTTCGAGAAGATGACCAAGAAGGAGCGTCTCATGCTCGGCCGTGAGCGTGATCGTCTGCGCAAGGTCTTCGGCGGTATCGAAGACATGACGCGCCTGCCCGGCATGCTCTTCGTCGTCGACATCAAGAAGGAACACCTCGCCATCAAGGAAGCCAAGATCCTCGGCATTCCCGTGATCGGCATCGTCGATACGAACAGCGATCCCCAGGAAGTGGACTTCCCGATTCCGGCGAACGACGATTCGATCCGCACGATCGAAATCATCACGAAGGTCATCGCCGACGCCGCCATCGAAGGCCGTGAAGTATCCAAGGCCAAGACCGCCGAAATGGCTGCAGCAGGCGAGCAGGTAGCGAAGGAAGCCGAAAGCGGTGATGCCTCGCAGGTCCGTCGTCAGCTCCGTGGTCGCAAGACCGGTGGCCGCGACAACAACTGATCCCATTAACTCAACTGGAACAACAAACGCCATGTCCGCAATCAGTGCATCCCTCGTAAAAGAACTGCGCGAGAAGACCGGCGCAGGTATGGCCGACTGCAAGAAGGCCCTTGAAGAAGCGAACGGCGACATGCAGGCAGCCATCGAATGGCTGCGCAAGCGCGGTGCCGCCTCCGTCGCGAAGCGTGCCGACCGTGATGCCAACGAAGGTATCGTGATCGCCCGTACGTCGGCCGACGGCAAGACCGCTGCCATCATCGAACTGAATTGCGAAACGGACTTCGTCGCACGTAACGACGAATTCGTCCAGTTCGCCAATGCCATCGCCGACGCAGTCCTGAATCACGGTTTCGGCTCCGAAGAAGAACTGTGGAATCATTCGGTCGGAGACAAGACGCTGGGCAACCTGCGTGACGAAATCCTCGCCAAGTTCAGCGAGAAGATCGAACTCCGCCGCTTCGAGCGTATCACGACGAGCGGTCATATCACGGACTACGTCCATGCCGGTAACCGCCTCGGCGTACTCGTCGAATTCGATGCCGCCGCCATCAACAATGGTGCGAAGCCCCTCGCCCGCGACGTAGCGATGCAGATCGCCGCCATGCAGCCGATGTATATCGACCGCTCTGGTGTGGATCAGACCGCCATCGACAAGGAAATCGAGATCTACAAGCAGCAGGCCATCGAGGAAGGCAAGAAGGAAGACATCGCCGAACGCATCGCCCAGGGCCGCCTCTCGAAGTTCTACGAAGAGCAATGCCTCATCGAGCAGACCTTCGTCAAGGATCCCAGCAAGAAGATCTCCGACGTCCTCACGGAAATCGGAACGCATGCCGGTGGCGATGTGAAGGTTCTTTCCTTCCGCCGCTACAACCTCGGCGACAAGGCCTGAGGCCAGCTTTTAACTATCGGAGGCGACGATGGCCGCACGCTACCGCCGTATACTGCTGAAGCTCAGCGGTGAATCGCTGATGGGAAGTCAGCAATTCGGCATCGACCCGGATGCATTGCGTGCATTCGCGGAAGATGTGAAAGAGGCATTCGATCTGGGAATCCAGATCGGCGTCGTCTTTGGCGGAGGCAACATCTTTCGCGGCATCCAGGCCTCGCAGAAGGGGATCGACAAGGTGTCGGGCGACCATATGGGAATGCTCGCCACCGTGATCAACTGCATAGCTTTTCAGAACGCACTGGAGGCGCTGGGAGTACCCACGCGCCTCCAGACTGCGATCCGCATGGAACAAGTCGCGGAAGGGTTCATCCGGCGTCGCGCGATCCGTCACCTCGAAAAGGGACGGGTGGTTCTCTTCGGCGCGGGTACGGGGAATCCGTATTTTACCACCGATACGGCCGCAGTGCTCAGGGCCATCGAAGTCGAGGCCGAAGTCGTGATCAAGGGAACGCGCGTCGATGGCGTCTACACGGCCGATCCGGAAAAGGATCCGACGGCGAAACGCTTCGACACGCTGACCTATCGCGAAGTCCTCGAACGCGACCTGCGCGTCATGGACATGACCGCCATCACGATGGCGCAGGAGAACAACATTCCTCTCCTGGTCTTCAACATGAACGAGCGCGGTAATCTCAGACGCCTGATGACCGGCGAACCGGTGGGCACGATCGTCTCCGAATAAGTTCCCCGTTGCTGCGTCGTTCCACGCGAACCCTCACATTACAGGAGAAACTTCGCATGCCAGTGAAAACCATCGTCGACGAATCCTCGTCGCACATGAAAAAAGCCGTCGAGCACGTACAGCACCAGCTCGCCAAGGTCCGCACCGGCCGCGCTTCGGCCTCCCTTCTCGATAACGTGAAGGTCGAATACTACGGCGAGCAGACGCCCGTAGGCCAGGTAGGCAGCATCAGTACGCCCGACGCACGTTCCATCCTGATCCAGCCGTGGGATCGCTCCGCATTGAGTGGTATCGAGAGGGCCATCCTGGCCGCCAATCTCGGTATCACGCCCCAGAACGACGGGCAGGTGATCCGCATCAACGTACCCCCGCTGACGGAAGAGCGCCGCAAGGACATCGTCAAGATGTGCAAGAAGATCGCAGAAGACGGCAAGCTTGCAGTGCGCAACATCCGCCGCGATGCCAACGAAGAACTGAAGAAGAACGAGAAGACCGAACATTACAGCGAAGACGAACGCAAGCGTGGCGAGGACGATGTACAGAAGCAGACGGACAAGTACATCAAGGAGATCGATACGATCCTGGCCGCCAAGGAAGTGGAAGTCATGGAAGAGTGAGGTGATGCTCACCCTGTGCCTGATTCCCGCATGATGATGTCGGCTCGACCGCTGGTCGGGCCTTTTTTATTCGTACCCGATTCGATGGAACGTCAATGAAGTCGACACTCGCCGTCGTCCTGCTCTCCGGTGGCATGGATTCATGCGTCACCTGTGCCCGGGCCATCGAGGATGGATACGACGTGGCCGCCCTTCACGTGAACTACGGTCAGCGTACGCAGGAGCGTGAGCTGCGCAGCTTCCATGCGATCTGCGATCACTACGGCATCGTGCGAAGGTTGGTCGTCGACATCTCCCACCTGGCAGCGATCGGTGGCAGCAGCCTGACGGACGACCTGATTTCCGTCGACGATACGACGCTGGCGAAGAACGGCGCCGGCGCCGGTGATGATGCGGACGCCGTACCTTCGTCGTATGTGCCGTTCCGCAACGCCAACATCCTCGCCATCGCTACGAGTTGGGCCGAAGTGCTCTCCGCCCGAGCCATCTACATCGGTGCGGTCGAAGAGGATTCGAGCGGCTATCCCGACTGCCGCGACGTCTTCTTCCGTGCCTTCGAACAGGTCATCGAAACCGGGACGAAGCCCGGATTCAGCATCAGCATCGAGACGCCGGTCATCCATTTCACGAAACGGCGCATCGTCGAGGAAGGCATCCGCCTGGGGGCACCTCTCGAACACACGTGGTCCTGCTATCGTGACAACGACATTGCCTGCGGTACCTGCGATTCCTGCGCCTTGCGACTCCGGGGCTTCCAGCAAGCCGGCGTCACCGACCCCATCGACTACCTCGTCAGACCAGCCTACTGAGATTATTTCCATCCGGCCGCCGATTTTCTGAGACCGAAGCACAGGAACTGTGTCTGGTACAGTAGATCACTCAACAATTGCGCCGGAGAAGACAGATGGTCCGTTTCATCCTGAGCCTCGCAGCGATATCGATGCTTCTGGTATCGTGCGGTGGCGTCGTCCATCCGACGGGCGACTGTTCGATCGTGGAATCCTTCGCTCTGCGCACCGGTAACTGGTGGGTCTATTCCTGCGAGGAATCGGTCGACGACGGAGCGCGTGACGACGTTCGCATCACCACCTACCGCGACTCCATCATCGTGATGGGGACGGCCATTCTCGGGGGACGGTTGTGTCATGAAGTCCAGCGGTTCAGGGATGGTGCGATCCTCGACACCATGCATATGATCGCGGACGGTACGAAGCTGATCATGCACGGAACGACCTTCACCAAGCTGCCGTGCGCATGTTTCGACGTGGTATGGCTCGTCAGCGGCGTGTGCGGAGAGAAGGAAGATGGAACGGATCGCATGCAGACGGACGACCCGACCCTCCTGCCCGCATTGGACAGCAACGGCGAGATCGTGAACGTTCACATGCATCACGATTTCGTGGCCTGGCGCCATAGTGCCGATACGACGGTGGCCATTCCCGGCGCCGTGGTCCAGGGCAGGAAGTATGCCGTACGGACGGTCGACTCCGTCTCGATCGCCGGACCGAAGAACGTTACCTTCGCTGACGGAAAACAGTACTTGACGACGACGTTCACGCACGATTTCGTGGTGGCACCGGGCAGAGGCATCATCGTATGGAATGAGCTCGAAATGGCCATGACGGGAATCCTCGATATCGTGCCGTTCAAGTCCAGGCGCCGGATACGAAGCCTCGTCGCAAGTTCCGTACGATAACGATATGACATCATCAATATGGAGAATCCGATGAAAGCGTTCGTCTTCACCCTGTTGTGTGCATCGATCCTGTGGGGCTGTACCGACAGGGGGGTCAGCCCTCACGACGAGAATTGTAATCTCGATGAATATTTTGCCCTGCATACGGGTAACTGGTGGGTCTATACCGGTGAGCAGAAGTTCGTCACGACCTATCCTGTCGGCGAGCCCGAGCTGCGAGGGATCGAGACCTTCCGCGATTCGATCGTGGTGGTGGGCTCGACGATCTTCGATGGTCATTCGAGTTACGAACTGCATGTCTACCGTAACGGCACTCCGTTCGACAGCCTGTTCGTAGCCATGGAAGGCGATTCCATCCTGTGGAGCGGGAACGTGTTCTACAACATCGATTGCACATGCCTGTATTCGAAGATGATCAGCGGAGGCACCTGCCCGAGCCGTGGGCGCAGCACCGTCGAACGCCTGACCAGGGAGGATGAGCGACTACCGTCCATCGACAAGGACGGGAATCTCGTCGAGCTGGTCGTTGGACACAAGATTACCGTCGACAATGCGACGTCGAATACGTCCGCACCCAACTATCCGGACGTGAAGCTGTTCCAGCTCTGGGATGCGGATTCCACATACGTCGTCACTCCCGATAATGCCGTCTTCATCGAAAGTGGAAGCAGGTCGTATGTCAGGACCAGTCGTCAGGATATCCAGGTCGTGAAGAACGTCGGTATCATCTCATGGTCCGGTGAACAGGTCACCGATTTCGAAGAGCACCCGACGAAGCCAAAGAAGTCCGTCGTGACCTTTACACGTACACTCGTCCGCAGCTCGGTACACTGATCGTGAACGTCGCTCACCATGCCGATGCAGTTCTGTGTGTTCTCTGGCGAGAACATGCAGAGCTGCGTTCGGATGTGATGAACGAGCTGTATCGTCGGCATGCACAGCGATTGTACACATACTGCCGCAAGATGACGGGCGGGGAACACGAGGCATCGGATCTTTTCCAGGATGCATGGTTGAAGCTCCTGCAGGTACTCGAACGGAAGGACGTCGTACCGGATCATGTCGGTGCCTATCTCCTGCGCGTGGCGCGCAACCAGATCCTGAATGCGAAGCGGTCGGACGTCCGGCACGTGACACTCGAAGACGTGGAACTGCTCATGCGGGACAGACCGTACGAGCAGCGCGAAGCCCTCGTGCTGCTCGACGGGGCTCTCGAGCTACTGGATACTACCCTTCGCGAAGCCTTCGTTCTGTATGAGATGGAAGGCCTGACCTACGACGAGATGATGGCGATCACGGGCGAGACGATGTCCACGCTCAAGACGAGGGTATGGCGCGCTCGCACACGTCTGCGCGAGATCCTGCGCCCGGTACTTGGCGACGTTCGTGAGATGTTCGGTCACGACGATGCGCCGACACCAATCACCAAGGCGAAGAACGACGATGAAACAACGTGAACTGATACAGCGATTCCTGGACGGCGAGGTAACGGATACCGAGTCGCGTCGCCGGTTGTTCGAGATGGCAGGAAGCGATCCTTCCCTTGCCGCCGAACTCGGCGAGCACATGCTCCTTCGGCGCATGGCACGCGACTCGGCCGCAGCCACGCCGATTCCGCCCGCACTCGCCACAGGTGTCCTCGGTACCATCGCACCGTCACCCGCTACGGTCGGCGCAGCGGCCGGCTTCGGCGGACTCTCGTGGCTGATCATCCTGCTGACCACGGGAGGGGTGGTCCTGACCTCGTTCGCCATCGGCTGGTGGCTGGGAGATGCGAGGAAGGAGGACATGATCGCGCAGGGTGCCGCACGAACCGAACGGCGAATGGAACCCGCAACACCGTCGGTATCGACGCATGGGACGTCGGCGGTGACGGTCCCGACGGAAAGCCAGCGTACGAGGGAGTCCGTGCGCTATGTCGATCGCTATCGGGACCGGCCTGTGGCCGACACACGGATCCCGGACGGGAATCCGGTAGGGACGGCGATGCCGGACAAGTCCATGACCTATGCGGATATCACCCCGTCACCGATGGATGCGGTCGGAACGCCGGACGTCGAACGATACGAAACGGCATCATCGTTGTACGAAGCCACGACGATGACGCTCGAAGAGAGCGCCCGGCAACGACCGGGTGGATGGCCGGATGCCGTTTCGCTACGGACGACCGTCGGTGCCTTCGGTGGTACGATTCAACCGCTGCATGCACCGGATCTCGCCGAACGCATCGTGCTCAGTGCGATGTGGAACATCACGCCGTCACTCAGTATCGGTGTCGATCTCGGATATGAATCCGTGCTGATGTCGTGGGAAAGCGCACAGGGCAGCGATCGCCTCCGGATCGACCAGCAGCCCAATCTCCTTTGGGGTGGCGTGAGCGTGCGTTACGATGCGACGGAGTACACGATGTTCGATCGCTTCGCACCATATGCCCAGGTGACGGTCGGTGGAACGAGAGTCGGTCCTGCGGGCAGAGGGGCCCTGGGGCTGTCCGTCAACGTCCTGCAAGGTATCGACATCTATGGTGGCGCCGATGCGTCGGCATGGCTCTATTCACATGATGGTACCTTGCGTTTGACGGACCGGATCGGCTGGACCTTCGGAATACGGTCGAGGATATGGTCGCTATGAAGCATCTCGTCGTCGCATCGGTTCTAGGTATGACGTCCGTGTTCTGCGCATGCGACAATGCGGCATCGTTGAGTACGGAGAGAAGGGAGACCGTCATCGTAGGCAGCAGGATCATCCGTACTCCCGACATCGCGCTGGACTATGAAGGACGGTCCTATGTCATGGCGCACATGCCGGGTTCGTGGTCCGGGGAGATACACGTCGATGGTGATCGTGTCACGATCGATCTCCGTATGGAGGTGCAGGCCGAACGGCAGGCATCCGTGCCTGCACCGTCGAGCCTCTATATCCGATGCAAGGCCCTCGCAGCGGATGGCGAATGGCATCCCGTCGTGGGCGCACCGAGCGATATGGATGCGGAGACGGCGTCGCAGATGGGATTCTCGATGCAGGGCAGCGGCACGGTCTTCCGTATTCCTGCCGTCAACGGAGGAGGGGACACGTTGTTCCTGCGAGCGGAACCGAACAATGCCGAGCGCGAGTGCAGGGTATCCATCAGGTATCATCCCGACGATCTCTATCCTCTTGCGACGGTGGTATCCGAGGTCGCGTCCGTGTTTCTACTGCAATACTGAAATCGATATCAAATACCGGATTCCGTAGAGATACTGCGCTGCCGCATTTCATACTTTTGCGCGGCAATTTGATCGATAGTCGCATGGGGCAGAACATGGTACCAGTTACGGTGCTGCAGTCACGTATCATCCGCATCGTCGGCATCGCATTCGCGACGTCGTTCATGTGCGCATCCGTACTCCGGGCGCAGGATGCCGTCAAGGTCAGGGAGGTGGTCGCCTCCGGTGGAGCGACGCCATCCGTAAGCCTTTCGAATATCATGGTCGCTACGATCGGCCAACCCATCACGCAGGTCACGACGAACGGCGCCTTGAAGATCTATCAGGGGTTCTGGGCTCCGATTCCGATCATCACGTCCGTGGACGACGATCTCTCCGGCAAATGGCTGCGCATCTCGACGTATCCGAATCCGTTCACGGAGCATACGACCATCGACGTCGGCGAACAGCTCGGCGGCGATGTCGACGTGCTCGTGTTCGACATGTCGGGCCGTATGATCCGCACGATGAAGACGAGCGTGACGACATCCGTGCCGCAACGATTCACGTGGGATGGCACCGATGCCGACGCGCGTCCGGTCGCGACGGGGACCTACATCATCCAGGTACGTGGACGCAGCATGACGACGGGTGAGCGTGTGCGCAGCTCCGGTTCGGTTCAATTGATACGATAATGAAACATACTATACGGGCGGGCTTCATCATGTCGAATTCTTCCTCCTTCAACGGAATGCGCGGGGGCATGGCAGGGCGCATCGGTATGCGCATCGTACTGCCGGCGGCTCTCGCATTGTCCTGCATGTGCGGCCCTGTGGCGAACGCCCAGATTCCCCGCATCATCAGCTATCAGGGGCTTCTGGCCGGGGCCAACGGTCTGCCTGTGCCGGACGGTACCTATACCCTGAATCTCTCCCTCTACGACGATGCTACGGCTGGAGCGCAGGTCTATACCGAAGCTCACGTCGTCACGGTCGAACGCGGTCTCTTCACCGTGCTCATCGGTACGCAGGTCGCCATGACGAACGTGGACTTCTCGCGGCCGCTCTGGCTCGAAGTCGGGATCACGGGGCAGGCTCCCTTCCGGCCGCGTACGGCTCTGGCGCAGGTGCCATATGCCATTCACGCGGAGACGTCGGAACGTACGCTGAGCGTGGCACCTGGCGCCGACGGCGTGGTATCCAGTCTCAACGATCTCGAAGGTGCCGTCGTCATCAAGGGTGGGCAAGGCATCGACGTCGAAGTGATCGGCGATACGATCCGTATCACCGGTGCCATCGTCCAGGCAGGAGTGCGAAGTGTCGCCAGCCAGGATCGTTCCATCCATGTACGGAACGGATCGGGTCCCGACGTCATCGTCGACGTAGCCGATGACGGCATCACCACGCCCAAGCTTGCGGATGGAGCGGTGACGAGCCCGAAGCTCTCGCGCACCGGTGTCGTGCAAGGCACCTACGGTTCTTCGACGGAAATTCCCGTCGTGGCCATCGATGCACAGGGCCGTGTGACGGGTGCCGTCACCATCCCCGTCAAGGTGCCCGAACTCGACGGCCCTGCGGGAGGCGATCTCACGGGCAACTATCCCGATCCTCTGATCAGGAACGGCGCGGTCACGACGCCGAAGCTTGCCGATGGTGCGGTCACGACGTCGAAGATCGGGCGCGACCAGGTGACGTCCGACCAGATGTCGAAGACTGGTGTCGCTCCCGGCGTCTATGGCGGTACGGACAGGATTCCCGTCTTCGAAGTCGATTCGGCCGGCCGTATCCTCGGCGTCAACAACTATCTGCTTACCGGTATGCGTCCTGTGGGGCCAGCCGGTGGTGATCTGACGGGCACCTATCCCAACCCCTCCATCGCTGCGAATGCAGTCACGACGCCGAAGGTTCTCGACGGTGCGATCGCTACGTCGAAGCTTGCCGACGGTTCCGTCACGACACCGAAGATCGGCGATGCCTCCATCACGACGCCCAAGCTCGTCGATGGATCCGTGACGTCGCCGAAACTCGCGAACACGGGTGTCACGACCGGGTCCTACGGATCGTCGACACAGGTCGCGACGATCACCGTCGATCCCAAGGGCCGTATCACATCGGCAGGAAACGTCACGATATCGGGTACGGTTCCCGGTGGCAATGCAGGTGGCGATCTCGCGGGTACCTATCCCGATCCTCTCATCAGGAACGGCGCGGTGGTGACGTCGCGTCTTGCCGACAGTGCCGTGACCACTCCGAAACTCGCCGATGGATCCGTGACGTCGTCGAAGCTCGCGAATACGACCGTCACAACCGGTTCCTACGGTTCGCCGACCATGATTCCGACGTTCACGGTGGATCCGCAAGGACGCCTGACGGCGGCAGGATCGGTCGGAATCTCGGGTCCGGATCTTACCGACCTCAATGCCGGTGCCGTATCCAGTGGTATCCTGCCCATCGTTCATGGCGGTACGGGAACGGGCACGAAGCCGATGCCGGGCAGTCTGCTGATCGGCAAGACCGACAGTTCCTATCAGGTCGCGACGCTGACGGCTGGCGAAGGCGTCACCATCACCAACGGTGACGGAACCATCACCATCACGGCACCTGGGCTTCGCCACGGTACCACGCAAGGATCGACGATCTTCTGGGACGTCGAAACCGCACAGTGGACAGAGAACCTCAAGCTGCGTTCCGATGCCCAGGGCAACACGACCGTCGACGGTTCGACGATGCTCGGAGATGGCGATGCGGATGACGTAAGGATCGACGTCTCCGGTGAAGAGGGCAATGGCAGTCTCAGCATCAGGGGACTCGGGCACCACGGCGGTACCTACAGTGATATTCTCCTGATCGACAGTGAGTCGAATGTGGTCAGCCGTCGCCGGATCGGTGAACTCAACTGGCTGCTCGGCGGCAACTACCTCATGGAGCCGACCACCATCGGTTCCGTCAATCCGCAGGCCGTCGGCATCAAGACCAACGATACGACGCGTCTCGAATTCGGTCCGAACGGCGAGATGGTCCAGATGAACGGATCACAGGTCCGCTTTTCCGGCAACGTCGATGCGGGTAGTGGCGTGGACGTCGAAGGACTGTTCACCGTCACGTCCCCTGCAGGTCTGAACGTCGCCGAGGACGGCAGGCTCTCCAATCCGGAACATGCGGTACAGATCGACGATCATCTCGAAATTCTCGCCGACGTCGAATCGACGCGCGGCCTGAAGCTCTTTACCGTCGGCAACGAACGGTCCACGACCTTCAAGGCGGCATCCGAACAGGCGGACGACATCACGTATCGGTTGCCGTCCACGACGTCGCCGACGGAATCGCGCAAGGGCGGCATCCTGCAGCTCGATACGGAAACCAACGAACTCTCGTGGCTGAATGCCTCGCTCCTGGTAGCAACGGCGGATCAGGGCATCGTCTATAACTCGTCGAACGCGACGTTCGAACTCGGCGGCATCACACCCGACATGAATCCGATCACGCGCGATCACTATGTGACCATCAACGACAGGAACGATACGACGACGACCTTGACGTTCGGTGGTACCGGCGCCCTGACCATGAACGTCGAGGACATGGTAAAGATCGATAGTAAATCCCTGGACGTCGATGCGGAGTGTGCGACGTTCGACGGTGAGACGTGGTCGGGTCAGTTCACGTCGAGCTTCGACGTCAACACGAACTCGCCGATCGGCTGCGGTTGCGACGAAGAACCCGTCGGCTATGCCAACGGTTCGTTCCGCATGCTCCCGTACGGAATGTTCCTCAACTACGAAAGCAATGCCTACGGCTATCGCAGTGCGTCCATCGACATGGACGACTACGAACTGGAGCTGAGCTTCCGCGACGATTCCGAGCAGAACGGTCCCCAGAGCGTATCCGACTACTCCCGTCTGACTCTCGGCGGCGCAGGACGTGAAGGCGCATCCGTCTACCTGACGACGAAGGGCACGATGGAACTGTTCGCCGAGAACTACCTCTACGTCGGTGGTGTCAGTGGCACCTACTTCACCTCTCCCTGGATGGAACTGGGCAGGGATGTCACGACGCGCATCGTTCCTACGGGTTCATGGCAACTCTCGCTCCCGCCCGATGCGGGGAACAGCGGCGATGTACTCGTGACCGATGGTGCGGGTGTCACGACGTGGAAGAAGCCCGATGCCGCCGTCGGTATCGCACGCGGCTTCCAGGCCGGCGCCGGAAACGTCGTGGAATACACGGTTGCCATTCCGGGTGCCTACGACCTGGAGGACGGGGATGTCATCATCATCACCCCGCGTTCCGGTGCACCGATGCAGTTCGCCATCTCGGCCGTCAATGCCGCCGACAACGAATTCACGGTCACGCTGTCCGACGCTCCCACCGAAGGCGGTGGCTTCTACTGGATGGTGATGAAGACGCCCATGGCGCCGTAAACACGATGATGAAATATGAATAGCATGAAGGGGCCTGCGGGCCCCTTCGTCGTTTTGTGGATGGTCATCGCCATGTCCATCTACCACGGAACTAGGTCATCTATCCCGATC
Organism: Candidatus Kapaibacterium thiocyanatum; assembly: GCA_001899175.1. NCBI lineage: Bacteria > Pseudomonadati > Bacteroidota > Eximiradiia > Eximiradiales > Kapaibacteriaceae (SeqCode) > Kapaibacterium (SeqCode) > Kapaibacterium thiocyanatum (SeqCode). The sequence continues at coordinate 39,353 of MKVH01000021.1, read as the reverse complement.
TGTCTGCCCGCAAGGTTCGCGTATGACATTGGTGAGTGACAGGACAATGTGCGTCCACGACGTGTGTGGTTCCATCCAGGCCCATTGAAAGGGAATAGGGGCATGGGTGATCCGATCGTCGATATAGTGGCCTGCACCTCGCCGGCAGAGGGATATGGTGATATGCTGACGAACACCATTCGAGCGGAGCTCGAAAAGGAAATCATGAGTCACCCGGAATCCGGGTGTGGAAGAGGATCGCAGGAATCCCCGGAGGGACGATATCAGCAGGATCGGGTTTGGTGGGAAACCCAAATACCGTATCTTTGTGGTTCTCCGCCACCCTCCCGGATTGTACCCCAGGGGTGGATTGTTCAACCCAATGTTGCACCGGATATCATCCGGTAGCGAGGTACACATGAAATACAATGGCCCCAAGGTAAAGCTGTCGCGCAAGCTCGGCTTCGCCATGACGCCGAAGGCTCGCAAGTACATGGACCGCAAGCCTAACGCGCCCGGTCAACATGGCGCTTCGAAGAAGCGCGCCAAACTTTCCGACTACGCGAAGCAGCTCATCGAGAAGCAGCGTCTGCGTCTTCAGTACAACGTGCACGAACGTCAGATGACGAATTACATGGCGAAGGCATCCCGCCTCGTCGGTAATACCGGTGATCTGCTCGTCCAACTGCTCGAATCGCGTCTGGACTCGCTCGTCTTCCGTTCGGGCTTCGCCCGCTCGATGTACGCCGCACGCCAGTATGTCCGCCACGGCCACGTTCTGGTCAATGGCAAGAAGGTCGACATGCCGGCCTATGCCGTACAGCCCAATGACGTCATCTCCGTGAAGGAAAAGAGCCGCAAGCTCGAATGCTTCCAGGAAGCCATCCGCTCGTCCGGCGCACCTCCTTATCTGGACGTGTCGAAGGCCGACTTCTCCGCGAAGTTCCTCTATCAACCGCCGCGGGAAGAAGTCCCTGTCGTCTGCGAAGTACCCCTCGTCATCGAGTACTACTCGCGGTAATCCGACACTCGACCGAAGCGCAAAAAAACTCCGTTTACGAAGCAAGCCCCGGCAATACCAGCCGGGGCTTTTTCGTTACTTTTGCGGGTTATCTCTCATTTGCGTTTCGAGGTCATGCAGAACAACAACAAGGCCCTCCATACCGCCCTTGGCGTCCTGGCCCTCGTCATCTCGTTCGTTACATACTTGATGACGGTGCAGCCCACGGTTCCCTTCTGGGACTGCGGTGAATTCACGGCCGCAGCCGTTGGACAACAGGTCCCGCACCCGCCCGGTGCTCCCTTGTTCCTCATGCTGGGCAAGCTCTTCCACCTCCTGCCCTTCGGCGATCCGGGATGGAGAGTGAACCTGGTCTCGGTCGTAGCCAGTGCCGTAACGATTCTGCTGCTCTACCTCATCACCGTCAAGGTGATACGCAATTTCTTCGATGGCGACCTCAACGAGTTCGGCAACGCACTGCTCGTCTACGGGTCGGGCTTCATCGCCGCCCTCACCTTCGCCTTCTCCGATACGTTCTGGTTCAATGCCGTCGAGTCCGAAGTCTATGCCGCATCGCAGGTCTTCGTGGCCCTCATCGTATGGTTGATGATGGTATGGACGGAGAAGGCCGATGAGCCGGGGCACGAGAAGTACCTGCTTCTCATCGCCTATATCATCGGTCTGTCCATCGGCGTCCACCTGCTGTCCATCCTCACGATCTTCTCCCTCGTCCTGCTCATCTATCTCCGCAAGTACAAGTTCGGCGTGGGAACGTTCATCCTGACGCTGCTCATCGGGCTTGCGACGTTCTTCGTCGTCTACAACCTGATCATCATGAAGCTGCCGGCCCTGTTCGCAGGGAACCTGCCCTTCAAGACGGATGCCGACGAATGGATGGTCGAAGACAGCATGTTCTTCACCCTGCTGGGCATCGGTGTCCTGATCCTCGCAGGCTACGGCGTATACTACGGCCGCAAGACGCAACATCATGTTCTCGGACTGCTCTGTTCGTCCTTCCTCCTGATCGTTCTCGGCTATTCGTCGTATACGCACATCATGATCCGTGCGAATTCGAATCCTCCGATGAACGAGAACAAGCCGGAGAACTTCGACAAGCTCGTATCCTACCTTGGCCGTGAACAGTACGGCAAGGCTCCCAGCTGGCCGCGGCGGTATCAGACCGAACAGCGCTTCGTGGAACGCTATCAGAAGTTCGGCAAGTGGACGCGTCCGCCGTACAAGGTGCTGACCAAGAAGGACGGTACGCAATTCCAGGAGCCCGATTACGGTGCATGGAAGACCGATACCGGTGCCGAGTTGGCCTATCTGTGGGGCTATCAGGTGAAGCACATGTATCTGCGCTACTTCGCCTGGAACTTCATCGGTCGCATCAGCGACGTGCAGGATTCTCCCTCGTACAGCCCCGTCACGTCGAAGACCGACGTCGAACAGTGGAATCACAAGAATGGCTATGCCAGCCATTTCCCGGTCAACTTCTGGGCCCTGCCCTTCCTTCTCGGCTGCGTCGGGCTGGTCTTCCAGTTCATGCGCGACAAGAAGATGGCCTGGGTCTATCTCGTTCTCTTCCTGATGACCGGCGTTCTCGCCGCCATCCAGCAGAACCAGCAGGATCCCCAGCCTCGCGAGCGAGACTACTTCTACGTAGGCTCCTTCATGATCTGGGCGATGTGGGTCGGTCTCGGATCGTTCGCCATCCTCGAACGCCTCCGCAAGAACGCTCCGGCGGTGGGTGGCGTCCTCGCCGCTCTCGTTCTCGTCGTCCCCGTCAACATGGCCTATCAGGGATGGTTCATCCATAGTCGTGCGGGTAACTACCTGGCCTTCGACTATGCGTACAACATCCTGCAGTCGCTCGAGAAGGACGCCATCGTCTTCACGAACGGCGATAACGATACGTTCCCGGTATGGTATCTGCAGGACGTGGCCGGTGTCCGACGCGACGTTCGCGTCGTGAACCTGTCGCTCGGCCAGACGCAATGGTACATCGAGCAGCTCAAGAACCAGGAGCCGTACGGAGCCAAGCGCCTGCCGCTTTCCTTCAGCGATGAATCGCTCACGGTGAAGGAGAACGATCCGAAGGCCCTTACCTATGACTTCGCCCCCGCTCGCGTCGTCAGCATCGACATCGACCCTGCCGTGATGGCGAAGTTCACGTCCGATTCCGCACTGTTGCGCAATCCCGTCATGACGTGGACGTACAAGGGACGGATGATGCGCCAGGACGAACGCGGCAATCCGATGTATCTGTTCGGAGTGCAGCACAAGCTCGTCTTCGATATCATCAACCAGACGAAGATGAAGCGCCCGATCTACTTCAGCACGTCGGTAGGCGATCCGTCGTGGGCCGACGAATACATCGGTCTCGACAACTACCTTCGTCTCGAAGGTATGGCCTATCGCGTCTGCCCTTCGCCACAGACATCGGCGATCGGGGAAGGCGTCAACGACGAAGTCATGACGGCGTGTCTGGTGAAGACTCGTGACGGTGACGACTTCTCGACGGAACCGGCCTACGGTCTGAAGTTCCGTAACCTGAATACACCGACGGTCTACTACGACGACGTACACCGCGGCTATCTCAGCAACTATCGTAACATCTTCTATCGTTACGCCACGTGGCTTCTGTACGAGAAGAAGGACTCCGCTCGTGCGGTCGCGATGATCCGTCGTATGAACGAGCTCATCTCGCCCGAACTCTTCAGCATGCCGATCTCCCTCGAATACAACATGATGAAGATGCTGGAATCCGCCGGAGCGCAGAAGGATGCGGAAGAGACGGCAGCGCGACTCCTGAAGACGTGCGAAGTCCTCATCAAGAAGCCTGCGCTGCGTGCATGGGAACCGCAGATGAACAACAACATCGTGCCCGAACGCATGGCTGGTGAAGTATCCGCCGTTCTCGGCCGCTACGACGACGCTGCGAATTACTATCGTCAGTTCGCCCGCGGAAGCACACAGGATCCGCTGCTCAACTTCATGATCGACGAACTGCAGATCCAGAAGCTCGAACGTGCGAAGGATTACGAAGGTGCCCTGAGAGCCGCACAGGCGCTCGAATCCAGGTATCCCGTCAATGCCCCCGACCAGCGCATGCAGCAGGCCGCTATGGAACTGCAACGCAGGATCATGCAACTGCAGGTCCGTCTGGGCAGGGCACCGCAGATGATCACCGCCGTGCAGTAACGACGTGGGCACCGACCTGTCCCTGATACCGATGACGTTGACGATCGTGATCGCCACTGCGGCGGTCACGATCGTCGCGTTTAGGAATGAAGCCATCTATCGTGCCCTCATGCTCGACGTCGACGACGTCCTGCATGGAGGACAGTTCTGGCGCATGCTGACGTCCGGTCTCGTTCACGCGGACTGGATGCACCTCTTCGCCAATATGGTTTCGCTCTTCGCCTTCGGCTCGTGGATGGAACACGTCATCGAGCCCTGGCGCTTTCTCATGCTCTACGTGCTGGGCATCCTGATCGGCTCCTTCACCGGCGTCATCAAGCATCGCCATGACGCATCGTACAGAGCCGTCGGAGCGTCCGGCGGGGTCTGCGCCGTCGTCGGCGGCGCGACGGTCCTGTATCCCGACCTTCCGATGATCATCTTCCCGCTGCCGATTCCGATCTCGTCGTGGATCGTCGGCGTTCTCTTCATCGTCTATTCGATCGCAGGCATGCGCGGACGTTGGGACAACGTCGGCCATGACGCCCATCTGGGCGGAACGCTCGTCGGTATGGGATTGATCGCCGCCTTCTATCCTGCGCTCGCCCTGCAGCACTGGCCATACATCGCTGCGATCGCAGTGGCGGGTGGTATCGCCTATATGTGGATGCAACGCCGTCCATCCTGATCGCCATGGCACATCCATTCCTGGAACTGCTGACCGAAGGACGCGGGCGACGACAGACCCCTCGCGAGCCCTGGCGACGCAATCTCCTGGTCCTGTGGTTCGCCCAGTTCATCGCCATGGTGGGAATGAGTGCCTGCATTCCGTTCCTGCCGCTCTTCATTCACGAACTCGGTGTCGCCGACAAGGACGCGAATCTCTGGAGCGGTCTCATCACCGCCGCACCCTTCATCATGTCCTCCATGCTCACCCCGGTCTGGGGAGCGATGGGGGACAAATACGGGCAGAAGAGCATGGTCGTGCGGGCGATCTTCGGTCTCGGCATCACCATGACGTTGATGGGATTCTCGACGAACGTATGGATGCTCTTCGTTCTCCGCGTCATACAGGGTGCGGCGAGCGGCTTCGTCGCATCGAACAATTCCTTCGTCAGCGCCCAGTCGCCGCCCGAACGGGTCGGCTATTCGCTGGCCACGCTGCAGACATCCATCGCAGCAGGCAACATCATCGGTCCACTCGTGGGTGGAACCATTTCCGATGCCTTCGGTATGAGGACGGTCTTCTGGTTCGTCGGCGTGATGTGTGCCGTGAGTCTCTTCATCGTCGTGCGCCGTGTACATGAGGATCGTACCGTCCGGGCTCCGCGTCCGGGACGCGTTCTCGGCAACATCAGTCTTGCCGTGAGGAACCCGTCATTGCGGACGCTTCTCGTCATCATGCTCATCTCGCAGACGGCCATCGTCCTGCCATCGCCGATCTTCCCGTACTACATCGCCGAACTTGGCGCGCCACGTGCCATCCTCAGTACGCTGGCAGGTGCCATCGTTTCGATGGTCGGTCTGTGCAGTATCGTCAGTGCGCAATGGTGGGGCGTACGGAGCGATACGATGGGTTTCCGGAGTACCATGATGATCGCCGGAAGCATCGTCGGGGCGGGGATGTTCGCCCAGGCCTTCGTTCCTTCGTATCAATGGCTCTTTCCCGTTCGCGTCGTCATCGGTCTCGCAGTCGGCGCCATCCTGCCGCTGTTGTACGGAGAGCTGACGCGGAGGTCGCCGCAGGGGCGTCGAGGCGGCATCATGGGGCTGGCCAGCAGTGCGACGCTGATGGGGAATCTGATCGGACCACTCGTGTGCAGTGCGATCACGATGGCCCTGCCCTTGAAGTGGACGTTCGTCGTGAGCGCCGTCGTCATGGCATCGTCCCTCATGCTCGTACGCGGCCTTCCCGAGCCCCGGGCGGAAGAGGAAGGATCGCCGTGATCGGAAAACAAAATGCTTCGTCAGGTGTCATGCCCGTATGATCCGTTTGCTTTCCTCGATATCCATCCTGTTGCTGGTGATGTTCGGTCAGTTGCGTGGTGCGGATGCCACGATCAACGGCGTCGTACGCGAACGTGGGTCCGCCGAGGTCGTCATAGGAGCTACCATAGCGCTGCATCGCGACAGTCTCCGTGCGGACAGACGGCCGGAACGCGGTACGTATTCGAACAGATACGGCTACTATGCCCTGAAGGGACTCCGCGAAGGCAGATATACCATCGTCGTGACGGCCGTCGGATACAGTCCGTGGATGAAGGCCATCACCATCGGCGACACGACGACGTCGCTGACGATCGACGTGGAGATGTCGTCGGCCGATGTCGCAGGTCGCGAGATCGTCGTCAATGCCGAGCGGGAAGGGTCGGCACTCGAACGCATCGGAACGATATCCGTCTCACCCGAGTTCATCTCGAACATGCCGTCGTTCGGTGGTGAAGTCGACGTCTTCAGGGCCCTGCAGCTTCTTCCCGGTGTCAAGGCGTCTACGGAGCTGTCCAGCGGACTCTATGTACGTGGGGGATCGCCCGACCAGAACCTTATTCTTCTCGATGGTGTCGTCGTTTACAATCCATCGCACCTCGGTGGCTTCCTCAGCTCGTTCCATGCGGATGCCTTGCGTGATATCAAGCTGATCAAGGGTGCGTTTCCGGCGGAGTACGGAGGACGTCTGTCGAGCGTTCTCGACCTCACGATGAAGGAGGGCAATGCCGAGCGCATCAAGGGATCGGCGCACATCAGCATGATCGCCGCAGGAGCGACCGTGGACGGCCCGATCACGGAAGACGTGACCTTCATGATATCGGGACGCAGGTTCTATGCCGATATCTTCGCACCGTTGTTCGTCACCGACACGCTTCCCGCACCATCGTACTACTTCTACGACCTGAACGCCAAGCTCAACTGGAAGATCAACGAGCGGGACCGGATCTATGCCAGCGCCTACTTCGGTCGTGACGTCCTGGCGGCTTCGCCCGACAAGGGAGACGAGATCAAGGTCGACTGGGGTAACGCTACGGCCAATCTGAGATGGACGCATCTCATTTCGCCGGGACTGTTCGCGTCATCGTCGTTCATCTACACGGACTACGTCTTCGGTACGGGCCTGATCGATACCCGGCGCTCCACCGGCATTACCTACAACTTCAATACCGATTCCCGCATACGGGACATCATGCTCCGGACCGAGCTTCAATGGACGGCAGAGGCGGATCACCTCGTCAAGGCAGGCGTCGAGGCGACGCATCACAGGTTCATCGCCAATGCCTACACGGATCGTGTGCAGAATCTCGAACGTATCGGCCGTACCGGGACGATCGAGGCTCTGGATGCAGCGGCATTCATCCAGGACGAATGGACGATCACCGACGCACTGTCGGCCAACGTCGGCGCCCGACTGTACTGGTTCCAGACCGGGAACTATCTGCGCCTCGAACCGCGTGTCTCGCTGGCATGGACCGTCTCTCCGACGACGACGCTCACGGCATCGGCAGCGATGGCCCATCAGTTCCTCCATCTCATCATCCGCAACGACATCGCCCTGCCGACCGATCTCTGGTTCCCGTCCACACCGTCGATCCTCCCGGGAAGAAGTATCCAGGCCATTCTCGGTCTCCAGCAGCAACTGTTCGACGGCGATGTACTCTTCACGGCGGAAGGCTACATCAAGGACATGCAGAATCTCTACGAGTACAAGGAGAATGCGCAGTTCACGCTCGGTCTACCTCTCGAATCGCAGTTCACGCGTGGTAAGGGCATCGCCTACGGTGTGGAGATGTTCCTCAACAAGCGTGCAGGCAAGTTCACGGGATGGATCGGCTATACGCTCGCATGGACGACGCGCACGTTCGCCGAACTCAATGGCGGGCGGCCATTCTATCCGCGATACGATCGCCGCCATGACGTCTCCGTCGTCGGCAACTACAAGCTGAACGACACATGGAGCTTCGGCGCTACGTGGACGTACGGTACCGGACAGGCCTATACCGTACCCGTCGCGTGGTATCCGACGACGTATGGGCGGAGCGATGTCGGCCAGTTATACACGGAACGCAACGGCTATCGCATCGCACCGTTCCACAAGCTCGATCTTCAGGCCACCTATTCGTACGAATGGTTCGGACTGCCGTTCCAGTTGTCGCTCAACATCTACAACGTCTACAACAGGCGTAATCCCTTCGCGCTCTATGCCGATGAAGTCTACAATCCGTCGAAGGGTGAGTTCGAGAACGTGATCAAGCAATTGACGCTGTTTCCCATCATCCCTACGCTGGGGCTGCGATGCACATTCTGAGACAGATCATATCGCTCGCGAGGAACGGAATCCGTCGTATCCCGAACGGATCACTTGACGCCGCGGCACGTGTCATGTCCATGTCGACGGAGATCCGGGCGCTGGCCTTGATAGCAGCATTGTTCATCGTTCCCTGGCTGACGGGTTGCGAACAGGTCATCACCATCGACATACCGTATCGTGAGCAGCTCGTCATCAATACCTTCATCGGACAGGACGATACGACGCGTATCCAGATCCAGCGTACCCTTCCTACCGGCGTACAGCCGACGTTCGATAATTCCATCGTATTCGGGGGCCGCATAACGCTTTCATGGAATGGACAGACGGTCACTCTGACCGAGGACAGAACGACTGGCTTCCACATGCTCGAGTCCGTGTCCCTTCCGGATCACGTTCCGATCTCGATCGACGTCCAGGCCGGTTCCATGCGTGCGTCGTCCGTGACGACCATTCCGTCGCCCGTCGATCTCGTCTCCGTCGAAGCCGTCGATACCACGTTTGGGAGCATGCGTGGCAAGCGGATCGTGGCACGTCTGCGTCTCCAGCCGTCGACGGTCGCGTGGATGACGACGAAGAGCACGGCCCGGTACATCGAGCCGGTGCCTACCACGCCGTTCCTCGTCGACGACAACGACCTTGCCGATACCACGGGGCAGCAGCCCGGCGGTATCGTCGAGCTCCGATCCCGGTCCATCTATACCAACGTCAGCATATCCGGACCCGATTCCCTCGATGTATCGATCTGGGTCGCCGAGCGTCCCTTCCTCGACTTCGTGGAGAGCAAGGAAGAGGGGTTCAATCCTTTCGGATTCAGCGGCCGCAATCCGAAGTTCAACGTCACGGGCGATGCCATCGGTGCCTTTTTCGGCGCCCGCAAGGTCACGAAGCGGATCAGGATCAAGGACTAGAGCCGTTTCCGCCGTATCCGGATGGGCCTCACGCTCCCGACGATGAGCGCGTCGATAGCCGGATGTCAGGCAGAATATCTGCTGCGACGAACCATCTTTTACGAAGTGAATCACGGCGCTTTTCGTATTTTTGTCATCCGATTCTCGAATCGGAAAGGTAACGGCGTGTAGCGCAGCCCGGTAGCGCACCACTTTGGGGTAGTGGGGGTCGTGGGTTCAAATCCCGCCACGCCGACGGACGATGAGCCGTGTCAGCTTAGGTTGGCACGGCTTTGTCGTTAATGAGGCGGTTCTCTTCGTCGGAATGCAGGAGCTGTGCGCTTCGTTTTATCTCTATCTTTACGATCCGTTCGTGCCGTATCCGTTGAATCACGATACGTCGACCGATAGGAGTCGCCGAGCGCGAGTCGTATTTAGCGAAACAGTATCACCTTTGAGTCGGTAGTCTTCACCTGATCGAATTTCCGTTCCTATCATTCAATGCAGGAGATGTATCCATGCTCACCGAACCCACCATCGTCGAGACGTCGGCCCAGGCATCGGCCGTCATCCGTCTTACCATTCCGCGTTCGGAGATCCAGAACTCGATGGGGCCCGCCTTCCAGGAACTGATGGGTACGATCGCCGCCCAGGGAATCGCGCCCACGGGTGCTGCTTATTCCCATCATTTCCGGTTCGATCCCGACGTCTTCGATTTCGAGGTCGGTGTCCCGGTATCGGCTCCGGTGCAGGCTTCAGGACGTGTCGTACCCGGTGAACTTCCGGCGGCAACGGTAGCGCGTACGTACTATCAAGGACCCTACGAAGGTCTTGGGCCGGCCTGGGGCGAGTTCGGCGAATGGCTCGCGTCGCATGGATACGACACGCAGCAGAGTCTGTGGGAGTCCTACGTCGAAGGTCCGGGAACGCAGCCGGATCCGACGAAATGGCGTACGGAGCTGAACAGACCGCTGAACAAGTGATCGATTCCCGTCGAAGAATACCGCGCCTCTCCACTACCGGAGGGGCGCCGTCGTTTCGGGCATCGGGGATCGTGCTATCGACCCGACGGGAACGTCGTAATATTGCGTCCGGAATCTTCGATCATCCTCATACTGGAGTTGTCATGCCTTCCGTCGTCGAAGCCGTACGCGATGAGTATCTCCGCTACAAGCATCTTGGTGAAGGTGCGATCAGGCAATTGCAGGACGATCAGTTGAGTGCGACGACGGCGGCCAACGACAATTCGGTCGCCACCATCGTCTGGCATATCGGCGGCAACCTGCGATCACGCTTCACGGATTTTCTTACGACGGACGGCGAGAAGCCCTGGCGCGATCGCGACAGCGAATTCCTTCAGCGTACGACGACGCAAGGTGAATTGCTGGATGTATGGAACGAGGGATGGAGTGTTCTCCTGGATGCGCTCGATGGATTGACCGACGAGGATCTCTTCCGTAACGTCGTCATTCGCGGGCAGCAGTTATCCGTCATCGAAGCATTGCAGCGATCGGTCGCCCATGTGGCCTATCATGTAGGCCAGATCGTCTTTCTCGCGAAAGGGCTCCGTGGTGCGGAATGGACGTATCTCAGCATTCCCCCGGGACAGTCGAAGAGCTACAACCAGAATCCGACGCTGGAACGTCCACCATCGAAACGATAAGCTGCGTCGTATGGAACGACGCACAAACATAACGGTGTTCATCACTCACGATGGATAGTATCACGATCCGACATCGATGATCGACGGATGATGGGGCAACCGTCGATCATCGATATTGGTGACGGGATCAGTGGCAGCAGTCGGGGCCGACGCGATAGTCGCAGTCGATCGAGACGCAACCGGTTCCGGGAGGACATGTGGCGCCATCATCGCAGGAACCGAGTAACGTCGTCGTACATTGGCCCGGAACGGGGAAGTTGGGCTGATACCTGATCAGATGCGAGCAGCATGGAGAGCCGGCGCACGTAGTCCAGCAATCGGTGACGGGATTCTGCGACCAGCACCTTCCATAGCTGACGAGCCATATGTAGTCCGGTCCGATCGTGCATCCAGGAAGCTGCGCACCGCTGCTGCAGCATATGCCGATGCCCGTGATCGTGGCCTGCACGAGCGCCTGGATGTTCGTAGTGGACCAACTGATGGGACAGATACTCTTGATGACCGTTCGGGCATTGATCGGTTGAGTCGCACAGGGATGAGGATATGCAACGGCAGGGCAGAAGCCTTCCGTGCATACGGTAACGTGAACGAGCCGTATCTCGTTCTCGAAGCAGATCAGGACCTGCAGGAGTTGTTCAGGAGCCGAGCATTCGCACGACTGCTGCGCGTTGATACGCGTAGTCGTCGTGAACGTGCATGCGATAGCGAGCATCAGAACGATCAATGCACGCATATGTGCAGGAACGTGTGACATCGGAAACCTCATGGATACTATGACGGGAATGGTAGTCGAAACGGATAGGAATGTGCATCAGAAGCAGCAGATAGGTCCACCCGGCAGCGTACATATCTGCGTCTCGCACCCCGGTGAGGAGCATGTGCCGGGATCGGTGCAGCCGCCAAGAATGGTGGTCAGGCATTCGCCGGCCGTCGGAACACCGGGTTGATAGCGGACGAAGAACGAGCAGCATGGCCCCAAGGTGGTGCATTCTGCCCAACAGTTGGTGACGGGATCCATCGTCCAGCACTTGTTGGAACTCACGAGCAGTACGTAGTCGGTGTTCAGCGTACAAGCAGGGAGATAAGTGTTGCCGGAACAGCATGCGCCGAGTCCCGCGATGGTCGAGATCAGAAGAGTGTTGATGTTCGTTGCCGTCCAACCTACCGGGCATATCTTCTTGATGATGACGCGCGCGTTGACGGGCTGCCCACCACAGGGACTCGGATACGGCTGGGCCGGGCAGTAGCTGTCGATGCAGAACGTGAGATCGATCGCACGTGTCTGACCTTCGGTGCAGATGGAGATGCGTTGCACCACGTCCGGTCCGAAGCACATACAGGGCTGTGCGGTAGAACGTTGTGCGGCGACTCCGAGGAATACGAGAACTATGGACACGCCTGTCAACAGGCGTGCAAGAAAAGGTCTTCGTGACATCGGAAACCTCAGTACATGATATATGGAAGCACTACATACCGGACCCCATTCCGGTGTACAAGAATATCAAGATTACCACTGTTATCCTCCTCTGGAGTACCTGACCATCGGTTGCTACCGGTAGCGGAGGACTATGTCTCGTTAGTAGTTACATTGTCATTGATCGTGTAGACCGATTCCGATGGTTCTCGCAATGGATAGGATCTCACGCAATACGCTATACAAGGTTCTGTAAAGGTTCGCCGTAGATCATCGTAGGATAGATTGATTACGCAATCACTATCGATGGCGTGAATATGTTTCGATTGGGTTATGCCTGCGCCTGGGCGGAAGACAGGGTCGCGACCTGGTCTCATGTACCGTGGAACCTCTACGGTGCTTTGTGTGGGATATCGGCACTCGAGGTTGTCGACCTGCCTGCCGTCCTTTCACCCTTGACCCGGATGGTGCTTCGATACGGAACATTGCGTAGGCACCATGGGCGTTGGGTAAGCCAATGGCGTGTCGATCCAGCAACGTTCGCCATGTTCGATCTGTCATTGAGGCGTCGAATCCGAAATGCGGTGCCATGCGACGCCGTCCTGGCTATTGGTGACGTCGGTCTCGTGCATCCACATACCTTCATCTATCAGGATGCGAGCATGGCCCACATCATGGAGGAGATGGGGCCAGGTGGGGTTGCCGCTTCGCAGTTCGCTACCTATACGCGATCACGCCTCCTTCGCCGTATGCGTCAACAGGAGGGGCGTTATCGTCGAACATACGGTATTATCACGATGTCGGAATGGGATGCGATCTTCATCAGGAAGTCAGGGGTCATTCCATCAGACCGCGTCTTCGTGGTGCCACCGGCCATCAACAGTCATGTGTCATTACCTCGTACGATGCGGAGCGGGAATAACCAGGCCAGGACGTTACTGTTCGTAGGCAAGGATTTCGAGCGGAAGGGCGGGAGGCTCGTCGTGGAGGCGTTCGTCCATGCCAGGAAGAACGCCACAATACCACTTCGGTTGATCGTGGCAGGTCCGTCCACATGGCCTCTGCCTGGTCCGATTCCGGATGGGATCATTTTTGCCGGAAAGGTGTTGCCCGACGTCGTTGGGATGCTGATGAATCAGGCCGATGTGTTCATCATGCCGTCGACCTTCGAGGCCTTTGGCATTGTCTTCGTAGAGGCATTGTCGGCAGGTCTGCCTGTCATTGCGCGGAACGCGTATGCGATGCCCGAAATAATTCGAAACGGTGACAACGGCGTCCTCATCGATCATCATGACGCATACCGTCTGGCCGATACTATGATCACGGTTTGTATGGATGACGAGATGAAGAGGCGAGCTGAAGAGCAAGCGATGTCCGTCCAGAGCCATTACTCATGGAGTAACGTCGCATGTGCGATACATTCCATCATGACTACCTGCCTCGCATCCTAGCGCACTACCTGCCGTGCAGCGATCGTATGACGTATGCACGTCGAATGCTCGATGTTATCGTCGGAGTCGACGATATCGAGCCATACATCCCATGCGCCGAGCATCAGCTCTTCCCTGCATGTCACGTCGATGCTTCCCGGCCCTGTTCGTACGGCACGGACCGTGTCGTTATCCGCACGATGATCGACGAGAACGGGACCGATCCGTATCATCGTGATACGATGGCGAAGCCAGACGGAGATATAGCGTACGTCGTCCGGCAGATCGATGCATTCGAGCCGGAACGAACGTCCGTCCTGTGCGTGGGGAACGAGACCGGTGATGATCGTCATCCGTTTCGTTCGCTCGTGGCGAGGAAGCGTTTGTCGACCCAGAACGTCCCGAACGGCAGGAGGGAACCGAGGAAGACCTTCAGGAGCGTTGCTGCAGGCCACTTGCGTTCCATATGGGCATAGAACATGGCGAGGATGTAGAGGACGAAGAGCAGACCGTGAATCAGTCCGACGCCGCGCACTGCCTGCGGGCTGTCTGCGAAATACTTGAGGGGCATGGCGATGAAGAGCAGCACCAGGAAGGAGATGCCTTCGACGAAGGCAACGACACGCAGACGTCCAACGGCCGAGGAGAGGAGTGACATGATGGATTGCGGCGAATGTTGACGAAGCTAGCCTGCAAAATTACCTATCCTTATCGATCCCCATACCTTGGCGATATTGCCGTCATTCCAGTAACGGCGATCCGATATGACTGATATGGATACGATGGGATTGTCGGCCGCGAACGAGCTGTTCGCCGGTATCGACGTCGGCGGTACCGCGATCAAGTATGGTATCGTCGATGCGCATGGCCAGATCGTCCGCCAGGGCACGATTCCGACGAAGGCGGAACTCGGTGTGGAAGCAACGGTAGCATCGATCGTCGACGTGGCCCAGGCCTTGTGCTCCTCCACACCACGCGTCGCTTCGCTGGGAATAGGGGTGCCCGGTGTGGTCCATCCGGAAACCTATGTCGTGCAGAATCCACCGAACCTTCCGGGATGGGATATAGTACCCCTTCGCGATATCGTCCAGCAGGCCGTACCCGTCCCCGTCAGTATCGCAAACGACGCCAACGCGGCCGCCATAGCCGAGGCTATGGCCGGTGCGGGCAGGGAGCTCGCCGATTTCCTTTACGTAACATTGGGCACGGGCATCGGTGGCGGTGTGATCATGAACCATCGCCTGCATACAGGGCCATTCGGCGATGCCGGAGAGATAGGGCATATCATCGTCGACATCCATGAAAGGCCTACACCGGAGCAGATCGACAAGGGACTGTCGTTCCGTGCCGGAACGATGGAAGAGATGATCGGCAGGCATGGAGTGCTCGCTTCATGGACCCGACTGAGCGGTCGGACGGGTGACGATGTCGAGGATATATCGGCATTTGCGAGGAATGGGGACGAGACCGCCCTTCGTTGTCTGGGCCATGTGGGAACCGTACTCGGGACGGGTCTCGCCAGTGCCCTGGCTGTTCTGGGCATGGTTGAGGTGGTCATCGGCGGAGGCATCGCACAGGCGCATCCGATCCTGCTGGAAGCCACGCTGGAGACGATTCGTCGAAGGGCGATACCGACGATTTCAAGAAGGATTACTATCCGTCCTGCTACATTCGGAACCACATCGGGATTGGTGGGAGCAGCGATGATAGGGAAATATGGTCGTATCTTTGCAGCATGAACAAAAGCAAGCGCACACCGCCTGCTGACGTTATGGGCCTCGGATATCTATTCAATGGCGTCGCCATACGTTGGCAAAAACTCATGAATGATGCACTGACCGACCTCGAGTTGAGTACGGTGCAATTGTCCCTCATGTGGGGTATCTCGGAACTTACGTCCGCAGAACCCGAACCACTCACGCAGACACGGCTGGCATCCTTCGTCTATGCCGACGTCATGCTCACGTCGAAGACGCTGCGTTCTCTCGAAGAACGCGGCCTTGTCGATCGTCAACCTCATCCGCACGATACGCGCGCCCGTTCCCTCGTCCTCACGAAGGAAGGCGCCTCACTCCTCAAGCGTGCGCAGAAGGTTGTGGGGAAGATCGACCAGGACTTCTTCGAAGCCGTTCCTGCAAAGGATAGGCTTCGGAAGAGTCTGCTCGCCACCCTCGAACAGTAAACCGCAATGCAAGCCTCGCTCATCGCCCCCCTCGGTCTTCGTCGTATGGTCGTAGGGTCTCCCGTCGTTCGGCCTGCCGACGTCATGGGAAACGTTGCCAACACCATCGCGATGGCAGCGTCGGGCGAAGCACTCGGTGCGGACGTCATCGTCTTCCCCGAGCTTGGGCTTACCGGTTACACGTGTGGAGATCTGATCATGCAGGATTCGCTGCTCGAAGCGGCGATGAACGGGGTGGAGAGTATCCGGACATGGACGGAAACGCATCGTCCGATGCTGATCGTCGGTCTGCCACTCGTCGTGGCGACGAGGCTCTACAACGTCGCATGCGTGATTCACGGTGGAAGGATCCTCGGCATCGTGCCGAAGACCATGCTTCCCAATGCACAGGAATTCTACGATGCCCGCTGGTTCACCGGCGGGCATCATGTAGCCGTTTGCGATATACGCATCGGTTCGGCGGTCGTGCCGTTCGGTACGGATCTGCTCTTCGAGGATGCGAACGATGCACGCTTCGTGCTCGGCATCGAGATATGCGAAGATCTGTGGAGCGTCATCCCTCCGAGCTCGATGATGTCGCTGGCAGGTGCCACCATCATCGCCAATCTTTCCGCGAGCAACGATCTCGCAGGAAAGGCGGGCTATCGTCGTGCATTGGTGCGCCAGCAGTCCGCCCGTACCTATACCGCCTATGCCTATGCGTCGGCAGGGATATGGGAGAGCACCACGGATACGGTCTTCGGTGGCCATCTTATGATCGCCGAAGCAGGGGAGATGCTCGCGGAGAACAGCCCGTGTTCCTTCGACGCTTCCATCGTCATGGGAGAGATCGATCTCGATCGTCTCGTTGCCGAACGACGTCTTGCGACGTCCTTCAAACAGGAGCCGGCCGTCGACTCATATCGCCGTGTCCTGTTCGATCACGTTCCCGCCGTGCACGAGACGGTGGCACGCCGGGTCGCGAAGCATCCCTTCGTACCGGAAGAAGGCAGTCAACGTAACGAACGTTGCCACGAGATATTCAACCTTCAGGTGGCGGGCCTCGCCGTACGGATGACCCGTGCTTCGGCCCGGCGTCTGGTCATCGGTGTTTCGGGTGGGCTCGATTCCACGCTGGCCCTGCTGGTCTGTGTGGAAGCGTGCAGGAGATTGAAGCGTCCGCTGGACGATATCCTGGCGATCTCGATGCCCGGCTTCGGTACTACGGATCGTACCCGGAACAATGCGGAACAGCTCGCAGCCACGCTGGGCATTCCGATGCGTGTGATTTCCATCGCCGAGGCCGTGCGGAAGCATTTCACCGACATCGGGCACGACGGCAGGACCCACGACGTGGTATTCGAGAACGCCCAGGCCAGGGAACGCACGCAGATCCTGATGGACGTGGCCAACGGAGAGAACGGCATCGTGGTCGGTACCGGAGATATGTCCGAGCTGGCTCTCGGATGGTGTACCTATAACGCAGACCAGATGTCCATGTACGGCGTCAATGCGGGTGTACCCAAGACGCTCGTGCGTCATCTCATCGAGTGGTATGCCGACAGCATGGCTTCCGTTCCGACGGCAGCGATCCTGGGAGACGTGCTCGCCACGCCGATTTCACCGGAGCTCCTGCCCCCCGGCGAGGACGGAGCCATTTCCCAGAAGACCGAGGACATGATCGGTCCGTACGAACTGCACGATTTCTTCCTCTATCATCTCGTACGACACCAGGCGTCGGTTCGTAAAATCGCCGTACTGGCCGCCGCCGCATTCGACGGTATCTATAGCCCGGCCGTGATATGCCATTGGCTGGATGTCTTTCTCCGACGCTTCATATCACAGCAGTTCAAGCGTTCGAGCATGCCGGACGGGGTCAAGGTAGGGTCCGTGGCCCTGTCTCCCCGGACCGACTGGAGGATGCCCAGCGATGCCTCCGCGGCCGTATGGAGGGCCGAACTGGAGGAGGTTCGCCGTCACTACGGGATCGGTGACGCCTAGGAAGTTCGTATCTTTCTGACGCGGTTTCATTCAACCATACGATATGCAATGGCTACTGATAGCTTCAACAATGGAAGCAAACAACCGACCAGAGTCATTATCTCCGATGATCACGAAATATCTCGTATCGGAATTCGCAGACTCCTATCGATAGCTACCGACGTCGAAATCGTCGCTGAAGCTGTGAATGGTTCTCAGACGGTCGATCTTGTTCGCTCCCTCCGCCCCAACGTGGTATTGATGGACGTTCTCATGCCTGGTCTTTCCGGCATCGAGGCGGCTCAACGCATCAAGCAGGACAATCCGGATACCCTCGTCATCATGCTCAGCTCCTCGGAGGACGAGAAGTCCATCGAACGTGCCATGTATGCCGGTGCCGACGGATATCTGAGCAAGGAAGTGACGTCCCAGGAACTGGTCGAAGCCATCCACAACGTCATGCTCGGTGAACGTGTTTTCAGCCGTTCGATCCTGAATCTGCTGGAAGGCAAGTCGCAGGCTGGCCCGGGCAACGAAATGCCCATCAGCCTGACGAAGCGCGAAGAGGAAATCGTGGGACTCGTGGCCAAGGGACTCACCAGTCAGGAGATCGCCAAGAAGCTGTTCATCTCGCCGCGTACGGTGGAAACGCACCGTGCAAGAATCATGGACAAGCTCGGCGTCAATAATGCCGCAGGACTCGTCCGCTTCGCCCTGCTCCATTCGACCTACTTCAATTCGAACAACACCTCCGACCAATGATCGTCGGTGTCGCATACCCGACGACATGGAACAGGCCACATCATATCTGCACCCCGACGTCGTTGCCAGGCTAGGCAGCATGGAGCTGCGTGCCCGGCTCGTCGTGGAGGGCTTCATCACCGGACTGCACCGCTCGCCCTTCCATGGCTTCAGCGCCGAGTTCTCCGAACACAGGCAGTACCGTCATGGCGATGAACTGAAGCACATCGACTGGAAGATCTACGGCCGGTCCAACCGGTTCTACGTCAAGCAGTACGAGGACGAGACGAATCTCCGCTGCGTGATCGCCGTCGATGCCAGTGCATCGATGAAGTATGCGTCGCAGGGACACATCTCGAAGTTCCAGTACGCCACGTATCTGGCGGCTTCGCTCATGTACCTGGTCCTGCACCAGCGCGACGCCGCAGGGCTCGCACTGTACAACGAGGACCTGCTCCAGTATCTGCCACCACGGTCGAAGATGTCCTACGTGTCCGAACTGATCAGGACGCTCGACCAGGCCACGCCGTCGCAGTCGACCTCGACCGCAGCGGCATTGCATCGTCTGGCGGAGCGGCTCTCGCGCCGGGGGCTCGTCATCGTCATCAGCGATCTGTTCGACGATCCCGCATCGATCATGCAGGCATTGCGGCACTTCCGTCATGACAGTCATGACGTGCTCGTGATGCACGTGCTCGATCCTCGTGAAGTCGACTTCAATTTTTCGTCCCCGGCCGTGTTCAAGGACATGGAATCGGGGCTTGAACTGACAACGCAGCCTCTCCATCTCCAGCGCAGCTATCGCATGGCGATGGAAGAGTTCTGTACCGAGATCAAACGCGGGTGCTATGGGCAGAACATCGACTACGTGCGGATCACGACGGATCGCACGTTCGACGTGGCACTGCGCGAGTATCTCGTAAAACGCGCAAGGGTACGGTAATGAAGCTGAGAGGATTGTATACGGCGATAGTGACTCCGTTCGATGCCGACGGCGAGCTCGATCAGGCCGCCTTCCTGCGTCTGATCGATATGCAGATCGCCGGTGGTGTGAACGGTATCGTGGTGACGGGATCGACGGGCGAAGGCGCCACGACGACGACGGCCGAAAAGGAGCGACTGTGGTCCTGGGCCGTGGAACATGTGGCAGGCAGGGTATCCGTCATCGCCGGAACGGGAACCAACGACACGCGTTCCACCATCGAGCTCACCGCGCTCGCGAAGCGCTGCGGGGCCCAGGCTGCCCTGCTGGTGACACCGTATTACAACAAGCCCACGCAGGCCGGCATCATCGCCCATCACAAGGCCGTCGCCGATGCAGTGGACCTTCCCCAGATCATGTACAACGTTCCCGGACGTACGGCAACGAACGTCCTGGCCGAAACGCAGATCGCCATCGCCGAGGCCAGCACGAACGTCGTGGCCACGAAGGAAGCATCCGCCAACCTCGAACAGATCAGCGAAATCATCCGCAACGCTCCTGCACATTTCAGCGTGCTGGCAGGGGACGATGTCCTGGCTCTGCCGACGATCGCATGCGGTGGCACAGGTGTGATCGCCGTGATCTCCAACTACCTCCCGGTCACGTACGCGGACCTGGTAGGTGCAGCCCTGAAGGGCGACGTCGCTACTGCCGGCAAGCGTCAGCGTCAGTTGATGCCGTATTACAAGGCCAACTTCATCGAATCCAATCCGGTGCCTGTCAAGTACATCATGCACAGGCTCGGGTATATCGGTCCCGACTACCGCCTGCCGCTCGTCCCGCCGCTTGCGTCGACGCGTGCCGCACTGGACGCGTTGCTGCTGGGCATCTCCGATCCCCTCGTCGACTAAGGACGCAGGCATGAACTTTCCCCGCATCATGGGTGTGGTGAACGTCACACCGGATTCGTTTTCCGATGGTGGGCAGTTCATCTCACCCGCGCAGGCCATCGACCATGCGCTGCGCCTGATCGATCAAGGGGCCGATCAGCTCGACATCGGTGGTGAAAGTACACGGCCGGGGGCCGAAGGGATCGTTCCCGTTGATGAAGAGATGCATCGCGTCATTCCCGTCATCGAGGGTATACGCCGCATCCACGCAGGGATCCCGATCTCGATCGATACCAGAAAGGCCATCGTAGCGGAAGCCGCACTGGAGTCCGGAGCGACGATGGTGAACGATGTCACGGCGGGCCGTCATGACCCGGCCATGTTCGCCATTGTCACCCGTCACGACGTACCGTTCGTCGTCATGCATATGCAGGGTACACCCGGCACGATGCAGGATTCACCGATGTATGCGGACGTCGTCGCCGAAGTTCACGAATTTCTTCGGGAGCGGGTGGAAGCCGCACGGAATGCGGGAATCGGTACGGTCTATGTCGATGTCGGAATCGGATTCGGCAAGACACTCGAACACAACCTGTCCCTGCTGCGGAACCTGCAGCGTTTCAACGATCTCGGTGACGGGCAGGTGCTGGGCATTTCACGTAAACGATTCCTCGGCGCCATCACGGGAATCACCGAGCCCAGGGAACGGGACGAGGCCACGGCCCTCATGCATGCATTGCTGGCTGCCGTTCCCGTCTACATGATCAGGGTGCACAACGTCGAACTGATAGGAAGGCTGCGGTTGCTGGTCCGCTCGCTGAACGGCTGAGCCTAGCCGCGGACCCTGAAGGCCTGGATATCGATACCGTACTTGCGGATCTTGTTGTGGAGCGTTTCGCGGCTGACGCCGAGAATGGCCGCCGCCTTGCTGACGTTACCGTTCGTACGTTCCAGCGTCTTCTCGATCTTCATCTTGTCCACCATCGCCAGATCGTCCTTGAGTGAACGGTCCGCGGACAGCAGCGTATCGCCGTTCGCAGGTTGTTGTGGCGAGGACTGATGGTGCGTCGTATGATTCTGCGGTGCGGCCGTGTGTGCTGCAACGGCGTGGGATGCAGGCGCCGCATTCGCCGAACGGCGGATGATGCGGTGCAGGTCCGTCACTTCGAGCTGATCCGTGGCGATCGTCTGCAGGGCCACGCGCAGGACGCTGGCGAGTTCGCGGACGTTGCCGGGCCATTCGTACTGTTGCAGGTATTCGAGCGCAGCAGGTGCGACGGTCTTCGCATCGCCCATTTCACGATTGTGCTTCGCGATGTAGAAGTCGACGATCAGCGGGATGTCCTCGCGTCGTTCACGCAGCGAGGGGATGTAGATCTCGCATTCCCGCAGTCGATGGTAGAGCTGTTCGCGGAAACGGCCGTCCTGCATCGCCGATACGAGGTCGCGGTCCGTAGCCGAAACGAAACGGAGATCCACTTCTTCGGTTTCGACGGAGCCGACGCGGCGTACGGCCTTCTGCTCCGTAGGCAGAAGAAGATTGGCCTGCAGCTCGAGCGGCATGTCGCCGATCTCGTCCATGAACAGCGTACCCCGGTGAGCCTGATGGAAGAGGCCGCGCTTGTTCTCCATGGCGCCGGAGAAGGCACCCTTGACATGGCCGAACAGTTCGCTCTGGAACAGGTCGCGGGGGATATTCGGAATGTCGACGGTGATGAAGGGATACTTCGAGCGCTTGCTCACGCCGTGCAGGGCCGTGGCCACGAGCTTCTTGCCGGTGCCCGTTTCACCCGTGATCAGAACGTTGAGATCGGTGCGGCCATAGCGCAGGATCTTGTCGGCGACGTCCATCATGGCCGTGCTGCGTCCGATGATGCCCTGCGTTTCGATCATGCGCCGGAGTTCCTCGTTGGAACGGTCGTTATGGACGCGTTCCATCGCACTCTTCAGTACGTCGACGAGGCGATCGTTGCTGAGGGACGACTTGTCGATGAAGTTGAGGGCACCGAGCTTCGTTGCCTTCACGGCAGTTTCGATCGTTCCCTTGCCCGAAATCATGATGACGGGAATGGACGGAAAGTGCCGGATGGAATGTCCCAATACGTCGATACCCGTCATCGAGGACTGGCTGCCGAATTCGATGTCAAGCAGCATGAGGCCTACGTCACGGCTGTTGCCTTCGAGGAAGGACAGTGCGCTTTCGGGGCTGTTGCGGATTTCCGTATTCCAACCTTGTGATTGGACGACATCAGCGATGGTGGAACAGAAATCCAGGTTGTCGTCGACGATGAGAATCTTCATGGGATGCGGAGTCAATTGGCGGGCACGAGCTGCATGAGCGCCTCGTACTGTGCACGGAAGTCCCGACTTTGGAATGTCTGTAGATCGGGATTCCATACCACGCGTAAATATACGCCTGTTCGTGGATTCACATATTCGACGAACCGTCCGCGAATCCCCCGAACGTTCAATGCCTGTGTCTTGAGAAATGCATCCTTCGTTGCTGCGGCTTCCTCGCAATACGCCGCCTGATCAACGAAGCCCAGATACGTGCGCGGAAGAGAGTCCGCGGCCGATTTCGGTCCCTCGAACCGAAACACTTCACCCTTGGTCGTAAGCTCGTATCCTTCGACGGTCGAGATGGAATCATGTTCCGTGCCCCAGCGGATCACCAGCTCCTTGAGGGATTCGCCGATGCATGGTGCAGTCGTCGTCGGCCGGGATGAGCCGCAACCGCCGAGCCATGCCGCGCAGGTCGTGGCGACGATGCAGGTGATGACGAGGGAATGCTTCATGCGTTGGACTTCAATCGTGCGAGCGAACGTTCACGGCCGAGGAGTTCCATGGTGTCGAACAGTCCGGCACCGACGCTCTTGCCGGTGAGGACCGCACGAAGCGGATGGAGCAGGGCACCCATCTTGAGGCCGCGCTCCTTGGCATATGCCGACGCGAGATCGTGCAGCGTGGCATGATCGAACGACGGAGCTGCGTCGAATATCGTGGAGAGATCGGCGATCATCGCAGCGGTCCCTTCGTTCCAGTGCTTGGCGCGATACTCTTCGTCGATGGTAACGGTGTCCGAGAACAGGTAGTCGGCGAACTGGACGACGTCCTTCACGAACGTGATGCGCTCACGCAGCAGGGTGATGACGCGCGCCACGTAGGCGGGATCGACGTAGGTATAGCCTGCCTCTTCGAGCATCGGCATGATGCCGGGGACCATCGTCGCAGGGTCCTTGCTCTTGAGGTATTCGCCGTTCATCCATTCGAGCTTCTTGTAGTCGAAGACGGCGCCTGCCTTGTTCACGCGTTCGAGCGAGAAGGCCTCGACGAGTTCGGTCATCGAGAAGATCTCGCGGTCGCTTCCGGGATTCCAGCCGCAGAGGGCCACGAAGTTGACGAGTGCATCCGGGAAGTATCCCTTCGCAGCGAAGTCGCGTACCATGACGTCGCCATGGCGTTTGCTCATCTTCGACCTGTCGGGGTTGAGGAGCAGTGGTACGTGCGCGAAGACGGGAGCCTCCCATCCGAAGGCTTCGTAGAGCAGGACGTGCTTCGGTGTCGACGGCAGCCACTCTTCCGCGCGGATGACGTGCGTGATCTCCATCAGATGGTCGTCGACGACGTTGGCCAGGTGATAGGTCGGGAAGCCATCGCTCTTGAGCAGGATCTGGTCGTCGATCTCACGGCCGTTGACGACGACATCACCGCGGATCTCGTCGTGAAAGCGTACGTCCGCCTGAAGCGGAACCTTGAGCCGTATGACGTGATGGGCACCTTCGCCCAGGAGGCGTTGTGTCTCCTGCTCACCGAGCGTATACTGGTTACGCATGGACGACCGATCGTACTTCGGTGCGATGCCTGCGGCCTGTTGGCGTACGCGCATGGCATCGAGTTCCTCGGATGTATCGAAGGCATAGTAGGCGTGGCCCGTTTCGACGAGCTTCATACCGTATTCGCGGTAGAGCGGGAAGCGTTCGCTCTGGACGTAGGGACCAAAGTTTCCGCCGACGTGCGGACCTTCGTCGAAGATCACACCGGCCCATGCGAGCGATCCGATCTGTTCCTCCATGGCGCCTTCGACGAGGCGTGTACGGTCCGTATCCTCGATACGAAGGATGCACGAGCCGCCGTTGTGCTTGGCGAACAGGAAGTTATAGAGCGCTGTGCGCAGGCTTCCGATATGGAGGAAACCCGTCGGTGACGGTGCGAAGCGAACGCGTGGAGGCTTGTTGGTTGATGCTTGCATGGCGGATTCGTGTTCTTGAATGATGGGTGGCGTTCCGTCACCCGGTATTCCGGACGTCACAGTCCGGCTTCGACTTCTGCCCAGGTCTTCTCCGTTTCGTAGACGCGCACACGGACGGCGTCGAGCCTGTGGTCGTGGGGCAGGCGTTCCACGATACGTTCGAGGAGCATGCGTGCGATGTTCTCGGCAGTGGTCGGGAAGCCGACGCTGACGACCTTCATCGGATGTGCTGCGAAGAAGTCTCCGAGCACGGTGTCGGACGTATCGAGAAGGAAGCAGTGATCGAGTTCATCGATGATCGGCTGCACCATCGTCTTGACGTCGAAGTAGTCCATGACCATGCCGTCGGCCGCAGGCTCGCCGGCGAGGACGACGAGAGCTTCGTACGAATGACCGTGGATGTTCCGGCAGAGGCCAGGATGGGTGGGCAGGCGATGGCCCATTTCCCAGCGGAAGGTTTTGGAGATCGTTGTGCGCATCGATCAGCTCTTGACGTATTCGGCGACGATGATACTGTTGATGCCGCCGCGTGCCTTCCATTCCGCGGTGACCTTCATCGAACGCGGTGCACAGCATGCCACGAGATCGTCGAGGATCTGGTTGGTCACGGCTTCGTAGAAGATGCCCTTGTTGCGGAAGTCGAGATAGTAGTATTTCAGGGCCTTCAGTTCGATACACGTCGCATCCGGTACGTACTCGACGGTCATCGTGCCGAAGTCGGGCAGGCCCGTCTTCGGGCATACCGACGTGAATTCGGGGTTCACGTGCGTGATGGTGTACGGGCGCTCGGGGCGCGGATTGGGGAACGTTTCGATGGTCATGACGGATTCCAGCGGTTAGATCGTAGAAGGGGCCGGACCGCACTGGCACGGCGAACGGCAAATTTACGGAAGATAAAACAGAGAAGCCCGGCTCCAGGGAGCCGGGCTTCGGGAGATGGCCGGAATATGGTTCCGTCAGTCGTTCGTCAGGAGGCTGGGCAGCATGACGAGGGTGTGTTCGTGCAGGCCGAGATCGGTCAGCGTGGCCGCGTGCTTGACCTGCTCCTTCATCGGTCCCGGAAGGGTCTTCCAGACCTGTTCGACGGGCGTTCCCTTGTCCGTCACGGCCGCCAGGAAGTTCTGGACGGTCGACGTGTTCGTGTGGTTCTCTTCGGTGTCGTCGTTATCGTTGAGGCCGAGCATGCGCAGCAGGGCGTCGATGCTGTTGGTCTTCTCCGGATACATCCGGATTCGCACCTTCACGTCCTCCGCGATACCGAGGCGTTTCTTGACGACCTTGATGGTTTCGAGCAGGCCGCCGTTGATGTCCACGAGACCGTTGGCTCTGGCCGCCTCACCGGTCCATACGCGGCCACGGGCGAGAAGGCGCGTTTCCTCGAAGGACTTCTTGCGGCTGTCGGCGACTTTCTGGACGAAGCGGCGATAGACGCCGGAACCGAATTCGTGGAAGACCTTCTTGTCCGTCTCCGACATCGGCATGGTGACGTTCAGGAAGTGAGCCGAGCGTCCCAGCGTGATGGTGTCGGTGGTGACGCCGATCTTGCTCATGGTGCCGGAGAGGTTGGGGATGGCCGAGATTACGCCGATGGAGCCCGTGATCGTGCTGGGATGGGCGATGATCGTATCGCAGGCCATGGCCATGTAGTATCCGCCGGACGCGGCCACGTCGCTCATCGAAGCATAGACGGGCTTCGTCTTGCGGATGTCCACGATGGCATCCCAGATCTCGTCCGACGCCATCGCCGAGCCCCCGGGGCTGTCGATGCGGAGGATGATGGCCGAGATGTCGTCGTTGTCGCGTGCGGCCCGCAGTTCCTTGATCAGGTTCTTGGCATAGATCCCTTCGTTGTCGAAGGCATTGTCATTCTTGCCCGGGCGGATGGCGCCGCTCGCATAGACGATCGCGACGGTATGGTTGCGATCGGTGGCGGCTTCGGCAGCCTTGGCGTCGACCGAGCTGACGTACTTGTTGATCGAGAGCAGGCGGAGGGTTCCGGATTCACTGGAATCCTTGGGATCGATGCGCAGGCGGATGCGGTCCCGCACGCCGCTTTCCATCGCGACACCATCGATGAACTTGTTCGCCAGGGCCGTATCCGTCGTGAAGATGCCGCGGTCCAGCGCCGCGCGAACGGCGGCAGGATCGAGCTTGCGGCTTGCGGCGATGGCGTCGACGAACGTGCGTTCACGTTGTTCGACGATGGCACGCAGTTCTTCCTTGGCTGGTCCGGTCCAGTTGCTGCGGCTCATCGTTTCGGCGGCCGACTTGTATTCCTCGAACTGCTCCACGTGCCATTCCACGCCGAGCTTGTCGAAGGCGCCCTTGAGGAACGGAGCGGACGCGCCGAAGGCGTTGATCGTCACGAGCGCTTCCTGCGGCATGAAGATCGAATCGGCGACGGATGCGAGGAAGTAGTGGGCCTTGGTGCCGCCTTCCATGTAGGCATAGATGAACTTGCCGGACGTCTTGAAGTCGATGAGGGCGTCGCGTACTTCGGACAGCTTGGCATAGCCGATACCTTCGCCGCCGGCTCGGTAGTAGATGCCCTTGATCTTCGTGTCTTCCTTGGCGCGGCGGATCGCCAGAAGCACGTCGAACAGCGTCACACTGCGTTTGTTGTTACCGAAGTTGAAAGGTGCGGGAACGTCGTACTCCTGCAGTCCGTTCGAGAGATCGAGCAGCAGGACGGAATTGTTCCTCACGGATACGGGCTCGTCCTTGCTTCCGAGGCCACTGGTGACGGCGCTCACGAAGATGCCGATGATGGCGATGAAGACGACGAGGATACCTCCGATGATGGCCACGGGAATCCACCACCGCGTCCTGCGGCGGGGTTGGTAGGCCATGGGTGGAGGCGGTACGGGCGGAGGGGTATGGCTATCTTGCATGTATCGTGGCTCCGGTCAAATGGCTGGGAAAAGGAACGGGATGCGGTACGCTCCCCATTCCGAAAGGTTGCATACGACTGGAAATTACATCATGGATCTCTCCCGCTATACCTACGACCTTCCCGAACAACGCATCGCCCGGCATCCTCTCGAAGAACGTGACTCCAGCCGCCTGCTCGTGGCGGACGTCGAGGAAGGAACCATCCGGCATCGTGTCTTCAGCGATATCGCCGATCTCCTTCCAGAGGGATCGATGCTCGTCGTGAACAGGACGCGCGTCATCGCTGCGAGGCTGCAGCTCTTCAAACCGACGGGTGGACGTGTCGAAGTGTTCCTCGTGAATCCCGTCGCTCCGTCACCCGATCCCGCCATCGTTCTCGCTTCCAGAGAGCCCAGTGACTGGGAATGTCTGATCGGCGGGCGTCATGTACTGCAGGACATGGTTCTCGTGGACCGGATTTCCGGGGATGCGAATCTCCGCGCCGTGGTACTGTCGAAGACGGATGGCGAAGCCACGGTACGGTTGCAGTGGTCGACGGGTGGAACGTTGTCCGCCATCCTCGAAGAATACGGCAGCGTTCCCTTGCCCCCATATCTGCATCGCGATGCCGAAGAGTCGGACAAGGAACGATATCAGACCGTCTTCGCCAGGGAAGAGGGATCGGTGGCCGCACCGACGGCCGGGCTTCACTTCACACCTCGCGTGATGGACGCACTCGGAGAGAAAGGGGTCGCGACGGCTGCAGTGACGCTGCACGTGGGGATGGGAACGTTCAAGCCGGTCAGCGCCGCCGATGTCCGTGATCATGTGATGCACCGTGAACGGATCGGCATCGCACGAACGGAGCTGGAACGTATCGTGGAACATACGGCCCACGACGAGGCATGGATCACCGTCGTCGGTACGACGTCGTTGCGCACGCTGGAATCGGTCTATCTGTTCGGAGCACGCCTCGTGCGTGATGGCTTCGATACGGATGGCCTCGACATCGGTCAGTGGGATGCCCTCGATACGACGCTTACGTCCGTGTCGCGTCATGACGCATTCGACGCCGTACTGGAATGGATGAAGGCGAACGATATGGAGACGTGCTGGGGGACGACGGCCGTCATGCTGTTGCCCGGGGCCGCGATACGATCCTGCGACGCTCTCGTCACGAACTTCCATCAACCCGGAAGCACGTTGCTTCTTCTCGTGGCGGCACTGTGTGGTGAGCCGTTCTGGCGGACGATCTACGGCACGGCGTTGGCCGATGGCTACCGCTTCCTGAGTTACGGTGATAGTTCGCTGATCATGCGGCGATCACTGCGCTGACGGCAGGCGTTCGACGTAGCGGACGATGGGGGGAATGGTACCGACGGACCACGTACCGGCGGGCACCGTGACGCGAGGCCGTACGAAGCCGTCCAATAGCTTGTCGGCTTCAGGCAACGCGACCTGGATATCGTTGATCGATACCCTGGCCAGATCTTCCACACCGCCGCGCAGGATGACCTTGACGTGCGTAGGAAATACCATCGACGTTTCCTTGTTCAGCGACGGCGGCATCGTCACAGGAACGTCGGCGACGATCTGATCGGCCAGTTGCTGGACGTTGACGCGTACATGGACGGTATTGGGGACGACGTTCAGCATCGTCGACATCGTATCGCTCACGGGAATGGTCGTATTCACGGGCTCGTGGACGTCGGTCAATATCACGCGCTCCGTATACCATCGCTTCAACGACTGAAGGATGGGCCCACTGCCGCGTACTTCCACGTTCGCAGGGCTCACGACAGGTTCGCCTACCATCAGGAATCCCTGACGGGTCGAGACGCTGTATCGCAGTTTCACGGGAAGGGACCGGATCGTGAGGTCTCCCGTTGCCAGTATCATCGTCGACGGGCGGACGCTCTGCGTCGTCATGGACTGCGTCGTCGTGATCGACCGGACGATATCGTCCTTGGTGATCCGATACATCGCCTGGCTTTCGGGCTTCATCTTCCCGAGATCGAGCGTACATGCCGACGTTCGCGAGAACAGCTTGAGATTGAGCAGTTGCAGTCCCGTTGCGCGCGCGCGTACGACGATCCGCTGCGGTACGGTGGACAGCAGCGCCTGGTTGGGCGGTGGTATCACCGTGAGCGGTAGCTCGACGTCGTCTTCATACATCCTGTTCAATGATACGTACCCCCACAGCAGCGAGGCGAGCATCATGCAGAAGATGAGGACGCCGATGGAGTGACGGCGTGCAGCCATGTAGGATCGTCCGGACTGAGTTTGAGATAGTTGCGGACCGTTTCCCGCTTGATGACGAGATCGTTGATGCGATAGACGATCCGGTCGCGTGCATCGACGTCGCCGACATCGTCCACCACACGCATCAACGATGCGAGATCGTGCTGGATGCGGTGCAGATGGAGATTCACGAGTGCGTCACGTACCAGCAGCGACACTTCCTGTGGAGGCATGTCGACGTTGAACCGCTCCCACTGGGCACTGACCTTGACCGTGCTGTAGGCGATGTCCGCCACTTCCTGACGTTCCGTCGGCGACAGCTCCTCGTCGTTGAGCACGGGATGGAGCGCATCATGATGTTCGTCCTCGGCGATGACGATACGCTGGAATATACGTCGTCCGCCCTCACTCCAGAACGTTTCGTCCGTCACTTGATACTTGTGCATCAGCATGGCGAGGCCGTGATCCATGGTAAGGGCGATACGGATCAGTTCGCGTTCCGACGTCAACATGACGGGTGTGGTCGACAGGACATCCGCAGGCTGCTGCGGTTCCGTCGTCTGCGGCACCGGAGGCGCAGATCGCGAGGTGGAGGTCGGCTTCGGTGCGGACAGGACGGTGGCGAGTTCGCGCAGGAGGAAGTTCTCCTGGAGACGGAACCGTTCGGCCAGTTCGCGGACGAGGAATGGATGCCGGAGCCTGTCGGGGACGGAGGCTATCCATTGAAGGAGGGTCCGTACGGCCTTGGCCTGATGCGCGGGATCGTCCAGCAACCCGAGGTCGCGGAACCGTTCGGCCTGGAATTCGAGGAAGGACACTGCACCGTCGAGCATCGTCTGCATGCTGTCCGCACCCTGGTCACGGATGATGCTGTCGGGATCCGAGCCTGCGGGAAGGACGACGACGCGAACGTCGAAGCCGATGGACAGTGCCAGCTCGATGGCCCGCGTCATCGCCTGTTGTCCGGCATTGTCCGCGTCGAACAGCAGGGTGACCGTATCGGCGTAGCGATGCAGCAGTTGCAGATGTTCGCGGGTGAGAGACGTTCCGCTGCTGGCGACGGTATTGATGAAGCCGCCCTGATGCATCGACACGACGTCGGCCTGGCCTTCGACGATGATGGCCGTACGCAGTTCGTTGATCTTGCGCTTGGCCCTGTCCAGACCATAGACGATGCGGCTCTTGTCGAACAGCAGGCCCTGCGGTGAGTTGATGTACTTGGGCTGCCCTTCGGCATCGGCCAGGATACGTGCGCTGAAGCCCACGACCCGGCCCTGGTCGTCGCGGATGGTGAAGACGGCCCGTCCGCGGAAACGGTCGTACATGCGACCGTCCTCGCGGACGACGACGAGGCCTGCATCGACCATATGCTCGTCGGTGAATCCGTTGCCGCGCAGATGCAGGATGGTCGCGTCCCATGCGGCGGGAGCGGCACCGAGCGTGAAGTCCGTGATGGTCTTCGCGGTGAATCCGCGTTTCGCGAAATAGTCCGTGGCCGTGGCTCCGGCCGGACTGGTCAGTACCTGGGCGTAGAATTCCGCCGCCGTACGCAGTGCAGCGAAGGCTCCGTCCTTGCGACCATGGATACCGGTCGGATCGTCCTGACGTTCTTCGGGAATGACGATACCCGCGCGTGCGGCCAGGATCCTGATGGCATCGACGAAGCCGACGTGCTGGTACTCGGTGACGAAGGTGATGGCATTGCCGGCCTTGCCGCAACCGAAGCACTTGTAGATGCCGCGCTCGGGATTGACGTTGAAGGACGGTGTCTTCTCGTTGTGGAACGGGCACAGACCGAGGTAGTTGCGCCCCATCTTCTTCAGACGGACGTGCTCGCCGATGACGTCGACGATGTCCGACGCCGCACGTACTTCATCGATGATGTGGTCCGGTATGCGCATGGGAGTGGTGGTCGTTACCCCGGTGTACTACCGGAGCCTGGAGCGAAGCTGGCCTATGGTCGTTCCGAGAACGGGATGGAGCATGTCGGGAGCGATTTCCGCAGCGGGATCGAGCACGAAGGCGCGCTCATGCATCCTCGGATGGGGAATCGTGAGCAAGGGCGTATCGATGACCTGCACTCCGTACAGGATGATGTCGATATCGATTTCGCGTTCCCTCCACCGATCCCGATGTTGCCGCCCGATCCGGCGTTCGATGTCCTTGCAGATGCTGAACAACTCTTCCGCGCCGAGCGACGTCGTTCCGGTGATGGCGGCATTCAGGAAGTCGGGCTGGTCGGTGTAGCCCACCGGCTCCGTCGCATACATCGACGAACGCCGGGTATCCGTCAGTGCTTCCAGTTCGAGAAGGCGCATGGCCTCTTCGATGCGCTCTCGCCGTGGTTCCAGATTCGCGCCCAGAGCCAGGAGGATGCGTATCATGCCAGGGGCCTCATCCTTCACGTACGACGCTGTACTCGGCTTCCACGTAGTCGATGATCTGCTGGATCGGCACGTTCATCTTACGTACGCGGACCGTAGCCTGGTGGATGGTGCCGAAACGGTCGAGGATGGCCGTCGCCACGTCATAGGCGATGGTCTCGATGAGATCGTAGGGTTCACCGTTCATATGCTCGTTCACGATGAAGAGCACTTCCTCGTAATTGATCGTATCGTTCAGGTTGTCGCTCACCACCGCCTGCGTGGCATTGTAGAACAGATCGACATCGACCTGGTAGCGGCCACCGAGTTGTTGTTCTTCGTTCCTGACGCCGTGGAAGGCATAGAATTCGGCGTTCGAGATGCTGAGGCGTGTGAGCGCTACGTGTCTGGCCATGTCGGAATCCGATGATGTCGATGGTGAAGTATGGACGACGAATCTACGGGCATTCCCAGCCTTTTGCTAATATCGTCCCCTGACGAACGTCAACGTAGTGCCATTTTCCCCGGAGCAAGCCATGAAAACCAAACTCGTAGGTGCCATCAACGACCAGATCTGTGCCGAATTCAAGTCGGCATACCTGTATCTGGCCATGGCCGCTTGGTTCACGGAGAACAACCTTCCTGGATTCGCCCACTGGATGAAGCTGCAGTGGCAGGAAGAGACCCAGCATGCCATCAAGCTCTACGACTTTCTCCACAGCCGTGGTGCTTCCGTCACGCTGCAGGCGATGGACGCGCCGAAGAAGAATTTCAAGGCACCTCTCGAGATCTTCGAGCAGGTCCGCAAGCACGAGACCATGATCACGGAGCGTATCAACGCACTGTACGAACTTGCCGTTCAGGAGAAGGATTATCCCCTGCAGATCGTTCTGCAGTGGTTCATCAACGAACAGGTCGAAGAAGAATCCCAGGTGATGGAAATCGTCGAACGCCTCAAGCTGATCGGCTCCGACGGTCCTTCCATCTACCTGTTCGACCGTCAACTGGCCGGACGTGCCACGACGGCTTCTTCAACAAAGGAATAAATCCGACCCATGTACGACCTCTCGCGTCAGCGTACGCGTACCTTGCTGGAAGCCGCCCGTGGGGCGGAGATCGCCGTCGTCGGCGACGTGATGCTCGACCGTTATTTCTGGGGCTCGGTGAGCAGGGTGTCGCCAGAAGCTCCCGTGCCCGTCGTCGACATCGACAACGAGACGTTTCATCTCGGTGGTGCGGCCAACGTCGCGGGCAATCTCCTCGCCCTCGGTGCCAGGCCGTTACTCTGCGGCGTGATCGGCGACGATACGTCCGGGCGCCTCCTGTGTCAGATCGCGGAAGATGCGGGCCTGGACCCTTCGTCGTTCGTGGTCTCGGAAGGACGCCCGACGACGGTGAAGACGCGCGTGATCGGTAACAATCAGCAGATCGTTCGCCTCGATCGCGAAACGCGTTCCGACGTCCCCGACCGCGTCATCGAACGTGTCGTGCAGCATCTCGGATCGCGCGAAGCGCTGCGGGGCATCATTCTCGAAGACTACAACAAGGGCTTCCTTTCGACCGAGCTCATCACGCGGGTGATCGCCCTCGCCAACGAACGGAACATTCCCGTCTTCGTCGATCCCAAACGACAGAACTTCTTCGCCTACAAGGGTGCCTATCTCGTCAAGCCCAATCGGAAGGAAGCGCAGGAAGCGCTTGGATACGGACTCCATTCCGATGCCGATATCCTGCGTGCCGGACAGGAACTGCGGAACCGCCTGGCCTGCACGAACGTCCTCATCACGCTCGGTGCTGCCGGAATGATGTTGTTCGAAGGCAATGGCGACGTGAGTTCCGTACCGACGATCGCGAAGAAGGTGGCCGATGTTTCCGGTGCCGGAGATACGGCCATCGCCACGCTGGCCTTCATGGTGGCGGCAGGTGCCTCCATACGTGAGGCCGCCGCCCTCGCCAACGTCGCCGCAGGAATCGTCGTCGAAGAACCGGGCATCGTCTCGATCACGACGTCGACGCTCCTTCAGGCTATCGCCGACGAGGACGACGTTCCGGCATCGTTGCAAGGAGAACATCGATGATCGTCACCACCAAGGAAGAACTCGTCGCACTGCGCGATGACCTGCGCGGGCAGGGACGCCGTGTCGTCTTCACGAACGGCTGTTTCGATATCCTGCATGCAGGTCACGTCATGTATCTCGAGGCCGCACGGGAGTTCGGCGACGTGCTCGTCGTGGGATTGAACAGCGACGATTCCGTCCGTCGTCTGAAAGGACCCGAGAGACCCATCAATACGGCCGACGATCGTGCCCGAGTGCTGGCGGCATTGCGCTGCGTCGATCATGTCGTGGAATTCACGGACGATACGCCGCTGGACGTCATCACGCTCTTGTTGCCGGACGTGCTCGTGAAGGGGGGCGACTATACGCGCCATACGGTCATCGGCGCGGACGTCGTGGAAGAGCATGGGGGACGCGTCGAGATCATTCCGCTACTGAAGGGACGTTCGACGACGTCGATCATCACTCGCGCGCGAACGGTCTGAACCATATCTCGCCGATGCTGAAGGCTACGGAGAGCCGTCCGAAGACGTTCTGCTGGCCGCTCCCACCCATCGGAGTACGGATGCCGAGCGTCGCTGCGGCATCGACCATCGCGGCACCGCCAAGCGGGAAGTTGAAGCCGCCGCTCACGAAGTATTCCGCGAGCGTCGATCCCTGTACCTTGTAGTACATCTGCTGATAACCGACACCCGCACTGTAGCCGACGCGTTCGCCGAAGGTGGCGTTGGTGTGGTGTGCACCGGACTGCGCCGCGGCAGCCGTAGCGCGGAAGGCCGTACCGTAGGTGGCGTTCGGGGTCTGCTGGACGTTCAGGCCGGAATAGTCTTCGAACTGAAGGTCCGCACCGATCTGTGTCCGTCCGTTCTTCCACGTCGCACCGAGTCCTGCCGTGAAGGGCAGGGCCGATGTCTTGTTGTAGGTCATCGTACTGTCGAAGAACAGCTCTCCGGGACGGACGCCGACGGCACGATCGGTATGCTCTACCGAGGCATTGCCTCCGCCGCCGATGATGGCGCCGATGAAGATGTTCTGGGCGACGTTCCAGTAGATGCCGCCACGGAAGAGCAGGCCGCGGACGTCGTAGGAAGAGATGGACTGGGATGTATAGTATCCGCCGGCATCGACGATGACCTGATCCGTCTGCGTGATCGTTCCGAACAGGGCCTGCATGCTGGCACCGACGTAGAGACGATCGGTGATCTTCGTCGAAGCACCCAGAATGATGGCAGAGATACCGCCGTCGCCGATCTGCAGGCTGTGGCCGCTTATCGTCTGTCCTTCGATCGTCGTCGACAGGGGGCGGGAGAGGCTGTAGTTCACGGACGAATAGGGCAGGAGGCCGAAGTTGATACCGATGCCCAGGGACGTGTCGACGGAGAACATGCTCATTACGCCGTCGAGTTCGCCGTTGTTCTGATAACTGTTACGGCCGCCCTGTATGTTCAGGTTCTGCTTGAAGTGGTAGCCGGTCTGCAGGCGGGTATAGGGTGTCATTCCCAGCAGGGCCGGATTCACCGTGTTGATGCCGTGGTCGGTCTGCATGGCGATGGACGTGCCGGCCATTGCGTCGTACAATGCGCCTACGCCACGACGAAGGTCTCCGAGACCGAAGATGGAATAGTTCGAGCCGCCCTGGGCATGGCTCTGCGTCGTCAACACCGCGATGGAAACGATCGAGAGAACGAGAATGCGGCGCATCATTGCAATACCTTCGGAACCGTATAGATCAGGGTGACGCGTGGCCGCAGGGTGGTATCGGCATTCGCACCGTGCAGACGGATACGGTTCATGCGCCAGAATTCGGAGCTTCCTTCGGGGGAGATCAGGATGGTACCCTTGCGATCCGCATTACGCAGGATCAACTGGAAGATGAATCCCATGTTGGTGAACGCATAGCCATAGGAGTCGTCCCGTCTGGTCGTCGTGGACAACGCCGTACCGGATGGCGGGACATACTCGCATTTCAGCAGTTCGTCGAGTCCGCCCCGT
Organism: Candidatus Kapaibacterium thiocyanatum; assembly: GCA_001899175.1. NCBI lineage: Bacteria > Pseudomonadati > Bacteroidota > Eximiradiia > Eximiradiales > Kapaibacteriaceae (SeqCode) > Kapaibacterium (SeqCode) > Kapaibacterium thiocyanatum (SeqCode). Next base: position 3,030 of record MKVH01000021.1, on the reverse strand, counting down.
CCCGCCTTGCTGGCCGCGGGATCGGCATTGACGCGCGCGGTGGCACCGAGGACGATGGCATTGCGTGGTAGTGCGTTGAGGTCGACGTACATGGATATACGATAGACGCGGGAGCCCTGCAGCACCAGTTCACCCGGCTGGGGTACCGGTGTGTTCGTGAAACAGGCCACGACGGATTCCATGTAGGTCGTATCGTTATCCGTGCTGTCCTTGTGCCTGATGATGAACCGCATGGCCATGATCTGGTTCTGCCCGTTCAGATTCCTGAACTGACGGATCGAGGAGCCGGACGAGGGTAGAAGGACGAAGCCATGGAGCTCCTTCCTCAAGGTGGAATCGACGCCCTTGGTCAGCCAGCGCTTGGCCGCGACGGGATCGAAGGGAACGTAGACCAGGCTGTCGGCGGTATCCACCAGCGTCTTGCTGAACGAACACACCTGCGGTGTGCCCGTGGAATAGTAGGACGTGGCGCCGCTCGACGTCCAGATGCTGTCCCATGTCGCCTGCGGATCCCATTCCTTCTGCAGTTCGTAGGCTTCCACAGCCAGGGTCCGATCGTTGGTATCGCCGTAGATGTAGTATTGCGGACGCATCATCAGCTCGGCGGCGACGACGTCGTAGTCCGTAGCCGGTGGCAGATTCGAGGGATAGTTGACCAGTTCGATGAAGAGGCGTGCCTCGGAGTCGTCTGTCTTTCCGAAGAGGAAGTACGTGTTGTTGAAGATCGGTGACTGCTTCGGGGTCAGGACCACGGAATCGACGAGCGGTACCGTGATGGACGACAGCGCATACAGTGAATCCGTACCCGGGATGATGTCCGTACCGAGGTCGGTGGGTTTGTCGTTGCAGGCAGCCAGTACGAACAGGGCCGTCAGTCCGATGACGTACATGCCAACGGAACGGCGGAGCGCGGTGAGGAACGCCACGGTTATTTCGTTTCCTTCATCAGGTTGCGATAGAGTTCGTCGTAGGGCAGTGCCGAAGCACCCCAGCCGACGGGTGTCGTCATGGCATTGCTGACGATGGCATTCCAGGTTTCTTGTTGACCGTGGGCCTTGATGGCGCGTTTCATTGCCTTGCCCAGATCCGCCGCATCGGCCTTCTTGAAGAGGAAGGCGTTGCCCGTACCCTTGGTTTCGTCGATGTCGACGAGACCTTCCGTGATGCCTCCGGTGGTGCGGATGACGGGAATCGTGCCGTAGACGAGGGCCACGCGCTGGAACTGGCCCGAAGCTTCCGTACGCGACGGCTTCATGATGACCGTAGCTCCGGCGATGAGGTGGTGGAGGAATTCCTCGTCGAATGCCGGACGATAGCATACCTGTTGAGGATGCTTCTTGGCGAGCGCTTCGAAGTTCTTGGACAACGCTGCAGGAATGTCCGTTGCGATGACGACCTGGACACCGTCGGCGATCAGGGAAGGAATGGCGTCCGCGACGATATCGGCGCCCATGGCTTCGGTCAGCGGACCGACGAAGGCGGCGATCATCGCCGAGGGATTGACGGCCAGACCGGCAGCCTTCTGGAGGAATTCCTGTGCTGCCGCCTTGTTGGAAAAGTCGGTCGAATCGAACTTCGATTTCAGATTGACGTCCGTCTTGGGATTCCACTGCATCAGGTCGACGCCGTGAGGAATACCCGTGAGCGGCTTCTTGTGCAGAAGGGGAAGCCAGTTCTCCTTGAATTCCTTCGTAGCCAGCAGTTCCGATGCGTAGCCGGGCGACAGCGTCGTGACGCGGTCCGCATAGACGAGGCCTGCGCGGAGGAAGTTCGTCTTGTTCTTGTACTTGGCCGCTTCGAGCGCTTCTTCGGGAAGTCCCGTCTTCGCGAGCGTCTTGAGGGGGAAGACGCCTTGTTCGTTGAAGTCGGTGATCGTCATCACGATCTTCGTCTTCCGGAACTCCTGGGCGAACATCGTACGGATATAGGCGGGGATCAGAGCCGTCTGCCAGCCCATGCAATGGATCACGTCGGGGAACCATCCGAGCAGCATGCACGTTTCCAGTACCGTGCGATTGAAGAAGATGAAGCGTTCGTCGTTGTTCGGGAATTCCTTGCCCGATGCGATATCGTGCATGATGCCCTTGTTCACGTCGAGGTAGTTCGAGTTCGTCGTGATGTAGGCCTGTACTTTTACGCGTGGGTTGTTGATCGAGGAGGATTTGACCGTCGCGGGGTGGGCTTCTTCTCCGATGGGAATCGGGATGTCACGCAGGCGGTTGATTTCATGAATGCGGTTCTTGCGTTCGGAGATGAATCCATACTTCGGCATCATCACACGGATGTCGTGTCCCACTTCACGTACACCCAGTGAATGGGCGTAGCAGAGGTCCGCATATTCCGTCGTCTTGATGAACGGATAGACTTCACTGGACACGAACAAGACGCTCAGCGGTTTGGCCATGACTTTCGATCGTAGTGTGCGACACGGTTGCGCTCAAAGTGCAAAAATAGGGAAATAAGGGGTAGTATGTCTCTGATGCCTGCGGACTTCGGTGGAGTCGGGGCTTCTCGCCATGCTGTTCGGACGTCATGTACCCGTATGCCTTCGCAGATATCGATCGGGTATCGGAGATGGGTGAACCTGTTGCATGTCCTGTTGTCGATAGTGGCCATGTGCATGCTGGAACGACGTGCGCAATCCATCATGTATGCATTCGTGAGTGCGGGGATGATGGTGCTCGTGGGACGGGGAACCATGCGGCGAAATGCAGCGAACGCTGCTCGACGCTTCGCTGGAACACCTGGTGTTCCGGATGCCCGGAAGGCGATGAAAACGATATGATGGTGTTCCTGAATGGCGGTAGATGGTATCGTTCATCGCATCGATGCGGTCATCGGAAAGATTTTTTTCGAATGGAAGAGCTGTTCCCGAAAACCCAGTATTCATGCGGGTTTGAAGGCTGTCCGCATCCTCTTCCCGGAGGGCTGGATTCAGTACGTCACGCATGGTTTTTCACATGACCATTTGGTGAAGAGGAGAAAGTGCCGTAAGTTTGTCGTCCCTGAAGCGCGCAACTGTGCAACGGG